>DASRCS010000143.1:0-38234 GCA_035652995.1 Pyrinomonadaceae bacterium
GCGGCGGGCTTGCGCAGGATGGCGTCGGGCACGCCGATCTTCCCGATGTCGTGCAGGAGCGAGCCGAATTCGAGCGAGGTCAGTTGCTCTTCGCCGAGGCCCATCTCGCGCCCCAGCCGGAGGCTGAAGTTGACGACGCGCTCCGAATGCCCGCTCGTCTCGGAGTCGCGCTTGTCGAGCGCCGCCGTCAGCGCCTTCAGGGTCGAGCGGTACGCGTCTTCGAGCGAGGCGAGCGTCTCGCCGAGTTCGGCGGTGCGCTGGCGGACGAGTTCTTCGAGGTGGTTCTCGTATGCGTTCTTGGCGAGGCGGAGTTCGCGGTGTTCGAGCGCGCGGCGGACGGCAATCTCGACGTGTTCGAGGCGGAAGGGCTTGACGACGTAGTCGAACGCGCCGGCGCGCATCGCCTCGATGGCGCTCTCGATGGTCGAGACGCCGCTGACCATGACGACGACCGTTTCGGGCGCGAGGGCGAGGGCGCGCGGAACCATCTCAAGCCCGCTCATGCCGCCCATCTGTATGTCGCTCAGCACGAGGTCGAACCGACTGCCTTCGAGCGCCTTCAGCGCCTCCTCAGCCGAGCGAGCCTGCACGCAGTCGTAGTCGTTGAGAAGCAGATCGACGAGGAGGCGTCTGACCTCCGGCTCGTCGTCAACCAAAAGGATGCGAGGCTTGCCCTCACGCGGCTCAAACATTTTGCCCCCCGAATGCGCCGGATTTAACCGGGCCGAAATTTTGTCCCGCGACGAATGCTCCGCGTCTCTCTTCAGGCGAGGCGCGCGCGGCAGAATGGGACGCGCGCTGGGACTAACGCCCGCCCGAATCGCCCCGCGACCGACGCCGACACGAGATAAACTGCGTCGCGTCCCGCACACTTCTGCACCGCACGTGCCACGTCTGGCGCACGATTCGCGCGCCAGCGGCGCGTCGCCACGCCGGTACAGTGTTTGCGGTCGAGACGTGGGCGGGGGCGACTCGAACCCTGAGTTTCGGAGGGTGCGGATGAGCGACAAACAGAAGCTTTCGATACTTTACTTCGACGACGATCCGGCCTGCCTCGAAGTTTTCCGCGAGATGTTCGCGCGCGACCACGACGTGACGACGGCTGCGACGCTCGCGGAGGCGCGGCGCGCGCTCGACGAATCCGCCTTCGACGTGATCATCAGCGACCTCTCGATGCCGGAGATAAGCGGTACGGCCTTCCTCCGCGAGACGGCGCGGACGCACCCCGAAAGCTTCCGCGTCATGCTCACGGGCAGCGCCTTCGTCGGGGAGTTGATGGGCGAGATCGCGGCGGGCGTCGCCGAGTTCTTCGTCCCGAAGCCCTGGAACGCCCTCACGATGGGCAAGGTCTTCGAGCGCGCGAGACTCTGAGAAGAAATGAGGAATGCGGAATGAGGAGTGATGAATTGAAAGCCTCGCCTTTCATTCATCACTCATCACTTATCATTCATCATTTCATTTCTGAAGCGTGATGTTGTTGCGCTTGACCATGCGCTCAAGGGTCTTGCGGTCAACGCCGAGGATGCGCGAGGCGGCCTGCTTGTTGCCGCCCGTGTGCGCCAGCACGCGTGCGACGTAGCGCCCTTCGATCTCGGAGAGCGGCGGCCACTCCTCGCCCGCAGCCGGGAGGTGCGGCTCGGCTGGCGACGCCTCCGCCTGCTGCGCCCTGTAATTTCGCACGCGATCCGGCAGGTCTTCGGGCCGCACGACGTTGCCGCACAAAGCCACTGCGCGCACGACCGCGTTCTCAAGCTCGCGCACGTTGCCGGGCCACGGGTACTGTTCGAGCAGTTGCGCCGACTCCGGCGAAAAGCTCGCCGCAGGGTTCGCAGACCAGACGCGCCCGGCGAAACTTCTCGCGAGCGGCATCACGTCTTCGCGCCGCTCGCGCAGGGGCGGCAGTCGAATCGTCACGGCGTTGAGGCGGTAGAATAAATCCTGCCGGAAGCGCCCGGCCTCGACCTCCGCCTCAACGTCGCGGTTCGACGCGGTGACGACGCGCACGTCAACTCGCTGCGTCCGGTTCGAGCCGACGCGGCGAATCTCGCCCTCCTGCAACACGCGCAGCAGCTTCACCTGAAAGGCCGGGGTCGTCTCGGTTATCTCGTCGAGGAAGACCGTGCCGCCGTCGGCCTCCTCGAAGAGTCCGGCGCGATCCGCGTGCGCGCCCGTGAACGAGCCGCGGACGTGGCCGAAGAGTTCCGACTCGATGAGTTCCGCCGGTATCGCGCCGCAGTTGACGGCGACGAACGGGCGCTGCGCGCGGCGGCTGCGGCGGTGGAGCGCGCGCGCGACGACCTCCTTGCCGGTGCCGCTCTCGCCGGTGACGAGCACGGGCAGGTTCGTGGCGGCGACGCGACCGACCTGCTTCATCACCTCGATGAAGGCCTCGCTGCGCCCGACGAGTTCGAGGTCTTTGGAGTAGGCGGAAGAGTCTTTGCGCTGCGAGTCGGAGCGCCGCGAGGGCCGCTCGGCGAGACGCTCGCGCGCGGCGCGCATCAGCGACTGAAGCTCGTCAACGCCGAAGGGCTTGAGCAGGTAGTCGAACGCGCCGAGCGCCGTCGCGTCGAGCGCGTCGAGCGCCGACCCGCGCCCCGTCATCAGGACGACCTGCTTTTCCGGCAGCTCCTCGCGGAAGCGCTTGAGGACGCTGAAGCCGCTCTCGCCGCCGAGCAGAACGTCGCAGAGGACGAGCGACCAGTCGCGCTCGTGAAGCATCTCGTAGGCGCGCTCGGCGGACTCGGCCTCGCACACCTCCCAGCCCTCGCTGCTCAGGACGAGTCCGATGAAGCTGCGTACCTGCTCCTCGTCGTCAATGACGAGCGCGTTGAGCTGTGCCTGTTTCGTCGTCAACTACCTTCACCTCCGTGAGATCGTGAGCCGCCGCCGCCGTGCGCGAGTCGAGCCGTCCGCGCCGCTCAGCTCTGGCGTCCGGCTGCGGACTTGTCGGCGTGACGCCCACGCGGCTGCCCGCCGTCCAGCACTTCGCGAATCTTGCGCAGGAGCGACGACGGCGTGAAAGGCTTTTGGATGAAGTTCAGCCCCTGCTCAAGCACGCCGTCGTGCACGACCGTCTCCGTGTAGCCCGACATGAAGAGCACGCGCATCCGCGGGAGCATCTTCGTCAGCCGCTCGGACAACTCCTTGCCGTTGATGCGCGGCATCACCACGTCGGTCAGAAGGAGCGCGATGTCCGAGTTCTCCGCGCAGTGGCGCACGGCCTCGCTCATCCTCGTGGCCTCAAGCACTGTGTAGCCGCTCGAAGAGATTATCTCCCGCGCCACGAGCCGAACCATGTCGTCGTCCTCGACGAGAAGAATCTTCTCGGTGCCCGCGTACAGCGCCGTCGCGGCAGGCTCGGAAGCCGTCTCCTTCGCGACCGCGTCAACGCGCGGCAGATAGACCCGGAACGTCGTCCCGTGCCCGACTTCGGAATAGACCCAGACGTGACCGCCCGACTGCTGCACGACGCCGTACACGGTCGAGAGTCCGAGGCCCGTGCCCTTCCCCTTCTCCTTCGTCGTGAAGAACGGCTCGAAGATGCGCTGCCGCGTCTCCTCGTCCATGCCGACGCCCGTGTCGGAGACGGCGAGCGTGACGTAAGCGCCGGGCCGGACGCTGACGTGCAGCCCGACGTACTCGTCGTCGAGCATGACGTTCGAGGTCTCGACGGTCAGGCGACCGCCGCTCGGCATCGCGTCGCGCGAGTTGACGCAGAGGTTGAGGATGACCTGTTCGAGCATGTTCGGGTCGGCCTTGACGTAGCCGAGTTCGGGGTCGAGCTTCGCCGTCAACTCGATGTCCTCGCCGATGACGCGCCGCAGCATCTTGTCCATGTCCGCCACAACGTCGTTGACGCAGAGAACCTTCGGCTGCATGACCTGCTTGCGCGAGAAGGCGAGCAACTGTCGCGTCAGAGCCGCCGCGCGCTCGCCGGCCTTTCTTATCTCCTCGATGTTGCGCCGCAGCGGGTCGCCTTCGGGCAAGCGGCGCATCGTCAGGTCGCTGTACCCGTTGATGGCGACGAGCAGATTGTTGAAGTCGTGCGCCACCCCCCCGGCGAGACGACCGACCGACTCCATCTTCTGCGACTGGCGGAGCTGCGCCTCGCGCTCGTGCTCCTGTCCGAGCAGACGGACGTTCTCGATGGCGACCGCGGCGAGGTTCGCGGCCATCCGCATCGCCGTCGCGTGCTCGTGGCGGAAGGCCGCGGGCTTGAGACACCGCAACTCGATTGCGCCGATGACGCGCCCCATGACGATCATCGGGACGACGAGGGCCGACGACGGCGGGCGCTGGTCTGACGCCGCCCCGACCTCCGAGTCCGGCTTTTCGGCGACGGAAGTTTGGAGGTCGTGGGCGAAGACGACCTGGCCCGTCCTGACCGCGACGCAGTGCGGACTGTCTTTGACCTCCAGCGTCGGCAGCGACGACACGTCCGCCTCGACGCCGCCCGTCCAGACGTAGGTCGCCGCCCGCGTCCCGCGAGCCTCGTCGTAGTGCGAGAAGAAAACCGAGTCGCACGGCGTCGAGGCGAGCGAGAAGTCTTTGACCGCGCGGTGGACTGTCTTCAGGTCGCGTGAAGTGCCGAGCGACTGCGCGAGCGCCGCGATGCGTTCGAGCAGCCGCTCGTATTCCTGTATCGCGCGCTGGTTGGCATCCTCCGCCGCGGCCTCCCTGTACCTGCGCTCGACGAGGCGGGCCGCGAGCGCGATCAGGCGCATCGGATTGTAGGGCGTTTCAAGGTACTCGTCGGCCCCCGCGCGCAGACCTTCGACGACGCTCTCCGTGTCCTTCCGTAATCCGCTGACGAGCATGACGGGCGTGCCGGAGAGTTCGGGGTCGGCGCGCAGGGCGCGGCACATCTCGATCCCGTCGCAGCGCGGCATCGTCACGTCGCTGACGATCAGGTCGGGCCGCTCGCGCTTCGCGACCTCGACGGCTTCGAATCCGTCGAAAGCCTTGAAGACACGGTAGCCGGCGTGGCGCAACTGAAACTCCAGCAGTTCCAACTGCGTGAAGTCGTCGTTGACGCATAAAACCGTCGGCTCGGCCTTAATATCTGACAAGTTCGCACCTCGTATCACGAAAAGCCCCGCCGAAACGCTGCCCGGCATGCTCTGAAGAATCAAAATCAGCCTTCAACATTCAAGGCGGCTGAGATGATCGTCCACTCGCGATGCCCTGTATGTCGGGACGGGTCGGGCAAAGGGCTACGCTCGCCGGGCATAATGCCAAGGCACTTTGTACCACCGCAGCGCGATGGGGGAGCTAAATGAGCTTCTGGGGTGAGTGGAGGCAGATGCCGTGCCGTGAGGCCGGCGGATTATTTATCCGTCGAGTGGCGATGCCGCCTGAATTTTGATTCGCGAATTTTGTTTTGTCATCCTATATAAACTTAAACATAGCCCGCACGGACGCGCGGCGGCTGTCCCGGTTTTGCGGTCAAGTTGAAGGGCGCGGCGCGGCTCGTTCGCAGCCAAAGCAAAAATATTTCGGAAAAAGGCTAAAAAGTGCCGATTTTTCGAGACGCAAGGCCGTGCTGTGTGATATATGTCCTGACGCAAGCTTTTTGATTTCTTCCCGAATTTTCAGGAGGTACTGCACCATCCCATGGCGACGAAAGCAGGCAAGAAACGAATGTCCCAGTCCGAAGTGATCAACCACTTCGCCGAGAAGTACGATATGAAACGCGCGCAGGTGAAAGAACTCTTCGAGGAGCTGGCCGGTCTCGCGGCACGCGAAGTCAAGAGCAACGGCGAGTTCGTCCTCCCCGGCTTCGGTAAAATGGTTCTCTCGGAGCGAAAGGCGCGCGAAGGCCGCAACCCTCAGACGGGCGAGACGATTCAGATTCCCGCGAAGACCGCGCTCAAATTCCGTTTGAGCAAGGGCATGAAGGACTCTGTCGTCCCCAAGAAGTAACAAGCGTTTCCCGATCTCGCCCTACTCAGATTCGCGAAACTGGCCGCCGCCGGATTTCAAAGGGACTTTTTTTGACTTTGAAATCCGGCGCTGGCTTACCCTCGGAATCACACTCCGCAAAAACAGAATCTTTATTTTCAACAACTTTCCCCCGCCGCGCCGAAATCCTCGCGCCTGAAAAAGCCCGTCACCCGCAGCCTTCAAAGCCCAGCGAAAAAACTTCTGGCATTTAACTCGAAATCCGTGTAGAATGCCGTTTTTTCCAGCCACCTACTATCCAAGCAGTGAGTGGTGCTAACGAACAGCGGGGGCGGGTTTGCGTAAAAATTTCGGGATTGCAACGGGTTCGCATCCCTTGAATTCCCGGATGCATCTAAATTGTCACTAATACTAAGGCTTCCGACGAAAATATTTCCGGGGGCCGGCTAAATAAGGAGCAGACGAATCGTGATCGCTAGTGAGACATTTCCGCTTGCAGAACGGCTGAAGATGATTGACCACATTCAGGCGCGTCGCTACTCGAAGCTGATGGGCACGACCCTTGAGATCGCGACCGAGGGCATCGCGCGCCACCTGCGTGCCTGCGACCGCATGGACGTGAACCCCGATGTCGCGGCGGTGCGCGAGATCATTGACGACGCCCTGAACGGTCGCCGCGTCTTCGCCGAGACCTTCAACAACGCCGCCTGAGCGGGCGGACTCGACTCTTTCTTCAGTGGGCACACGCCGCCGGCTTCAAAACTGGCGGCGTTAATTTTGCGGCAGGTTTCTGAAAAAATTCCCGCGTGCTAACATCCTCCAGCGCTTCGCTGCTGCGCCCCCGTAGCTCAGTGGATAGAGCATCTGCCTTCTAAGCAGAGGGCCGCTGGTTCGAGTCCAGCCGGGGGCAATCTCTTTCCATCTTTTCCGCCCGCGCCCGCGCCCGCCGCATCACTTGTCACTGTCTTGAACGGTTGATAGTATAGCTTCACTGTTAGGCCTTCGTTCTGCGGCGGCTATAGCTCAGTTGGTTAGAGCGCGTGACTGTGGATCACGAGGTCGAGGGTTCGAGACCCTCTAGCCGCCCATCAATTTCTCGCCGGACTTGCGGGAACTAATCATCGTCTTCCGAACTGTCTCAGCACGGGCTGAAAATCAGAGATGAAAATACCAGGATTCACCCTTTTCGGTTACAGAAAGCCGCGCGAGGTCGTCGGCTTCACGCTCGGCAAGCTCGAACGGGCCGTGATGGAGGAGATGTGGGCGCGCGGTCGCGCGAGCGTGAGCGACCTCTTCCACGCGCACGACGAGCGCACGGCCTACACGACCTGGATGACGACCCTCGACCGCCTCTTCAAGAAGGGGCTGCTCGAACGAGAGAAGGAGGGGCGGGCCTACTTCTACACGCCGCGCGTGTCGCGCGAGGAGTTCGAGCGCGGCGTGGCCGAGGACGTTTTGGGCGGACTTCTCGACCGGACGAAGGGCGGGGCGGAGCCGCTGCTCGCCTGCATCGTCGAGGCCGTCGGCGAGCACGACCGCGCGCTGCTCGACGACCTCCAGCGTCTCGTGGAGGAGAAGAAGCGCGAGATGAACGCCGCGGAGTGAGCCGTGTACGAATTGATCGGAATCAGTCTCGCGCTCGCCGCGCTGCTCGCGCTCAACGCGCTGGCCTCGCTCGTGGCCGATGTCGCCTGGCGCGCGGTCAGGCCCCGCGCCTCGCGGTGGAGGGCGGAGACGAGGGCGCACTTCATCTTCGCGCTGCGCGTCTTCCCGCCCGCGCTCGCCGCCGCGTTCGCGTTCGCGCTGCTCGTCCCCGCTTACGTCCTCACGGAGCCTGCGAACACCAAAGAGACCGCCGGACTCAAGCTCCTCCTGATCGCCGCCGCCTCAGCCGCGGGGCTTCTCCTCGCGGTCTGGCGCGTCGCGGGCACGATGCTCGCGACGCGAAGGCTCGCGCGCGAGTGGCAGCGACGCGCGGAGTTGATCGAGGTCGAAGGCGTCTCGCTCCCGGCTTACAGAATCCGGCACAGGTTTCCCGTGATCGCCGTCGTCGGCGTCTTCAGGCCGCGACTCTTCATCGCGTCGCAGGTCTTCGACGCGCTCAGCGCCGACGAGATCGCCGCGGCCCTCGCGCACGAGCGCAGTCACGTCAGGTCGCGCGACAACTTCAAGCGCGCCGCGCTCCAGGCGAGCCAAGACGCGCTGCTCTTCGCGCCGCTCGGTCGGACGCTCACGCGGGCCTGGATCGGCGACTGCGAGCTTGCCGCCGACGAGTCCGCGGCGGCGGAGAGTCCGAACGCCGCGCTCGACCTCGCGTCGGCGATCATCAAAATCTCGCGTCTGATTCCCGCGGGCGCGAGGCCGCTGATGCCCGCGGGCGCACACCTGCTCGGCGAAGACGAGGACAGCCTCTCGCGCCGCGTCCGAAATCTTTTGCGGCTCGCGACGCCGGACGACCGCGCGCGGCTGCTCACGCACACGCGCGCCGAAAGGCTCGCGGTCTGGGCGCTCCGGCTCGGACTCTGCGCGGCCTTCGCGCTCGCCGTCACGCAGCCGTCCTTCCTGCGCGTCACGCACGCGGCCATCGAACAGGTCGTCGCGAATCTGCGTTAGAGTTCCGCCCCGCCGTCGCCGCAACTTCTTTGGCGAAAAATTGCAATGACAAGTCGCGCCGCGATGTTCTATATTTTTTTAGCGTCCCGGCGCGGGGCGCGCCCCTTCGGACGCCCTCCGGCTTCGGACTCTCCCGCGGCGACTCACCACTCAGCCTCGGATTTTGAGGGCGACCGAAAAAACTCCGCACGTCGTTCGATTTTCTCCGCGGAAGGTCTGGAAAAAGTTTGCGTTTGATGTTAGTCTCCCGCACATCTCGCACGCGCCGGTAGCGCGGGGCGAAGCGATCTTCCCGTCCTTCTGAATTCTGATTTAAACGGATGAACCTGAGCGCGAAGCTGCACGAAAGCTCCACCCGCGTGGGTCTGCCGCCCGCGGCAGGGTCGTCCGTCCCCCTCGGCCTCATCTCTTTCGTCCCATTTTTCGAGTTTGGAATTTTAAGAGGAATCCCCTATGCGTTCACGTTCCCGACTGCTGATTGCAATTCTCCTGCTCTCCCTCCCGACGACGGCTGCTCTCGCGCAAAAGCGGATGTGTCCGAAGCCGCCGCCTTCGCCTTTCCATCACGACGGCCAGATCGTCACGACGCTTGACGGCAGGGCCGGCGGGATGCGCACGACGCTCGAACACCCGACGCCCGTCGGCAACGGCGTCGAGACCTTCTACCTCGCGGCGACATTCATGCACCAAGACCCTCGACGCGGCGGCGCTCCGTCGCTCGACCTGATTCTCGTCTCGGCGAACCCGGCGGCGAGACTCCAAGGCAGTCAGGATTTAGTCCTGGTTCTCGACGGGCAGCCGCACACCCTGAGCCGCAGCGTGAGCTACAAGTCACGGCCCGACGGCAACGGCGTGCAGGACTCGGCGAGGATGACGCTCGCCTACGCCGACGCCGCGGCGCTGACGCACGCGCGGACGGTCGTCGCGCGTGTCGGCGGGGTCGAGGTCGCGCTGACGAACAACCACCTCGAAGCGCTGCGCGAACTCGTCAGCCTGATGGCCCCTTCGCCGAGCCGCTGGCAGACGGCGGACGCGTCGGACGTGAGATAGCCGCGGCGCAGTCTCCGCGCCAGCCGGAACAAGTTTAAAGGCCGGCATCATTCACCTCGACTGATGGGCGTCGTGGCGAATGTGCCGGCCTTTCGTCTTTTGAAATCTCTAGCGCGTGTAGCCGGTCGGGTAGTAAATCTGGCCGTCACCGAGGTCTGCGACGACGCGCACCTTGTGAAAGCCCTTGCCCGCGTGCGTCGAGAGGTAGGTCAGCGCGAACTGCCTTGACAGGTACGTGTCAACGTCGTGCAGGAACCTGTCTATGCTGACGGGCGGCCCCGTGCCGTGGAAGAACGAGCGCCCGCCCGTCTCGCCCGAAAGCCGGTCGAGCGAGCCTTGACCGAGCGAGACGAGCGCCGGGTTCGTGCCTCCCGCCGTCGGCTCGTAGATCGAATAGACGGCGACGCCCAATCGCTGCGACTCTTCGATGGCGCGCTGAAGCTCAGGGTTATTCGCCGGAGCGGCGTTTTCGAGTCCGCGCGAAGTGTCTATGCCGTCGCTGACGATGAGCACGGCCCGCCGCCCGACGGGCTGCGACTCGAAACGCTTGACCGCGTCGCGCGCCTGCGAGAAGGGGCTGTACGGGGCTTCGAGCGAAGACGAGAGCGGGATGCGCAGCGCCTTCGCCGCGCGGTCGAGGTCGCTCGTGAACTTCTGCCGAACCTGAAGCGAGCCTGAGCGGATGTAGCCGACCATGACGCGCGAGCCGGGCGGAAGGTTCCTGATGAAGTCGCCGATGCCCTTGATCTCGTTGCTGACCGACGAATCAAGGTCGTCCTGAATCAGCACCGCGAGCGTCATCGGCGAGCGGCCCGCGCCGCGCGTCGCGAGTATCTCCTGTCGCTCGCCGTCCTCGAAGACGGCCAGGTCGTCGAGGTAGTGAACCTCGGCCTGCGGCCCCTTCTCCGGCAGGCGAACCGTGACGGGAATCGTCACCGAGTGAACGTCGCGGCGATTCTGGTCGGGCGTGTCCGCGCCGGTTCTCTTCTGCGCGCGGAGTCCCGCGCCCGCCGGGCAGACGAGCAGCGCCGACAACACGGCGGCAAATCCGACCACGACTCTTCTCATCGTCCCTCCTCGGTCAGTCGCCTTCACCTCGCTCTGCTATTATAACTTGTCGGAAGTTTGAAGCGTATCCGGGTCGGACTCGGCGCAGGCCGGTTTTCGCCAGGGCCAGACCGCGGCGCTCAAGGTTTGATGCGTGCAGACGCGAAAAAAGTTCGGCGGGGGCGTCGTTGAGCAAAAAAGCGCAGGGCAACAAGATGACTCCGGGCGAGCGCCGGAAGGCGAGACTCCTGCGCTGGTCGCCGCCGTTCGTCTTCCTCGCGTTCGCGCTGCCGCTGCCCGCCTACTTCCTCATGCAGTTCTTCCGCGCCGCCGAAAATCCGGGCGAGTACATGATCCTCGCGCTCACCTCGCTCTTCATCTTCTCGGTCTTCGGGCTGGCAGCGGCTCTCGTGATTTTCGCGTACCGGAAGCTCTGGGAGCGACGCCTGCGCGAAAGGCTCGCGGCGGACGGAGTCACGGCGGACGAGCTTTCGTGGTTCACGTCGGAGTTGCCCGCCGCGCAGAGGCGCGCGCTCAAGCGTCTGGACGCGCAGAACCCGCTCCTCGCCGACGCGTACCGCGAGACTCTGGCCTCGCGCCTGACCGCCGCGCGTGTCTCCGACCGCGCGAGGCGACAGGCCGCGGCGGTCGAGCGACGTTTGAAGAACGCCGCGCGGCTTCAGGGCGCGAACCGCGCAGAGCTTGAGCGCGAACTCCTGAAAGACCGCGAGCGGCTCGCCGGCATCGAGCGCGAGACGGCGGAGCATTACCGCGAGATGGAGGCCCGCCTTGAGATCATCGAGGCAATGGCCGACCGCGACGCGAGCCACACGGAAACCCGTCTCGCGCTCGAACGCCTCGGCTCCGTGCGCGACAACCTCCCTCTCGGCCTCGCCGCTGCGCTCTCCGAACAGGAAGTGAGAGAGGAACTCGAAAGGGAGCTTGACGAACTCCCCGCCAACACGGAGCCGCCTCGAAGCACAGGACAAGTTTCTTGAATGAGCGTTGTCGGCGCGGGCGCAAATTTCACTGATCGAATGTCTGTAGGGGCAGGGCTTGTCCCCGCCCGCGTCATTCAAGAAATATACGGCCCGCAAGGAGCAAGGACGGGCGGGGACAAGCCCTGCCCCTACAGTTTTGAGATGCGCTCGCCCAAATCCGCGAGGCGATAGACTCCCTGCTCTACCCTCTCCGCGAATCCCTCTTTGACGAGCGCGTGATTGCCCTTCCCCGCCTCCGGCCTTGAAAGCCCCGTCACCTTCGCAAGCTCGCCGAGCAGAGTCATCCCTGCGCCGACCAGGTAAGCTCGCGCGAGTTCGCGCAGCGCGTCCGCGCGCTTCACCTTCGCCGAAAGCTCTTCCGCAAAGCGCGACTCGCCGAGCGTCCAGATGTACGTGAACCAGGGTTCGTAGAGAACTTCCTGCGGGATGACCTTCATGGCTCTCTGCAAGTCGTCGAGCGCGCGCGTGAACCTCGCGCGGTCTTCGATCTTCGACTCCGAGCGCAGGTCGCTCGTCGCCGTCTCCCACTCTTTGCGGAGAACCTTCAGCACGGCCCGCGCGTCCGCCGAAAGCAGCCTCGTCTCGTCGCGCCGCGCGACTCCCCAAAGCGCGTTGAAGTGCGGCACGAGCCGCGGCGCGACGAACGTCGAGCGGTTCTTCGAGAGCTTCGCGTAATAGACACGACCGCGCCGCATCGCCTCGTCCTTGAGCCGCCACGTCAGACTGCTCTCCGGGTCTTTCTGCACGTTGCGCGGCATGTGCGCGTCGCGCCGCCCGCAGACCGCGATGTAGAGCGAAGGGCCGGGCCTCCGCACGTCGGTCATCGTCGCGCAGAAGCCGACCGACTCGACGAACCGCTCGGCCTCGACCGCCGTCTCGACGCGCGACTCAGGCTCGCGCCTCCACATGCGGTCTCGATAAGCCTCGACCTCTTCGGGCAGCGTCTTTATCATCTTCGTTGGCGTGGGCGACTCTTCGACTGAACCACTGATGAAGCGCAGGCTTCAAGACAATTCGTCGGTTTAAACAGGGTCAAGACTCGCTGTTTTTCCGGCGAGGTTTCGTTGAAAATCCTTTGTTTTTAGCGCCCATCCGCCTTGACAAACTAAGTCAAACGTCGTTTAATCTAGTCATCCTGCTCCGCGAGGAGCAGAAGTTTTGACCTGAGCGACGAATGGCGAATGCCTTTGCGCTGGCGAGTCGAGCGAACCTACCGGCGACATTCCCCCGTCGCCAAGACTTCAAACCTGCGGCACAAGGCGAGCGCGGCGGGCGTCAACGATAGCACCGCCGCTCCCTTTCGGAAAACATCCCGCGCCCCGCGTGTGAGCGACATGAAAACTCAACAGCACTCCCGCTACAGAATCGCGTCTGTTCTCCTTTGCGTCTGCCTGCTCGCGTCCAGCGTCGCCGCGTTCACGCCGAAGGGTCAGAAGAACTACAAGCAGGGACTTCAGTACGAGGCGGCGCAGCAGTGGGAGAAGGCCGCCGAAGAGTTCTCGCTCGCCGTCGCCGCCGACCCAGCGAACTCGGAGTACCAACTCCACTACCGCCGTGCCGTCTTCAACGCCTCGCAGGCGTTCGTCCAGCAGGGCGCTTCGCTGATGGAGCACGGCGACTTCGTCGGCGCATACAACGCCTTCCGCCGCGCCTACGGCTACGACACGTCGAACGAACTCGCGCGCTCCATGATGGAGCGCGCCTTCCGACTTCAGACTGCAAAGGACGACCCGACCAAGTCCGAACCGGCGAAGCCCGAAACGTCTGCACGACTCACCCCGACGATTTACCAGCCGGGCGCGGACAATCCCGCCGCGTCACGCCGCGCGGAGGTGAAGCAGGACGACTCGGTGTCCGCTGCCCGCAGCGAAGAGCTTCACGCCATCCAGTACAGCGGCGACCTTCAACAGTTCATCAAGTACCTCGCGCGCCAGCTCAAGCTCAACGTCGTCTTCGACCGCGACTTCCCCAAGCGCAACGTTGACGTTGATCTCCAAGACGTGACCGCCGCGCAGGCCGTTGACTACATCTTCCTCACGCAGGGACTCTTCTTCCAAAAACTCTCGAACCGCACCATCCTCGTCGCCGAGCAGGTCAAGCGCCCTCAGTACCAGCAGCTCGTGCTCCGAACCTTCTATCTCTACAACGTTGACCCGAACGACGCGCGCACGCTCATCACAGCCTCGATACCTCCTCAAGCGGGACGCCAGCCCGTCATCACCGCGAACAAGTCAACCAACTCGATTACGGTGCGCGACACGCCGGAAAACGTCCGACTCATCGGCGAGCTTCTCCGCAGCATCGACAAGGAGCGCGCCGAGGTCGTCATGGACGTGAACATCTACGAGGTCTCGCGCGACGACCTGATGCAGCTCGGCAACCAGATCGGCACGGGCGACTCGCTCCTCAACCTCGGCGGCATTCAAAAAGGTCTGAGCGTCGTCGGCGGCAGCGGCCAGGTCGTGACGCAGGCGCTCTCCGCAATCCCGACCGCGATGGGCGCGGCCTTCATCGTCCCGCCCACGGCGCTCTCGGCCTTGCAGCGCAAGGACAACACGCGCCTCGTCGCCTCGACGCAGGTTCACGCCTTCGACGGCGAGAAGTCAACGGCGCACATCGGACAGCGCGTGCCCGTGCAGACGGCGACGGTCGCGCCCTACGGCTCGGTCACGACCGGCGACGCGAACAACCAGCCCGGCGTCGCGCAAGGACTTTTCGGCGGCAACGGCTACCCCGTCATCCAGTACGAGAAGACGGGACTCACGCTCGAGTTCACGCCGCAGGTCTTCCCCGATCTCGACGTGCAGGTGAAGATGAACATCAAGTCGAACGACGTGGCGCAGACGGCGGGCGGGCCGGCGCTCACCCCCACCTTCACCGAGCGCAACATCGAGGGCACGGCGCGCATCCAGAACAACCGGACGATGATGATCGCCTCGGTGGCGCAGAACTCGCAGTCGCGCGGTCGTCAGGGCTTGCCCGTGCTGGGCCTCGTCCCCGTCCTCGGTCGCGTCGTCAGCTCGCCTAGCCGCAACGACAAGCAGACAGACATCGTCATCGCGGTGACGCCGCACGTCATGCGCGCGCCGTCGGTCACGCCGCAGGACGAGCAGATGCATCCTTCGGGCACGCTGCAAACGCCGACATCGGACACGCTCGAAGCGATGATGCAGGAGGTCAACCGCGAGGAGATGCTCGCCTCGGCGCGAGCCATCCCGACGAACGCGAACGTCGAACTTCCCGACGCCGTGGCGGACAACGCGGGCGCGACGACCGGGCAGCCGAGCGCGACACCCGCACAGCCCGTCGCGCGAATCGAGCAGGCGAGCACGCGCACCGCGGTCGGCTCGTCCACGCCGGACTCTTCCAATGCCGAGGCCGCGACGTTCGTTCCCGCGCCTCGTGAGTTGATGAGCAACGCGGTCGAGCCGCCGCCATCGAACAGCGTCTCCGTGCAATCAACTTCAAAGCCCGCGCCGCGCGACGCGGCGCTGATCTCGGAGGCCGACACGCCGAAGCCTTCGGCGTCAACGGAAGCTCCGAAGACTTCGACGCCCGCCGAAACCCCGACGCCCGCCGCGCGCAACGAGGCCGCGAAGCCTCCTCCGCCAGCAGCGACTCCGCGACAATCGTCCGCCAACTCGCTCTTCTCCTTCGTGAACGCCGAGCACGGAAGAGTCGAGGTGCCGCGAAACGCCGCCGAAGCGCCGGCGGGCGCACCGTCCACTGCCGTCGAACGCGCGCGCGAAGCCTCTCCCTCGAACCCCGCGAATGAAGCGGGCGCGCCCGTCTCTTACATCACCGAAAAGGCTTCGACAGACATGGCGAGCGCGCAGGCGACGAGCGCGGCGGCGATCAGGCTGATGGCCGACTCGCAGACGCTGCGCGTCGGCGAGCGCGGCCAGTTAAAACTCCTCCTGAAGACGGACGCGCCGCTCGGTCTCGTCGCGCTCACGCTCCGCCTCGACCCGCGCGTCCTCGCCGTGCGCTCGGTCGGCGCGGGCACGCTCTTCAATCCTTCGGACGTGCAGGTGACGCACACGACGACGCCGGAAGGCTTGGTGCTCGTGACCGTCACGCCGAACGCGGCGTCGTCCGCCGTCAGCGGCGCGGGCGTGCTGCTCACCTTCGACGTTGAGGCGCTCGCCTCCGGCGCGGAAGGCTTGCGCTTCGACGCCGACGACGTTCACCTCGTCGCCACCGACGGGCGCAAGGTTCTCCTCAAGGTGATGACCGACGTGGTCTCGGTCGTGAAGTAAAGAACAGTCGTGAAGTGAAGTTGATTTCAGTCGCGAGGCGGGTTGGCCGAAGACGCGAGCACGAAGACAGTCGAACGGCGCGGCGGATTCGAGAGAGTCGCCGCGCCGTTTCCTTTGTCGAGGACAGTGAACTGAGTCGTCCGACTTGACTGCTTACCTGTTCGGCGCGCTCGCGCGGATCATGACCTCCGTGCCGCGCGACATGTCCAGGTCGTCGCGGCCCTGCGCATAGACCGAGCCTGCGCCCGCGCCCGCGCCGAGCACGCCGCCGATGACCGCGCCCTTGCCGCCGCCGGCAATCGCCCCGATGATCGCGCCGACCGCCGTGCCGATGGCCGCGCGCTCCTCGGTTCTCGTCGTCTGGTTGTTGTCGCGAACCGTGCCCTCGTTGTCAACGTTGACGGTCTCGCCGTTCGAAGTCCTCACGCTGTCGAGGAAGCCCGCGAACTGGTACGTCCGACCGTCGCGCATCCGTATGTCGTCGAAGTTGAGCGACATCGTCGAGCGGCCCGTGACGCGACCGCTGCGTGTGATGTCGGCGACGTGCCCTTCGATGACCGCGCCCGCGTACTCGGCGGGCGAGTTGACCGTCATCGTGAAGCGGTCGCCGTTGTTCGCCGTCCGCGTGCTCAGGTCTGTGTCGAGCGTCGCGTTGACCATCGTGCCGTCGGGAACGATGAAGCTGCCGTTCGGCACGTTGTTGTTGTAGCCGCCGGTCTGGTCGTAACGCGTCGAGCCGTTGTAGATGTCCCACTGCGCCACGTCCGACGTGCGTTCGTACACGTTTTGCACGACGACGGGGTTCTGGCCGAGCTGGTCGTTCCAGATTTGGCGCGTCACGCGCAGGCGTCGCCCGCCCTCGATGGGGTCGAAGGTCACGCTGAAGTCCGTCTCGCGGTTGCCCGTCGAGCGGACGATCAACTGGTCGCCGTTGAGCTGCGCGAGGACGCGCGAGTAGCGACCGTTCGGCAACTGCTCGCGGTTCTCGACGCCGTTGGCGACGAACGTCGTCTGCGGCGCGCGCGAACTCGCGATGGTCACGTTGCTGCCGTTGCGCTCGATGGCGAGCATGTCGGGCGCGACCATGCGGCGCATGATTTGATCGCGCACGCGCTGGCGGTCGCTGTACGCCAGGTTGGCGGTCGCGCGGTCGGCGATGACGTTGGCGTTGTCGCTGCTCGACGGGTCGAGGCGGAACGTGCCCGTCAGGCGCGCGGTCGCGCCGTAGCCTCTGCCGTTCCCGTAGCCTCGGCCATTGTTGTAGCCCCGGTCATTACCATAACCGCCGTTGCCGTAGGCGACGCCCGGCATCGAGCGAACGTCCCAGTTCCAGGTGACGTTGTAGGCCGACGCCAACTGATTCAGGTCGGCCCTGAGGGTCGCCCAGTCGTTCGAGGCGCGGTAGGGCAGATTGTTCCGCCTCACGAAGTCGTCAATGTAAGTCGCCTGCCGCAGAACGTTCTCAACGTCCGACGGCGCTTCCCTCCGCGCGTCGAAGCGCGAGCGCAGTTGCGCGGTCGCGTCGGCGAAGTTGCTGACGAACTGGTTGATGTTGTCCTCCGCCCGCGTGCCGTTGTAGCGGCTGCGGTCGAGCGCGTTGCCGAGGTCGTTGCGGAACGTGTCCGACTCGCTCGCGATGCGGCGGAGCAGGTTGTCCATCTGCCTGTCGTTCCTGCGGTACGTTTGCTGCGCCTGCGCCGCGGTCACGCCGATGCCGATCATCGCGAAGACGAGCGCCAGCGAGACCACTTGCCTGATTCTGTTCATCGCTCTTCCCTCCAATTCCACTTCAAGATTTTTATTTGAACTCCGGTCGCTGACGGCCATCCGATGAGAAAGCCGTCCTCCTTGCTCCGCAAAACCTGCGGGGAGATGCGTGCAGAACCCTTTTTGAGAAGTACACTCCGAGCAAGGCTTCATCTGCTCGTTAACCAAAGCAAGCACCGTGCCCCGCGCCGCGCACTCCATCAGACTGAGTTTTTCGCGCGAGAGACAAGAGCGGCCCGCTCGATGCACCGTTCGCGGGCGTCGCCGCCCACGACTCAGGGCGACGACTGCGAGTGACGCGGCTGCCGGCGACAGCCGCGCTGTACGGAAGCAGACTCCGATGTTCTGCTAGCGTACAACCGCGCCCCGCGTTGCGACATCAACACGACTGCGGAGCGAGGCGGCCTTGTGACGCGCCGACGCACCGCCCGATTAAGTTTTAATAATCTTCGACGCAGCTTCTTCCCGTTCAGAGTTGCCGTGTTATCCTTGCGCGACGGAGGTGCAAGATGGATAAAGCGGACGCGAAGGCGGTCGTTCATTCGGCTGGCGAGGGCTTCTTCATCGGCGTCACGCCGAGCGGCCACGCGCAGGTGCTTGAGACCGACACGGCGCGCGCGAGCGCCGCGACGCCGATGGAACTGCTGCTCATCGCGCTTGGAAGCTGCACGGCTGTTGACGTAATCTCGATCCTTCGGAAGAAGCGCGAGCGCGTCACAGACTACCGCGTCGAGGTTCGCGGCGAGCGGCGGACGGAACACCCGCGCGCGTTCACGCGCATGGAGCTGCGCCACGTCGTCCGCGGCCACAACGTCTCGGAGCAGTCGGTCGCGCGCGCCATCGAACTCTCCGAGACGAAGTATTGCAGCGTCGCCGCGACGCTCCGCCCCGGCGTCGAGATCGTCACGAGTTACGAGATCGTCGAAGAGCCGGAGCAGGTCTGATCGCCGGAGGTCGAATGCGACGCCGAAACCAAAGGCCGCGCGCGCCCATTCTCTTTAACCGAGAGTCGCACGCGACCAGCCGCTTCGGTCGCGTGACGCGCGCGCGCCGACGCATTTCGCTCAAACGTCTCTCCCTTCATCACGGGCTTTGTCACAAATTGAAAATGGCACTCATCACTCAACAGGCTCTCGTCTGCGTCACGGCGCTTCTGCTCGCGCTCTCGTGCGCGCGCGTTGACAGCTCTCGCACGTCGAACGCCGCCGAAAACTCGAACGCGACGCCGCCCGACGATTTCAGCGCCGCCGCGACGTTCGTCCTCTCGCCCGAAGACCAGACGGACGCCGCGCTCGCGGCGACGCGCAGCGCAGACGCTTCCGCGCGCGGCAGCGACGGACAGCTTCCGCAGCTCACGCCGCAGGAGCACATGAGGCGCGCGGCCATCTATCAAGCGAACCGCGCATTCGAGGAGGCGCGCGCTCACTGGCGCGCTCTCATCGCGCGTTACCCGAACGACCCGAACGTGCCCGCCGCGTACTTCGGCATCGGTCGCACGCTCTTTCAGGAGCGGCGCTACGAAGAGGCTCTGCCCGTCTTTCAGAAACTCGGCGACACGTACCCTTCGACTCCCGCGGGCCGCGACGGCTTCTACTACGTCGCCGCGACGCTGCTGCACATGAACCGCCCCGGCGACGCCGCCGCGCGCTACGCCGAATACACGCAGCGCTTCCCCGCAGGCGAGCGAATTGATAACGCCTACCTCAACGTCATTGACTCGCTGCGCGAGGCCGGGCGCTCCGACGACGCGCTGCCTTGGATCGAGCGCACGCGCGCACGCTTCAAAGGCACGGCGACCGAGACGAACGCCGTCTTCGCCAAACTTCGACTCGACATTGCGCGAAGCGACTGGCCCTCGGCGCTCGCGACGAGTGACGAGTTGAGCCGCATGACTCTGACGCGCGCCGTGAACACGAGCGCGCAGGAGATCGCGTATCTTCGCGCCTTCAGTCTGGAAAAGTCGGGGCAGAAGGAGCAGGCGATCAAGACTTACGAGAGCATCGCGGACTCGGCGGGTTCTTACTACGGCTGGATGGCGAGCCAGCACCTCGAAGACCTCGGCGGCGCGGCGCGCTCTTCGGCGCTCGCGCGCGAGTCGCGCGTCGCCGCGGACGTGAAGAGCGCGGCGGGCGGATTCCCCGCCCCGTTCCGCGAAAGCGTCCTGCGCGCGTCGAAGCAGTTGAAGATTGACCCGCGCCTCGTGCTGTCCATCATGCGGCAGGAGAGCGGCTTCAACCCGCGCGCGAAGTCGAACGTCGGCGCGCGCGGCCTGCTTCAGATGACGCCCGACATGGCCGCGAAGTACGCGCCGGCGGTCAACCTCTCAAGCGTGAGCGAAGACGACCTCTACCGCCCCGACATCAACATCCTCGTCGGGACGGCGTACCTCTCCGCGCTGAACAAGATGTTTCCAGACCTGCCCGAAGCCGTCGCCGCGTCCTACAACGGCGGCGAGGACAACGTCGCGCGCTGGGTCGCCCGCGCCATACACAAAGACCACGGCGTCTTCACCTCGGAGGTCGGCTTCAACGAGTCGAAGGATTACGTCAACAAGGTGATGGCGAACTACCGCGCCTACAAGATTCTCTACACCGAAGACCTCAAGCCGCGTCGCTGACCCGTACAAAAAAGCGGCGGTTGAGTTGTCAACTCAACCGCCGCTTTTTCGGTCGAACGTGAACGAATCTATCGCCTTACTTCGAGGGGTTCGACTGCCTTCGGACTTTGCCGACCGTCGGCTCTTGATCATTCACGCCGGAAGGCCGAGGTATTACTGCAATCGCGCCCATCATGTGCCCCTGAGTCGGCGGGTCTGAGACTTCGCCGATGCCCTGGGAATCAACATTGGGATACTGAGGCGCGGGCACTTGCATCTCGCCGACGACGGGCGGCGTGACCGAGCAGTTGATGCCGAAGTTCAGGCCGACGCCCGCGAAGAAGCCGAGCACTGCGGTGAGCGTCGCGCTGGCGATGCGCGCGGCGCGCCGCTTGAGCGCGCGGAGGCCGACGGGGCAGTTGCGCGTCAGGACGGTTCCGTCCGCGCGGCGGTAGAAGCGGACGCAGAATCGGCCTTCGGCGTTCGTGATGAGCGTCTCGGCCTCGCGCCTCGTCATGCCGGAGAGGTTATAGACGTGCAGGTTGCACTCGCCGCAGTAGCGCACGCGCTCGTCGCCGACCATCTTCGACCAGTCCGCCGGGCACGGCGCGGCAATCCTCACGCCGTCGAGCGGGTTCGTGAACTTCGCCATCGCAAGCTCCCTTCAACAAAAGCCGTCGTGCGGTGTTAGACGCTCCGCGCACGGGGCCGTTCCGAAAATTCATCCGCGACTCGTCCGAAAATTCGCGCGCTGACGGTTGCGCGTTTCAAGGCTCAGGGCAGTAGCGCTGGTCTTCAAAACCGCGCGCGCGTTCGCGCCGTTGGAGCGCGCCGTCGTCGCGCCACGGTCGCGGCAGCACGCCGAGGCGGATGAGCGCGTCGCGGTACTCGTAGCGTATCGTGACCTCCGCGGCGGGCGCGCGTTCGAGGCTCATGTTGATCCATTCGACGTTGTACTCGACCGAGCGACCGATGCCGGTCGCCGCGTTCTCGTCGTCGCGCGGCGGCCTGCCCGCAATCGCGCCGTTCGCGGAACTGCGCGCCTTGTCTTCGCCGCGCCGCGACGAGTCGCTGTCCGGCTGCTGTTCGGAACGGCTCTGCGGCGTGACGGGTTCGAGCGGCGGGATGACCGGGTAGGGGCGCGGGCGCGACTCGCGGAAGAAGACCGCGGTGATGACGCCGAGGTCGGCGGTGCGACCGAGTCGAGCGCCGTAGGAGTCGCGCTCGGTCGTGAAGTAGAAGCGGCGCGCGCGCGTCGAACTCATCTGCCAGCCGGAGATGCGTATCGTGCCGTATGGCTCGATGACCCACTTGCTCGCGTCCCAGGCGGTCGTGCGCCGCGCGTCAATCGTGTTCAGCCCGTCAACCGAGAGCGCGACGGCGACGCGCACCGGCAGCGGATTCCTGACGACGAGGACGTACTCCGCGCCCTCGCGCGCCTCGACGTAGCTACGCCCACGCCCGTAGAGGGCTTCGAGCGGGCTGCCGTCAACGACGACTTCGACGCCGAAGCCGCCGTACTGCGGTCGGACGACGCGCCCGTCCTGCGTCTGCGCGGGGCCGACCGCGAGCGCCTTCGAGTCTCCCGACATCAGCACGCCGAACAACATCAAACCCGTCGCACCAATTGAAGCCAGCCGCGACCTTCTCATTTGAAAACCTCCCCTGCGAATGACCTTCGCAATCGAGGAACGCGTGCGCGGGATTTTTCTTGCGGGGGCGTGAGATTTTTAATTCAAACGTCGGGAGTCAGGCCAGACGGCTTTTCGCGCCGGCGAGTCGGCGGATGACGACGAGCACGGTCAGCGTCGTCGTGACCGCTGCGGAGAGCAGGCAGTACGCACAGAAGGCGTGGATGACGAATGCTTGCAGGTAGAAGAACCAGAGCGTCGCGAGGAACATGAGCGCGACGAGAGGTGCGACGAGGCGGCGCGCGCCGTCGTAGCCGAAGGCCGCGAGCGTCGAGAGACTGAAGACCGCGAAGTACGCGAGCGCGCCCAGAGCTGCGACGGGAATGCCGCCTGAAACAATGCCGTGCCCGAAAGTCGCGTACTTGCTCTGCAAGACCTCGTCGCAGCCCGTGACGATCATGCAGCGGACGCTCTGGCCCGTCAGATGCTCGACCGTCAGGTAGCATGCGTCGAGCAGTCCGACGAGCGCGACGAAGGCGAGCGCCGCGTCCCAAAGGGTGCCGCGCCCTCCGCCCGTCTTCGTCGCGTCGCTGCTCATCGAATTGTCTGCGAATGAAATCTAAACCGACTCAGCGCGCAGTCTCGCCGACGTTCGCGCGGCCTCACTTGCCACTCGCGGCGAGCGTCGCGTCTATCGCGCGGCGAATGTCCTGCTCCGTCGGGAGCTTGCCGGGCATCAACTCCTGGCCGTTGACGAAGATGGTCGGCGTGCCGCGGACGTTTAGGGAGACGCCGCGGTCGTAGTCCTGCTTGATGCGGTCGGCCAAGTCCTGGCGGTTGAGGTCGGCCTTGAAGCGCTCGACATCGAGTCCGAGTTGCGCGGCGTAGTTGTTGAAGATGTCGCGAGGCTCCGGCGCGTCCTTCCAGTCGTCCTGGTGGTCGTAGAGCATGTCGTGCATCTCCCAGAACTTCCCTTGCAGGCCGGCGGCCTCCGCCGCGCGCGCGGCGATGAACGAATACTTGTGCATCTGGAGCGGGAACTCGCGGAAGATCAGGCGCACGCGCTCGCCGTAGTCCTTGCTGATCCGGCGCATGGCGGGGTCGAGTCCGCCGCAGGCCGGGCACTCGAAGTCGCCGAACTCTTCGAGCGTGACGGGCGCGTTTTCGGGGCCGCGGACGTGCGGGCCGGGCGCGCCCGGCAGGGGCGTTCTCGGCGTGAGCGTGTTGGCGGCGGTCGTGCCCGCGTTCGACTGCGCGGTGGCGTTCGAGTTGCCGCTCTGCCGCGACATCAAAAAGACCGCGACGATGACCGCGACGAGAACGCCGCCGATGATGACGAAGGGGAGGGAGCGCTTTGCTCCTTCGGGGTTTGAACTCATTTTCCGATAAGCACCGTTTGAAAAATCTAATGTCAGAACGAGTTGGGTCTCGCCGTGCGGGCGACGGCGCGGGTTTGAAATTCCGGCTGGGAAAAGGCGAACCGCGCGGCCCTTCGGCGACGGCCACATGGTAACACCTGCCGCTCTCGCAGTCGAAGCGCGGCGGCGACTTCCGCCCGCGCAAGCTTAGAGAAAAAGTACATTTGTGTTAACTTTTGCGAACCCACGCGAGCGAGCATTAGGTTGCGGCGTTGGGCGAGAAGTTCTACCAAACGGGTCGGTGGACGCAGGAGGCGAATGAGTCAGAACGAGGCGACGACAACAAGACTGCCCGACAGCCCGGTCTCGATCTACGAGCGCTTCACGCGGCTCTACGACCTGATGTTCCGCTTCAACGGCTACGCCCGCTCAATCGAGAACTACCTGCGCGACAACCCTCTGCCGCTGCCGTCGGGGGCGCGCGTGCTGGACGCGGGCTGCGGGACTGGACTGCTGACGCTCTCGCTTCTGCGCGTGCTCAAGCGCCCGGCGGAGATCACGGCGGTTGACCTCTCTGGCCGCTCGCTCCAGACGGCGCGGCGCGCAGTCCGCAAGGCCGGCGCAGACCCGCGCCACAAAATCTCCTTCGTCCGTGCCAACGCGCTCGCGCTCCCCTTCCCCGAAGACTCGTTCGATCTGGTCGTGACGAGCGGCGTGCTCGAATACCTCCCGCTCGGCGAAGGACTCGCGGAACTCGCGCGCGTGCTCGCGCCCGGAGGCTATCTCTTCTTCCTCCCCATCAAGCCTTCGCCCGCCTCGCGCCTCCTCGAAATCATGTTCCGCTTCAAGGCCCACCCGCCCCGCGCCGTCGCCGAGCAGACCCGAAGACTCTTCAACGTCATCGAACACTGCCGCTTCCCGCCGCTCGAACCAATCGGCTGGACGAAGAGCGTCGTACTCGCGCAGAAGCCGTGAGGACGAAAGCAGTGATGAGCCGGAAGCAGCAGGCGTTAGCTGTTAGCTTTCAGTTCTCAACTTGTCACTCGCCACTGCCTTAATCACCGACCGCGCAATCGTCGGGATGATGTCGCGCTCTTTGGCAACGTCGGTCGTGAAGGTGACGAGGACGAAGCGGTGTCCGTCGGGCAGCTCGACGTATGCGGCGTCGTGTCGCGCGGTGCTCGTCCAGCCGGCCTTCGACCAGAGGCGCGCGCCCGGCTCTAACGCGAGTCCCGTGAAGCTGTGCGCCTGGTCGTCCGGGTCGTCGGACTTGCCCGAAAAGTCTCGCTTCAAAAGCCCCATCATCTTCGCGCTCCGCGCGGGCGTGACGGCGCGGCCCGTCGCGATCTCGGCGAGCAGGCGCGCGACGGCGTCGGTCGTGACCATGTTTCGGTTCGCGAAGTTCGGGCCGTAGAACTGTCGCTCGCGACCGTATGGCCCTTCGCACCAGGGCTTCTGGTTGACGTTGATGTTCGTGTAGCCGAGCGACGCGAAGTAGCGGTTGACCGCGTTCCTCTTCTCCGCCCAAACCTTCATCTCTTCGGGCGGAAGCTCCACCCCGTTCGACACGCCCGTCAGCGCGTCGAGGATGAACTGCGCCGGGTCGTTCAGAGAGTCAACGATCATGTCGTGCATCGCGCGGTCGAACTCCTCGGTCTCCTTCAGCCGCCCGTCCTCGATCCAGCGGTGCGCGGCGACGAGATAGAAGAGCTTGACGACGCTCGCAGGGTAAATCTGATCCTCGCCGCGGAAGCTCGCCTGCTCGACGTGGCGCGGGTCGGTCAGGTCAACGAGCGTCACGGCGAGATTCTTCTCCGCGAGTCCCTTGTCTTTGAACTTTTCGAGCGCCTCGCGCGCCGCGTCGTCAACGATCTTCTGCAACCGCGGCGACGCGGCGAACGGACTCGCGGGTGTTGCTTGACTGCGCGCGCCGCTCGCCTGTCCGTTCGCCGAGGAAGTCGCGGCCAGCGACAACGCCGCGAACACGGCTGAGAAAATGATGTGCCTCATTCTGTTCGATGCCCCGCTGATTCCATCTACGCGAAACTCCCCGGCGAATTTTTCCAAGTCTTTTACGACCTGATGAACACCTAATCTTTCGCCGCCTCGTAAACCACGCGCCCGTCCGTGATCGTCGTCGTCACCTTCACCTTCTCGATCTCGACCGGGTCAATCTTAAAAATGTCCTGCGAGAGAATCACGAGGTCTGCGAGTTTGCCCGGCGTGATCGAGCCTTTGACGTTCTCCTGAAACTCGGCGTAGGCCGAGCCGAGTGTGTACGCGCGCACGGCCTCTTCGACCGTGATCTTCTGTTCGGGAATCCAGCCGCCGGGGTTCTTGCCGTCGAGCGTGCGTCGCGTCGTGGCGGCGTAGATGCCGAGGATTGGGTCGAGCGGCGCGACCGTCCAGTCCGAGCCGAAGGCGAGCACCGCGCCCGAATCTAAAAGCGAGCGGAAGGCATAAGTTGTCTTCGCGCGCTCGTGGCCGATGCGCTTCTCGGCCCAGCGACCGTCGTCAATGCAGTGGTACGGCTGCATCGAGGCGACGACATGGTCGCGACCGAAGCGCGCGATGTCCTGCGGTCGGAGGTGCTGCGCGTGCTCGATGCGGAAGCGCCGGTCGCGCTCGCCGTGGTCTTTGATGACCTGCTCGTAGATGGAGAGTATTTGGTCGTTCGCGCGGTCGCCGATGGCGTGAATCATCACCTGAAGGCCGGCGGCGTCGGCTTCACGGACGCGCTTGAGCATGACGCCTTCGGGGAACATGTCGTCGGCTGGGATGCCGCGTGAGTCGGGCGCGTCGTTGTACGGGTCGAAGAAGAGCGCGGTGGTCGAGCCGAGGCTCCCGTCGGCGAATCCTTTGAGTCCGCCGATGCGAAGCATCCCGCCGCCGAAGGCGCGTAGCACGCCCGTGTTCCCGATGCGCTCCCATTCGGGGATGCGCGTGACGGCGTAGATGCGCGTCTTCAGCTCGCCGCGATTCAAGAGCGTTTGATAGACGCCAACGTCGCGACCCGCCGACATGTCCTGCACGCTCGTCACGCCGTGAGCGGCGGCGTGATCCGTTGCGGCGCGCGCGGCGTCGAGTTTTTCGTCGAGGGTTGGGTCGGGCGCGACCTTCCAGACGGCGTCCTGCGCGGCGTCTTTGAGAACTCCGGTCGGCTCGCCCGTTTTGGGGTCGCGGACGATGATGCCGCCCGGCGGGTCGGGCGTGTCGCGCGTGATGCCGGCGAGCTTCAAGGCGTAGCTGTTGGCGAGAGCCATGTGCCCGTCCAAGCGGTTGACGAAGACGGCGCGGTCGGGCGTGAACGAGTCAATCAACTCCTTCGTCGGCAGAGGAACGTTTCCATTCGCCGCGGCCCAGCGCTCGTGATCCCAGTCGCCGCCCGTAATCCAGCGGCCCGCGGGAAGTTTTTCGGCGAAGCGGCGGATGCGCTCGGCGAACTCCTGCGGCGAGTCCGCGTCGCGCAGGTCAACGCTCGAAAGTTGAAAGCCGCCCGAAAGGAAATGGACGTGCGCGTCGTTGAATCCGGGAAGGACGAGCGCGCCGCGTGCGTCAACGACGCGCGTTCGTGCGCCGACCAGGCTCTTGATCTCGTCGTTCGAGCCGACGGCGGCGATGCGGTTCGCGAAGACGGCGACGGCCTCTGCGGTCGGACGTTTCTCATCCATCGTATGAACGTCGGCGTTGATGATGACAAGGTCGGCCTCGAACTTTTGTGCGCCGGTCGTGGGCGTTAGGGTTGCTGCCATGAGACACGCAAGAATAACGGAGAGAAGTTTTGCTCTCATCTTCCGAATTTTTCCGTTGAAGTTCTAAAGTTTATCGCCCCGGCCCGATGAAACATCGAATGCGGGGCGCGGACGGCGGCGAAGACGACGCGGGTGATGATACCCTCAAACGCGAGATTATCAACACAAAATCTGCGCGGGGCGAGCACGATTCCATGTCGTCCGTGCGGCTTGCGGCGGCAGGCATCCGCGGGCGCGTTGTGTTAATCTAACCTGTTCAAACTCCCATCAAATTTACTCTTGAGGTTAAGAATGAAAATCAGAAGATTCGCGGGCGCGGCGCTCGTCGCGCTGATATTGCTGTCGTCGCTCGGCCTCCCGGCGCGCGCCGACGAGGGCATGTGGCCTTACAACAACGTGCCCCGCGCCGAGATCAAGAAGCGCTACGGCTTCGACGTGACCGACGCATTTCTAAAACACCTGCAACTCGCTTCCATCAGATTCAATAACGGCGGCTCCGGCTCGTTCGTCTCGCCGAACGGACTCGCCCTGACGAACTATCACATCGTCGAGGACTTCGTCGGCGAACTCTCGACGCCGCAGAAGGACTACGCCAAGGAAGGCTTCCTCGCGCGCACGCCCGCCGAGGAGTTGAAGATTCCGAACCTCGAACTCGACGTTCTGGAATCAATCGAGGACGTGACGGATCGAGTCAACGCCGGAGTCACGCCCGCGATGTCCGCGGCGGAAGCACAGGCCGCGCGCCGTGCGGCGATTCAGGCAATCGAGGCCGAGTCAACTACGCGGACCGGGCTTCGCAGCGACGTGGTCACGCTCTACCAGGGCGGGCAGTACAACCTTTACCGCTACAAAAAGTACACCGACGTTCGACTCGTCTTCGCGCCGGAATTTCAGGCCGCGTTCTTCGGCGGCGACCCGGACAACTTCAACTTCCCGCGCTTCAACATTGATATGGCGCTCGTCCGCGTTTACGAGAACGGCCAGCCCGTACACCCGCAGGAGTATCTGAAGTGGTCAACGACGGGCGCGAAGGAGGGCGACCTGACGTTCGTCACCGGCAACCCCGGCTCGACCGCGCGCCTCTACACCGTCGCCAACCTCGAATACCTGCGCGACACTTCGATCCCGCTCCTCATACGCTACCTCGAACACCGCGAGGCCGTGCTGAAGGCTTACATGGCCGAAGGGCCGGAGCAGACGCGCCGCGCGGAGAACGAACTGAACGGCATTCAGAACGCGCTGAAAGTCTATCGGGGCCAACTCGCGGGCCTGAAAGATCAAGCGCTGATGGCGCGCAAAGTAAAAGAGGAGCAGGCGCTCCGCCAGTCAATCGCCGCCGACCCGCGCAGGCAGAAGGAGTACGGCGACGCCTTCGACGCAATCGCCAACGCGCGCAAAAACTTCGCGCCCTACGAGCGCGACCGCCGCTTCCTCGATCTCGCCGCGGGCTTCAACACAAATCTCTTCGCATACGCGCGCGCGCTCGTCCGCTTTGCCGCCGAGAGCGTGAAGCCGAACGCCGAGCGACTTCCTGAGTACGCTGACGCCCGTCTTCCCGCGCTCGGCGCTGCGCTCGCCGCCGACTCGCCGCTCTACCTCGACTTCGAGAAGATGAAACTCGCCGACTCTCTCGCCTTCATGCGTGATGAGTACGGCGCGACGAACCCGCTCGTGCAGCGCGTCCTCAAAGGCGAGACGCCCGAAGCCCGCGCCGCCGAGTTGATCGACGGAACGAAGTTGAAAGACGCCGCGTTCCGCGCGCAGCTCTTCAAAGGCGGCGCGGATGCCGTCAACGCCTCGAACGATCCGATGCTCGAACTCGCGCGCTCGGTTGATGCGGAGGCGCGCGCGGTTCACAAGCGTTACGACGACGAGGTCGTCGGCGTCGAGCGCGCGGCTTACGCGAAGATCGCGCACGCGCTCTTTGAAACCGAAGGGACGAAACTCTACCCGGACGCGACCTTCACGCCGCGGCTCTCATACGGCTCGGTCAAGGGCTACAACGAGAACGGCCATCACGTCGCACCGTTCACCACGCTCGGCGGACTCTACGAGCGCGCCGCCGCGCACAAGTACGAGTTCCCTTACAATCTGCCGCAGCGCTGGATGGACAGGAAAACGTCGCTCGACCTGAAGACTCCGTTCAACTTCGTCACGACGAACGACATCATCGGCGGCAATTCCGGCTCGCCGACGGTGAACAAGAACGGCGAGCTTGTCGGACTCATCTTCGACGGCAACATCCAGTCGCTCGTCGGCAATTTCATCTACGACGAGTCGGTCAACCGCGCCATCTCCGTTGACTCGCGCGCCATGCTCGAAGTCCTCCGCAAGATGTTCGATGCGACCGACCTCGCCGCCGAGTTGACCGGGCAAACGAAGTCGCAAACCGCGGGGCACGGGCACTGACCCGCCTTCGGATGAGACTCAGGACGGCTGAGGCAGCGACTCCTCAGCCGTCCCTTTCTTTTACCGACGGAGTAAGCGCGTGTGTGGCTCTCTCCGCGAAGATGTTTGCTAACGTGTCAAATCGGCGTATCATCCGGCTGGCGTGCTGAAGCGTTCCCGGTTTGTCCGCGCTTATCAAAACAACTCCTTGAGGTGAATTCGCATGAACAGAGTCGCAAGCCTTTTCGCCTGCTTTCTGCTGTGTCTGTCCTCCGGCGTCATCGCCCCGGCAGTTCATAAGGACGGCGGCGCGTCGCAATCCGTCGAGAAGACGTACCCGCGCCACATGAGTTTTCCCGCCGTCACTTTCAAAGAGTTGAAGGACGGCGACGTGAAGCAGGAGCAGTTCAACGTCGAGGGCTACGTCGTAAACATTTACGAATGTCCTCCCTGCCCGCCGGGAGCGATGTGCAAGCCCTGCATCCCCGCCTACCTGGACATCACTGATACGGAAGACGCCACTAAACATCCTTCCGCGTCGGACGCACGCCTGCGCGTCTTCGTAAAGAACCCGACGCAGTTTGAGAGGGGCAAGCGGTATCTTTTCTCAGTCAAGATCGCCGGGCAGAGGAAGGCTGGAGAGAAGGTCGAGCAGGTTGAATTAATCGGCTACGACGCCGTCGAAGATGTCGAAAAACATTAGGAACGCCGCTGAACCACTGTGTTTCACCCGTCATCCGGCTGCGTTACCCTTTAAGTCTGTGATAACTGGCGTAATGTCTTTTCGCATGGGCGTGATGTTATGTCATATACTTGTGAACTTGTCTTGAATCGGTGTGAAGTCATCTCCTATTGCCGTGAAGTCATCTTGAATCGAGGTGAAATCATTTCATATTGCCGTGAAATCGTCTCATATAGACATTGAACGAGTCCGTACTGGCGTAAAATCTCTTCAAATGAGCGTAAAGTTATCTCGTATCGGTGTTGAGTCAACTCGTATTGCCGTCGAGCAGCGTCATTTCGTCGTCGAGGCACATCATCTAAACGCTGGATTAAATAAATTTTGCTTCAAGCTATAAACATTCGTGGAGTCTCTGCTCGAAAATTTAAAGGCCATTGTTGGGGGTGACAGTCTCATCTCCGACGCGGAAGAGTTGCTCGTCTATGAGTGCGATGGCCTGACGCACTACCGGCATCGCCCGCGCGCCGTCGTCTTCCCTTCCTCAACCGAAGAAGTCTCCGAAGTCTTGCGTCTGCTCGCGCGCGAGCGCGTCGCCGTCGTCCCGCGCGGCGCTGGGACGGGACTTTCGGGCGGCGCGCTTGCCGTGGGCGGCGGCGTCTGCGTCGAGCTTGCGCGAATGCGGCGCGTGCTGAAGGTTGATGTCGAGAATCGTCTGGCGGTCGTCCAGACGGGCGTCGTCAACGCGCAGGTCTCGCGCGCGGTCGCGCGACACGGGCTGCATTACGTGCCCGACCCTTCGAGTCAGGGCAGTTGCACGGTCGGCGGCAACATCGCGGAGAACGCGGGCGGCATACACTGTCTGAAGTACGGCACGACGACCGACCACGTCCTCGGCGCGCGCGTCGTCCTTTACGGCGGGCGCGTCGTCGAACTCGGAGGCGCGGGCGCGCAGAGCACCGGTTATGATCTGCTCGGAGTCTTCGTCGGCTCTGAAGGAACGTTCGGGATTGCGACCGAGGCGAGGTTGAGACTGACGCCCGTCGCGCCTTCCGTGCGGACGCTGCTCGCGGATTTTACAGACATAACGGACGCGAGCCGCGCCGTCTCGGCGATCATCGCCGCCGGGATTCTTCCCGCCGCGCTTGAGATGGTTGACGGCGAGACGATTCGCGCCGTCGAGGCGAGCGTCTTCGCCGCGGGGATGCCGACCGACGCGGCGGGCGCGCTGCTCGTCGAACTCGACGGACTCGAAGCCGGCATTGACGAAGAGGTCGCGCTCGTCCGGCGTATCTGCGAGCAGAGCGGCGCGCGCTCAGTCCGTCTCGCCGCCGACGAACTCGAAAGAAAGAAGCTCTGGGCCGCGCGCAAGGGCGCGTTCGGCGCGATGGGGCGCATCTCGCCGGACATTCTGATTCAGGACGCGGTCGTGCCGCGCTCGCGCCTGCCCGAAGTCCTCGCCGCGGTCTATCGCGTCGGCGCGGAGAGTCGTCTTAAAGTCGCGAACGTCTTTCACGCGGGCGACGGCAATCTTCACCCGCTCATCTGCTTCGATTCGCGCGACGATGCGGAAGTCGCGCGCGTCAAACAGGCCGGGCGCGAGATTATGGAGACGTGCGTGCGCGCGGGCGGCACGATCACGGGCGAGCACGGCGTCGGGTTAGACAAGAGCGAATACCTCCCGCTCGTCTTCAACGACGACGACATGGGCGCGATGCTCCGCGTCCGCGCCGCTTTCGACCCCGCGGGACTCTGCAACCCCGGCAAAATCATCCCCGTCCTCAAAGGCTGCGGCGAGGCGCGTGCGGTCGTCGCAACGAAAGAGCGAATCGCGAATGCCGAGGGCGACGGGCGAGGGGCGAACGGCGGAGGAGAGACGTTCGAGGACGATAGACGGCAAAGATTCGAGACCGAATCGAACGGCGCTTTCACTTCGCCGTCGTCGTCACGTCCGTCGGCGCTGTCCGCGCCCGCGTCGTCTTCGGCGAAGACTACGACCGCGCACGCCGCGCGCGCGACTTCTCCCTCCGACACGAGCGCGCGCGTCGCGTTCGACCCGTTGCGAGCTTCCGCCGCACTCGCCGCGATAGTCGGCGAGTCTCACGTGGCGGCTGCGCCCGAATCGTTCGGGACGAACGGCGTCGCTCCGGCTCTCGCCGTCAGGCCCTCGTCGGTCGAAGAGACTTGTGAAGTCTTGAAACTCGCGTCGCGCGAAGGATGGAAGGTCGTGCCCGCGGGCGCTTGCAACTGGCTCGACGCGGGCGAGCCTTTGAGCCGCGCCGACGTGATCGTCAGGACGACGCGCATCGCACGCGCGTTCGAGCACGAGCCGGCAGACCTCGTCGCGACGGCGGGCGCAGGCGTGACGCTCGCGGACTTCAACCTTGCGGCGGCGCGCGCGGGACAGTGGCTTCCGCTCGACCCGCCGGGCGGAGGCAAAGCGACGCTCGGAGGCGTTGCGGCGACGGGCGAGCGCGGCGCGCAAACGTTCGGCTACGGAGCGCCGCGCTCATACGTTCTCGGCATGAAAGTCGCGCTCGCCGACGGCACGGTCATCCGCGCGGGCAGCTGCGTCGTCAAGAACGTCGCCGGCTACGACCTCTGCAAACTCTTCGTCGGGAGCCACGGCACGCTCGGACTGATCCTCGAACTCACGTTCAAGCTCAGACCAAGACCGGCGCGCGCGGCGACCGTCGTCGCGCGCTCGGAAAATTTGGGCGGACTCGTCGAAGCCGCGCGTGCGCTCGCCACCGCGCAACTGCTTCCGGTCGCGGTCGAGATGTTCTCGCCGCCGATGGCGCGCGCGCTCGGAATTCGTTGCGGAGGCGAGTACGCGCTCGCGGCGCGCTTCGCCGGAACCCCGGCTGCGGTCGAGTATCAGGTCGCGCGCTCCGAAGATTTAATCAAGTCGCGCGCACGAACCGAGACGGTCGGCGACGACGGCGAACTCTGGCCGCGCTTGTCCGCCTTCGACCCGAACGAAATCAACCCCGCCGGACGGGCGGCGAGCGTCATCATCTGGCGCGCGGACGTTTTACCTTCGAGACTCGGCGCAATGCTTACTGAGCTTGAAGACGCGCGCGGTCGAACCGGCGAGTTGACTTGGCACGCGGGCGCGGGCGACGGTCGCCTTCGAGTTTTCGAGGACGCGAGTTCAAACACCGCAGACATGTTGACGAAGATTCGGAGAATGCGCGACGCGGCACGCTCGTCGGGCGGCGCGCTCGTCATCGAGAGAGCGCCACTCGAATTGAAGCGCGAACTGGGCGCGTGGGGCTTGAGCGAGTCGGCGGCATTTCTGATGCGGCGCGTGAAAGAACAACTCGACCCGACAGACATTTTCTCGCCCGGTCGCTTCGCGCTCGGGCGTGGCTGAATGAATCATTTTCATGTCTGAACGCCCGACACAACTCGCGGTCGCGCTGGCCTCGGAAGAGCGAAAGCTTCTCGCGTGCGTCCACTGCGGCCTGTGTCTCGAAGCCTGCCCGACATACGTCCAGACGGGCGACGAGAACGACGGCCCGCGCGGGCGCATTTACCTGATGCGCGCGGTCGAAGAGGGGAGGCTCGCCGCCGAGTCGCGTGCTTTTCAGCGCCACATCGAGCGCTGTCTGGGCTGCCGCGCGTGCGAGAGCGCGTGCCCTTCCGGCGTCGAGTACGGGCAGTTGCTCGAAGCGGCGCGCTCGGACATCGCCGGCACGGGGCGCGGGCGCGGTTGGACTTCAAAGCTGCTCCGCCTCGCGCTTCGACACGTCTGGCTTCATCCGGCGCGACTCCGCGCGGCGTTCGCGTCGGCGCGCGTGCTGCGCGACTCTCGCCTGCCGCGGTTTCTACTCAAGACGAAACTCACAAAGCTTCTGCCGTCGCGCGTCGAGTTCGCGCTCGCGCTGCTCGACAGTTCGAGTCCGACGCCTTTACGTCTCCCCGACGAAGATTCGCGAACGTCGAATGGCGTTGAGACGAATGCTTCCGGCGCGAACGTCCGCGGTGTTGGGGCGAATGTACGCGGCGCGGGCGTTCAGTCGGCGGACGCGGGCGACGCGTTCGCGGCGAACGGCGTCTCTTCAAAGTCAAAGGGCGAGACGGCTGCGCTTCTGTTTGAAGGTTGCGTGACCGAGGGGCTGTTCTCGCGCGTGAATCGGGCGACGGCGCGCGTGCTTGAGGCGAACGGGTGCTCGACGTGTGCGCCGCGCGGGCAGGTCTGCTGCGGAGCGCTGCACGCGCACGCGGGCGACCTCGAAGGCGCGCGTCGTCTCGCGCGTGCAAACATCGAAGCGTTCGAGCGTGCGGGCGACGCTCCCGTAGTGACGAACGCGGGCGGCTGCGGCGCGATGCTCGTCTCTTACGCTCAACTGCTCGCGCACGACGAATCCTTCGCCGAACGAGCGCGAGAGTTCAGCGCGCGCGTGCGCGACGTGAGCCAGCAACTCGCCGCGACGGGCATTAGAGAAGGTGTGCCGCTCGACGATATCGAGGCGACATACGACGCTTCATGCCACCTCATTCACGGACAGAGGGCGCAGGCCGAGCCGCTTCGGATGCTCGGCGCGGTCGAGGGACTTCGGCTCACGCCGCTCGAAGGCAGCGACGTGTGCTGCGGCGGCGCGGGCGTTTACAACCTGCTCGAATCGGAGCTTTCCTCGCGCATACTCGAAGAGAAACTCCGTCACGTGGGCGAGACGGGCGCGCGTTTTCTGGCGACGGGCAATCCCGGCTGTCACATGCAGATCGGCGCGGGCGTTCGGTTGCGCGGACTCGGAGTGCGGGTCTGTCACCCGGTCGAACTTCTCGACGAGTCGTACCGCCGCGCGGGTTTGTACGAGAGAAGCTGACCGCAAAGAACGCGAAGGAAAGGCAAGGGCGCGAAGTTTGTCTCATCCTTCGCGCCCTTGCCTTTCCTTCCTTTTGTTCGTTGCCCGCTCACATTCGTTCTTCAAGCTGTCTCGTTCAATCCGTTGAAAGCGACGCGACCGCCGACGAGCGTCAGGCGCACACGTCCTTGCGGGTCGAGGGCGGTGAGGTCTGCGCGCTTCCCCTCCTCGATTGAGCCGCAGTCTGATTCGACGCCGACGAGTCGCGCGGGGTTGAGCGAAGCGACGCGGGCGATGTCTGTCTCCGCGAGTCCGAGCGAAGAGATTGTGCGGACGGCGTTGCTCATCGAGATGACGGAGCCGGCGATGCTACCGCGCTCGTTGCTCGTGCGCCCGTCGCGGACGGTGATCGTCTCGCCCCAGACTTTGTATTCACCGTCGCCCAAGCCCGCGGGCGCGACCGAATCGCTGATGAGCGAGACGCGCGCGGGCGTCTTGCAGCGCAGGACGAGTTGGAGTACGAGCGGGTCGCTGTGGACGCCGTCGGCGATGAGGTCAACCGTCACGTCGTCGCGGACGAGTCCCCAGCCGACGGGGCCGGGCGCGCGGTGGTGGAGCGGCGACATCGCGTTGAGGAAGTGTGTCATGTGCCGCGCGCCCGCCTCGCGCGCGCGTTCGAGCGTCTCAACGTCGGCGCGCGTGTGGCCGATTGATGCGACCCAGCCGCGGCGGACGAGTTCGCCGACGAGTTGCGCGCCGCCTTCGACTTCGGGAGCGAGCGTCATCACGTGCGCCGCGCCCTGCGCGTCGAGCGCGGGCAGGTCGTCGAGGTCTGAAGCGTCTTTGAACGTGCGGAAGTACGCCGTGCGGAGCGCGCCGCACTGCTTCGTGTTGACGAACGGCCCTTCGTAGTGGAGTCCGACGGCGCGCGCCGCTGTCGGCCTTTCGTCCTGGGTTCGGATGAGTTCGGCGATTGCCTCGACCGCGCGGCGGTACTCTTCGACGGGCGCGGGCACGAGCGTCGGGAGCCAGGCGGTCACGCCCTGCGAGGCTAGAAACCGCGCGACTTCGTGCAGGCCGTCCGCGTCCGCCTCGTTCGCGTCAACGCCGACCGAGCCGTGGATGTGAAAGTCTATGAAGCCGGGCATGAGCGTCAAGCCGTCGAGTTTGAAGACGCGCGCGCCGTTCGCCGCATCATCAGCCGCCTCGCCTTCGGCGACGCGCGTGATGCGCCCGCCTTCGACGAGGACGCTCGCGCCTTCCGCGACGCGCGAAGGCAGGACGACGCGCGCGCCTTTGAGCAGGAGTCTTTCGCTTGCCGTGTTGCTGTCGGTCATGCGGCTTATTTAAACACAGGTGCGTGCGGTGAAACGAAGAAGCCCGCGCTGCTTGGGTCGCGGCGCGGGCTTCTTCGTTGTCGGTCGGCAGGGAGTTTTTAGAAGTAGAGCTTGATGCCGAGCTGGATGGTGCGCGGGTCGCGGACGGCGCTGATCTGGCCGAAGAGCGTCGAGGTCACGTTCGTGCTAGCGAACCCGTTAAAGTTCGTGTGGTTGAAGACGTTGAACGCCTCGCCGCGCAGTTGCAGACTCGTGCTCTCGCCGAGCCTGAAGTTCTTGAAGAGCGAGAAGTCAACGCGGTAAACCGGGAAGGCGTCAATGCCGCCGCGCGGCGCGTTGCCGGGGACGTTCGCGATGTTCGTCGAGCTGGCGGGCGGGTTGAGCTGGAAGCACTGCGTGTTGAAGTACTGCTGCACGGTGTGCGGCGCGTTCTCGTTCGGGTCGCAGATCATGTTCGGCCTGTTGCCCGCGACGAGCGCCGAGATGTTGCCGAGGCCGGCGGCGTCGAAGCTCGACGTGGTGGCCGTGAACGGCAGGCCCGATTCGAGCGTCACGATGGTCGAGGTCTCCCAGCCGCCGAGCGCATGGCCGCGGAAGCCCTCCTGCTTCTGGAAGAAGGGCAGGACGTAGTTGGCGTTCGCGATGAAGATGTGTCGGCGGTCGAGCGCGGCCCGCCCGTACTCGCTGTGGATGTCGTAGGAGTTCTCCGGCGCGTTCGAGCGGTCGTTCTGCTCGTCGGTCAGGTTCTTCGACCACGTGTAGGCAATGGAGACCTGCGAGTCAGCCGAGAAGCGGTGCTGCGCCGAGACCTGTAGGCTGTGGTAGTTCGAGTTGAAGCGCGGCTCGAGCATCGTGATCGAGCGGTAGCCGCGGTAGGGACGAATCTGGTCGAGGAGGTTAGTCGCCGCCGAGCTGAAGAACGCAGTCCCGGGCACCTGGCACTGCACGGTCGTTGCGCCCGGCGTCTGGAGCGTGTTCGCGCCCGTCGCGCAGCGCGAGTTGATGGCGAGTCCCGGCGGCAGCTCGTTGATCTCGACGATGCCGATCAGGTGCGTGCCCTTCGAGCCGTAGTAGCCGACGGTGACGAGCGTGTTCTTCGTCAACTGCTGCTGCCAGTCGAGCGACCAGTGCTGCATGTAGGGCGTGTGCCAGTTGGGGTCAATGCCGCGGATGGTCGAGGCGGCAGCCGAGGGCGGAACGGTCGTGCCCGCGCCGGGGTTGTCGAGCTTCGTGTTGCTGATCGTAAAGTTGAGCTGGTAGGGCGGGTTCTGGCCGATGATCTGCTCGGCGTAGCCCACGAGAACCTGCTCGTAGTAGATGCCGTAGCCGGTGCGGATCGAGGTCTTGCCCTTGCCGAACGGGTCCCACGCGAGGCCGACGCGCGGCGCGAAGTCCTTCTTCGACGTGCTCGTGATCTTGTCGCCGAAGGGCGAGACCGTCGGCGTGCAGTTGGTCGCCGTCTGGAAGTTCTGCGAGTTGACGATCAGGCCGTCGCAGAAGTTGCCCGTGCCGGCGACGCGGTTGCCCGCGCCCGTCACCTGCGGGGCCTGCGCCGCGTTGTAGAGGAACGGGTCGAAGTTCGAGAGCCGTCCGTTCCTGTCAACGGGCTGGCCGAAGAGCGAGTAGCGCACGCCGTAGTAGAGCGTCAGGTTGCGGCGGAACTTCCACTCGTCCTGCGCGAAGGCCTCGTAGTTGCTCTGCCGCATGTCGGCGGTGTAGTCGAACTCGCCCTGCACGAAGGTCTGCGCGTTGCCGAGCAGGAAGTTCGCCCAGCGCTGGAGGTTCTGGTTGAGCGTGCTGTTGGTGACGCCCGTCGGCAGCACGTTGTTGAAGGCGGTGAAAATGCCCTGGTTCGCGCCCGTCGTGTCTCCGATGAGCGCGTTCTCGTTCTTGCGGTAGCGCGAGTAGCCCCCGCCGAACTTGAAGGTGTGGTTGCCGTGGATGTAGCTCAGGTTCCCGTCAACGCCCTTCTTGTTCGAGAAGTTGTTGTAGGGGCCGAAGCCCGTGAGCCCGCTGAAGCCGTTGCCCGAGATGGACGTGATGC
>DASRCS010000144.1:0-8011 GCA_035652995.1 Pyrinomonadaceae bacterium
TACCAGGGCTTCGGCTCGTCCTTCTTCAGCGACCACCAGCTCGACAACAGCTTCGACATCTCCGACTTCGTCTCCTACGTGCGCGGGCGGCAGACGATGAAGTTCGGCGCGGACGTTCGCCTCCAGCAGTTCAACGTGTCGCAGTTGCTCGCGCCCGGCGGCCAGTTCAACTTCCGCTCGCCGCAGACGAGCAACTGCAACTGCGACGCCGAAGGCTTCCCCATCGCGAGCCTTCTGGTCGGCGCGACCGAGTTCTCGTTCAACGCGGCGCAGAACTTCAGCCCCTCGTGGCGGCAGTTCACACACTCCTACTTCTTCCAGGACGACATCAAGGTCACGCAGCGGCTGACCGTCAACGCCGGCCTGCGCTACGACCTGCCGGGCCTTCGCACCGAGTCACACGGCGCTTTCCGCGGCTTCGACCCGACGGTGCCCAACCCCGACGCGGGCGGAAGATTGGGCGCAATCGTCACCGCCGACGCGCAGCGCAACGGCGGCATTCAGGCGCCGTTCGAGACGCTCAGCAAGCCTGACCGCTCGAACTTCGGACCGCGCCTCGGCTTCGCCTACTCGATCAACAACAAGACGGTCGTGCGCGGCGGCGCGGGCCTCTACTACGCGCCGATACTCTACGGCGTGAACGGCGCGAACACTCTGACCGAAGGCACCGAGGGCTTCAACACTCCGTATGTCGCGAACTGCGACACGGGGCCGGGCTGCACCGCGAACGAGCGCTCCGACCTCTTCCTGCGCAGCTTCCGCAGCGTTTCGCCGACGACGCCGACCTCGCAGCTCATCGGCAGCACCGTCAACTTCTTCGACACGAACTTCCGCACGGGCCGCACCTTCCAGTACGGCGTTGACATTCAGCGCGAGCTGCCCTACAAGTTCGTCGCGACCTTGAGCTACACGGGCCACCGCGCCTCGCGCCTGCGCTCGAACTTCAACCGCATAAACGCCATCCCGTTCGGCGACCTCCGGCTCGGCGCGGCCATCCTGAACGAGAACATCAACGGCGTGACGCCCGCCGAGCGCGCCTACGCCTCCAGCCTCGGCATCACCATCCCGGCCAACGGCGACGCCGTCTTCCCCGGCTTCAACGGGAGCGTGGGTCAATCTCTCAAGCCCTTCCCGCAGTACGCCTTCATCACCGACCAGTTGGAGAGTCAGGGGCGAAGCTGGTACGACGCGGGCACGGCGAAGATCGAGCGCCGCTACTCGAACGGCATACAGTTCGGCGCGTCCTACACCTTCTCGAAGCTCCTGACGAACGCGTCGGAAGACCTCTTCGGCGGCTCGCCGACCGGCAGCCTGATTCAGATACCGGGCGACGCGGCGGGCCTCAAGTCGGTCTCGCCGAACAACGCCACGCACGTCTTCGTCGTCAACTACCTCGTCGAACTCCCGTTCGGCAAGGGGCGACGCTTCCTGAACGAAGGCGGCTGGGTTGACCGTCTCGTCGGCGGCTGGCAGATCAACGGCATTCAGCGCTATCAGTCCGGCCTGCCGCTCGTCATCCGACTCTCGCAGGTCGGTTTCTTCAGTGCCGGCGGCGCGACCGGCTTCAACACGGACATCCGCCCGAACCTGACGGGCCAGCCCATTCTGACCGGCAACTCGCTGAACGGCAGCCGCGTGCAAATCTTCAACGCGTCGGCCTTCTCGCTGCCGCCGTGCTACGACTGCGGCGCGGCCCCCGCGGAGTTCACCTCGACGGGCGCGATCAACCCGGCATACATCTCCTACTACTCGAACCCGCTCCGCTTCTTCGGCAACGCGCCCGCGGTCATCGGCAACGCGCGCGTGCTGCCGTTCCTGAGCGAGAACATCAGCCTGCTCAAGAAGACGCGGATCACCGAGACGGTGACGTTCGAGCTTGGCGCTGAAGCCTTCAACATCTTCAACCGCCACCGCTTCGACTTCCCCGGCAGCGATTTGATCGACCCGTTCAACTTCGGGTTCTCAAGCGTCGGGACTGCACAGGAGCCGCGCGTGATCCAGATACGCCTGCGGCTCACCTACTAAGCCGACCCTCGCAAGCGTGAACGGCGCGGGTGAGTTCGTGTAAACTCTGCCCGCGCCGCTCACTTTGTCCTTCCCCCGACGGCTCGGTCGCTGCAACCGATGAGACATCCGACACACACGCGGTGCGCAAAACTCCTGCTCGCCCTCGCGCTCGCCGCGCAAGGCTTCGCGGCGGGCGCGCGCGCCTCGGACTTGCCCGCGCAGGACGACGCGCGCGGAGGCGGCGCGGCCCAGACGCTCGTCGCCGAAGGCGCGTCGGCGCTCGCGCGCGGCGACGAAGCGGGCGCGCGTGAATCTTTCGAGAAGGCTCTGCGCGCAGACCCGAACAACGTCGAGGCGCACACGTACCTCGGCGTCCTCGCAGACCGCGCGGGCGATTTGAGCGGCGCGGAAAAACATTTCGCCGCCGCCGCCGCGCTCGCGCCCTTCAGCGCGTCGGCGCGCAACAACTACGGCGCGATACTCGTCCGTCTGAACAAACTGCAACTCGCCGCCGCGCAGTTCGAGGCTTCGCTCAAGCTCGACCGCGACCAGCCGAACGCGCTCGTCAACCTCGCGCAGATACGCTTCAACTCCGGCAAGGCGGAAGACCTCGGCGCGTCGCGCGAACTCTTCGAGCGCGCGATGCGCGTCGCGCCCGACGCCGAGATCGCCCGCGCCGTCGTCGTCATCTCGCTCCGCCTCGGCGAGAAGGAGCGCGCCGCCGCCGCTTACAAAGACTACGCCGCGCAAGTCGCCGCCGCCGCGCAGCCGGACGCTTCGGCAGTCAACTCAGCCTCGACGCAATCGGCTTCAACTTCAAACGCCTCGTCCGCCGCCTCGCGCGCCGAACTCGGCGAGGCGCTGCTTGAAAGCGGACTCGTCGAAGAGTCAACGAAAGAGTTGACGGCGGCGACTGCGCTCGACCCTTCAAACGCCGACGCGGTCATCGCGCTCGCTCGCGGCTACCTGAAGCTCAAGGACATTCGTAGCGCGGGGCGCACGCTCGAATCGGCGGTCGCGCGCGGACTCGACCCCGCGCCCGTCTATGCCGCGCTCGCCGACGTGTACGAAGCGGGCGGCTACACCGAGCACGCCATCCCCGCGATGCGGCTCGCGATTGCGCGCGACCCACACAACGAACTCTACCGCCTGCGCTACGGCATCCTGCTCAACGACACGAAAGCGCCGGAGGCCGCCGTCATCCGTCTCAAAGAGGCTTTGCAGGAGTTCCCGAACTCTTCGCGCCTCTGGCTCGCGCTCGGCATCGCCGAGCAGTCGGACGGCAAGAACGAGGACGCGCAAAAATCTTTCGAGCGCTCGCTCTCGCTCGACTCTGCTTCCGCGCCCGCGCTCGCCTACCTCGGCTCGACCTACGCCGAGCGCGGCCAGTACGCCGAAGCCGTCTCGTTCTACGAGCGCGCCATCGCCGCCGACCCGAAGCTCTCCGTGCCCTACTTCCTCGCGGCGGACGCGCTCCTCAAGCAGCCCGAGACGGACGCGCCGCGAGTCGAAAAATATCTCGCGCGCGCCATCGAACTCGACCCCAATTTCGCCGAAGCTCATCTCGCGCTCGCCAGGCTCGACGTGCGCGCCGAGCGCTGGCCCGAAGCCGCCGCCGAGTTCGAGCGCGCCATCAAGCTCGACCCGCAGTCGGCGGAGGCGCACTACCAACTCGCGCGCGTCTATGTCCGCCTGAAGCGGACGGACGAGGCGCAACGCGAGCTTGCAGAGTTCAAGCAACTGAGCGACGCGCAGAAGGAGAAGCGCGAGACAGACCGCCGCGACCTCCTGCGCCGGCTCGCGAACGTCCGCTTCTAAAAAGCGCCGGGACGAACAGACATGGGCAACAGATGTTTCTTCATCAACGCCGCCGCGCTCGCCTTCGCGCTCTTCGCGCTGAGCGTCGGGGCGCGCGCGCAACAGCCGACGCAGCAGCCCGCGCTCGACGTTTGGGAGGACGAGTTCAACGGCAACGCGCTCGACGAGTCGAAGTGGGAGCGCTTCTCGTTCGAGGGCGCGGGCGGCGGCAAGGTCGAGGTCAAAGACGGCGCGGTTCGCATCCGCAGCCTCAACGGCTCGCGCGCCGGCATTCGGAGCAGGCAGGAGTTCACATCCGCGCAGTTCAGCGTCGCGGCGAAGGTCGCGGGCGTCGGGCCGCAGGTCTTGAACCCCGGCGACAATTCCGCGCCGCTCGGCTTCGCCGCGCTGACCATTCTCTTCGACGGCTCTGGCCGCAACCGCATCGAGTGGATTCTGACGAGCGAGGGCACGTTCGAGGCGTGGTCGGTCGTTGACGGTCGCGGCGAGCGGCTCGACAACCGCAAGCTCGCGACGAAGCTGAAGAACCCGGTGCTCGGCATCGTGCGCCGCGGCGACGACTTTCTCTTCGTCCTCAACGGCCCCGACAGCCCCGCGCAGGACGCGCAGGTCGGACTGAAGAAAACAATCAAGAATCTTCCGCGCACCTTCCGCGTCATGCTCTACGGCTTCGGCTCGTCGGAGGACGACTGGGACGCCGTGCGCGTCGAGACTTTGAAGTGATAACGTTTGGGCCGGCGTCGGACGCGAGTGCGTCCGGGGCGGAGTAAAAAAAGTTCTGCCGGTCGTCGCAGGCGGCGGAGGTGGAGGGATTTGATCGGGCGGGAAAAGTTAAGGCGCGCATTCGTCGAGCGCTACGGGCGCGAAGGGAGACTGTTCCGCGCGCCCGGTCGCGTCAACCTGATCGGCGAGCACACGGACTACAACGGCGGCTTCGTCCTGCCGCTCGCCATCGAGCGCGAGACTGTGGTCGCCGCCGCGCCGCGCGATGACCGCCGCATCAACGTTTACTCTCTCAACATCGAGGAGGCCGCGGGCTTCGACCTCGACGCGCCCGGCGAGAGGCGTCGCGGCATCTGGCTCGACTACGTCGAGGGCGTCGCGCGCGCGCTCGAAGACGACGGCCTTCGTCTTCGCGGCGCTGACCTGATGATTCTCTCGGACGTGCCCGTCGGCGCGGGACTCTCTTCTTCGGCGGCGCTCGAAGTCTCGACGGGACTCGCGCTCGCCGAAATCTCCGGGCAGGAAGTTAACCGCGTGCAGCTCGCGCTCGCCGGCCAGCAGGCCGAGCACACTTACGTCGGGACGATGTGCGGCATCATGGATCAGTTCGTCGCCTCGCTCGGACAGGCGGGCCACGCGCTTTTGATTGACTGCCGCACGCTCGAAGCCTCGCCCGTCCCGCTCGACACGAGCGAAGCCGCAATCGTCATCACCGACACGGAGGTCAAGCACGAGCTTTCCAGCTCGGCCTACAACGAGCGGCGCGCGCAGTGCGAAGAGGGCGTCCGCGCTCTTCAAAAATTCCTGCCCGACATCGAGCAACTGCGCGACGTGGGCGTCGAAGAGTTCGAGCGGTACGCCGACCGCCTGCCCGAAGTCATCCGCCGCCGCTGCCGCCACGTCGTCACCGAGGACGCGCGCACGCTCGAAGCCGCCGACGCCCTGCGCCACGGTCGCCTCGAAGAAGTCGGGCGGCTGATGCGCCGCTCGCACGAATCGCTGCGCGACGACTACGAGGTGAGCTGCGCCGAACTGGATTTCCTCGCCGAGACGAGCTGGACTCTTCCGGGCGTCGTCGGCTCGCGCATGACCGGCGGCGGCTTCGGCGGCTCGACCGTCAGCCTCGTCCGCCGCGATTCGGTCGAAGACTACCGGCGCGTGATCACGCCGGACTACACGCGCCGCTTCGGCCACGCGCCGACCATCTACGTCACCGACGCGGGCGACGGAGCGAAGGAAGTGATGAGTGATGAGTGATGAGTGATGAGTCAAAGGCCGATGGCTTTCAACTCATCACTCATCACTCATCACTCATCACTCATCATTAACGATGAGTAGCATCAAGGACGTGGCGCGCGAGGCGGGCGTCTCGACGGCGACCGTCTCGCACGTCGTCAACAACACGAGGTTCGTCTCGGACGAGGTGCGCGCGCGCGTGCTCGAAGCGGTCGAGCGCTGCGGCTACTACCCGAACGCGCACGCGCGGAGCCTGGCTTCTGGCCGCACGCACATCCTCGGCCTCGTCGTCTCCGACATCTCCAACCCGTTCTTCCCCGAACTGGTCAAGTCAATCGAGGCGGCGGCCTACGAGCGCGGCTATGACGTGATGCTCTCGAACACGAACTATGACACGGAGCGCACGTCGAACTACGTCCGCCGCTTCATCGAGCGCAAGGTGTCGGGCGTCGTCATCATGACCTCGGAACTCGACACGGCGCTGGCGGACGAACTCGCGCGCCGCGAAGTCTCCGTCGTCTTCCTCGACCTCGGACAGCCCGCCGCGCGGACGAGCAACCTGCGTGTGAACTACGGGGCGGGCATCGAGGAGGCCATCGCGCACCTCGTCTCGCTCGGCCACGCGGAAATCTCCTTCATCGGCGGGCCGCAGCGTCTGCGCTCCGCCGCGCGCCGGCACGAGGCCTTCGTCAACTCGATGAAGCGGCACCTGCCGTCGGCGCGCGCCGCCGTGTACGGCGGCGACTTCAAGCTCGAAGGCGGTCGGCGCGCGGCGTGCGAGATTCTCGCGGCCCGCGAGAGGCCGACGGCGGTCGTCGCCGCCAACGACATGATGGCGCTCGGCGCGATGGGCGAGTTCCGCGCCGCGGGGCTTTCCATCCCGCGCGACATCTCAATCGTCGGCTTCGACGACATCGCGTTCGCCGGACTCGCCGAGCCGCAGTTGACGACCGTCTGCCTGCCGCGCGCCGAGTTGGGCCGCCGCGCGGTCGAGGCGCTGATGGCGACCATCGAGCACCCGGATCAGCGCGGAGTCGAGATCAACATCCCGACCTACCTCGTCACGCGCGGCTCGACCGGCCCCGCGCCGCGACCCGACCCGAAGCAACCGAACCGCTCGTCCGCCGCGCGGAAGAACGGCGAGCGGCGCGAAGAGGGAAGAGGCTTGGGCGGCGCAAGCAACGACGGCGCGAAGCACAGGCACGCGGGCGGACGCCGCGCGACCGCGGGCAAGAAGGGCAAAGACAAGAACGCATGAGAGAAGAGATGCCGGAACAGGCCACGAAGAATTCCTACCGTCGCCGCGCGCGCTCGTGTTCGATCAGCCGTGCGCGTGCGCGTGTGAACGCGACGGCATGTGCGGGTCGAACGAGCGCGGCGAAAACAACGCGAGGCCGCGCGACGCAGACTCCGGCCCGCGCAGTCGCGCTCGCGCTGTGCCTGCTCGCGTCGGTCTCGTTCGCGCTCGCGCAGCGACGTGCGACCTACACGAACCCCGTCGAGGCCGGAGATTTCCCAGACCCTTCGATCACGCGCGTCGGTCAAGACTTCTGGGCTTCGGCGACGACCTCCGAATGGGGGCCTGAGTTTCCAATCCTTCACTCGCGCGACCTCGTCAACTGGGAGATCGTCGGCGCGGTTTTTCGGAAGAGGCCGGCGTGGGCGGTCGGGAGTTTCTGGGCGCCGGAGATTTCGCAAGACCGCGGGCGCTTCTTCATCTATTACGTCGGGCGAAAAAAAGACGGACCGCTCTGCGTCGCAGTCGCCACCGCGCCGCGACCGCAAGGGCCTTACACCGACCACGGCCCGCTAGTCTGTCAGGAGGTCGGCTCGATTGATCCATTCCCCGTGACGGACGAGACGGGCGCGCGCTACCTGCTCTGGAAAGAGGACGGCAACAGCGTCAGCAAGCCGACTCCGATCTGGGCGCAGCGACTCTCGCCGGACGGCACGCGGTTGGTCGGCGAGCGCCGCGAGTTGATTCACAACGATCAGGCTTGGGAGAAGCACCCGACGCTGCCCTTCGGCAATCTCGTCGAAGGCCCTTCGGTCGTGCGGCACGGCGGCTGGTTTTATCTTTTCTACTCCGGCAACTTCTGCTGCGGTCGCGAGTGCGACTACGCGCTCGGAGTGGCGCGCTCGCGCCGCGTGCTCGGCCCGTGGGAGAAGAACCCGAACAACCCCATCCTCGCCGGCAACGAAAACTGGAAGTGCCCAGGCCACGGCA
>DASRCS010000145.1:0-4275 GCA_035652995.1 Pyrinomonadaceae bacterium
TTTACCGCAACAACCACGACGGGACGTTCACGGACGTGACGGCGAAGGCGGGCATCACCTCGCCGGGCTGGTCAACGTGCGCGGTCTGGTTCGACTACGACAACGACGGGCGTCTCGACCTCTTCGTCTCAAGCTTCGTCCTCTACGACAAGACGGCGCAGAACCTCTACTGCACCGACGAGTCGAAGCGCCGCTACTACTGCGTCCCGCGCTTCTTCAAGCCGACGCCCTCGCAACTCTTCCACAACAACGGCGACGGAACCTTCACCGACGTGAGCAAGGCGAGCGGCATCGCCGACTCGCCCGGCAAGTCTTTCGGCGCGGTCGCCACGGACGTGAACGGCGACGGCTTGATGGACTTGTTCGTCGCCAACGACACCGAGCCGAACTTTCTTTTCGTCAACCGGGGGAACGGCAAATTTGAAGAAACGGGACTCGCCGCGGGCGTCGCGTACAGCGAGTCGGGCAAGCCGCGCTCAGGGATGGGCGTGGACGCAGGCGATTACGACGGCGACGGGTGGCAGGACTTGTTCGTCGCCAACATTGATCAAGAGTTCTTCAGCCTCTACCACAATCAAAAAGATTTGACCTTCACGGACGAGCCGGGCGAGATCGGCCCGGCCACGCAGTTACTCTCCGGCTGGGGCTTAAAATTCTTCGACTACGACGACGACGGCGACCAAGACCTCCTGCTCGTCAACGGACACCCGGACGACCTCATCGAGATGCGTGCGGCGCGCGTCAGGTACAAAGAGCCGATGCTCATGTTCGAGAACGTCGGCGGCAAATTCAGGAACGTCTCCGCGCGGTCGGGCGCCGTCTTCGCGCGTGATTTTTCGGGGCGCGGCATGGCGGTCGGAGACTTCAACAACGACGGCTACCTGGACGTTCTCGTCTCGAACAACGGCGGGCCGCCCGTGCTGCTCCGCAACGACGGCGGCGACAGAAAAAATCACTGGCTCGGCCTGCAACTCGTCGCGACGAAGAGCAACCCCGGCGCGGTCGGCGCGGTCATCGCGTGGACTGCGGGCGGCGTGAAGCGGAGCCGTTTGAAGACCGCTGGCGGCAGCTACCTCTCCTCGCACGACCCGCGCGAGATTCTCGGCATCGGCGCGGCCACTAAGTTCGACAGCGTCGAAATACGCTGGCCCAGCGGCAAGGTTGACAAACTCACAGACCTACCCGTCAACACCTACATCAAAGTCGTCGAAGGCGAAGGGAAAAGATAAGGGTGAAGGCGGAAGGATGAAGTGAAGTGACATTGCTTAAACTTCATCCTTCATCCTTCCGCCTTCACCCTTTTTTATAGACGCGCACGTAATCAACGAGCATCGTCTGCGGGAAGGCGGTCGTCTCGTCGGGGTCGCCGGGCCACGCGCCGCCGACGGCGAAGTTGAGCAGGATAAAGAACGGGTGGTCGTAAACCCACTTCGCGCCCGCGGGCAAATCCGCGGGCGTGCGCGTCTCGTAGAGGTGGCCGTCAACGTACCAGCGAATCGCCGTCGGCTCCCACTCGACCGCGAAGGTGTGGAAGTCGTCGGCGAAGCGTCGGCCACGGGGCAGCGTGTACGGCGCGCCGATGCCTTTCGCGCCGGAGTAGCCGGGGCCGTGCATCGTCCCGTGCGCGGTCGAAGGCTCGCGCCCGATGTTCTCGACGATGTCAATCTCGCCGCACGCGGGCCAGCCCGCCTTGTCAATGTCGTCGCCGAGCAGCCAGAAGGCGGGCCACACGCCCTGACCCGCGGGAACCTTGATGCGCGCCTCGAAGCGTCCGTAGGCTTGGGCAAACTTGTTCTTCGTGATGATGCGCGCCGAGGTGAAGCGGCACTGACCGTACCAGCACTTGAACTCCGGCGGCAGAGTTTCTTTCACGGCCTCGATGACGAGGTGGCCGCGACCGTCGAGGTAAGCGTTCTTCGCGCCGTCGGTGTAATACTCCAACTCCTTGTTGCCCCAGCCGTGGCCGCCGACCTCCGCGCCCCACTTCGTCGCGTCAACACCTGAGCCTTTCGCGCCGTCGAACTCGTCGCCCCATGCGAGCCGCCACTTCTGCCCGCGCGCGAGGGCGGGGAGGCACAGCGTCAGCGCGAGCGATAAGAATGCGAAGGCAAGACTGCGACTCCGACCGCGCGAAATTCTGAGCGAGGGTGTCGGCATCTTTGATTCCCCGGCGAGCTTTATGTTTTGAAGACGAAACCGCGAACCGACGGACGACGGTCGGACGCGTCGAAGGGCCGTTCGCCTATTTCGGCGATCTGGCGAGCCGCTCGGCATTCCTCTTGATGTTATCGCTGAGTTCGATGATGTTCAGAAGGTCGCCGCCCGCCTTCGTCGCCTTCTGCGGGTCAACCGACTTCGGGTCTTGAAACATCGGGTTGCCGGTGAAGCTGAAGATCGTGTTGCAGAGTTTGACGAGCGCGCCCTTCATGGCTTCGTCGTCGTACTCGACCGCCGGCTTCTCTTCGGGCTTCTTCGCTTCGTCGTCCTTCGCCCCGGCGTTCGCGGTCGGCATCAGAAAGAGCTTCAGCCTGTTTGCGCGCTCGCCTATTTCGCCGGCCTGCTTCGCGATCAGCTTGAAGTCGAGCGGCTTCCTGGCGACCAGGTTGTCAACCATGTCGTTGCGGATGAGCTGTATCCGTTTGAAGTCCTGCTTCGTCTGCTCGATGGCCGCGGCCAAGCGCTGCTGGCTCAACTGGCTCATCGCCGCGCCCATCTCGCCGCGGCGCAGCAGCGCCTCGCGGTCGGTCTGCTCGTTGGTCTCGGCCTTCGGGTCTCGCACGCCCGGCGGCCCCGCACCCGCGGGCGGCCCCTGCGCCGCGATGACGACCGCCGCTGTCAACACGAGCGCGGCTGTCGCCACAACTCGGCACGCATAAACTTTAAGCGCGCGTGAAGGAAGTAGCATCATGATGGCTCCTTTCTGACTTCACCTCTGATCGAAATCTCGCCGCCGAGTTTGCGTCGCCACGGGCTTCGGGCGTGCGGGCGAACGAGACTTTCTTCCTCACCTGCGTGACGGCCTTCGCGCGTTTCCCTGACCCCGCGACTGACCCGCCGTCAGCGAGAACTTCTCGGAGAGGTTGCCGACCATCACGTCGAAGTCGCCCGGCTCGATTGTAGTCCTGTTGTCCGCGCCGACGAAGGAGAGGTCTTCGGGGCGGAGCGTGAAGTTGAGGTCGCGGCTCTGCCCCGGCTCAAGATAAATCTTCGCGAAGCGCCGGACGCGCTTGCCCGGCGGGGCGACCGAAGCCACCTCGTCGCGCACGTACAGGATGACCGTCTCCTTGCCCGCACGCTGACCCGTGTTCGTCACCGTCACGCCGACGCCCACCGTGCCGCCGACCGGAAGCGTCTTCGGGCCGACGCGGAGGTTGCTGTACGCGAAGGTCGTGTAGCTCAGGCCCTGACCGAACTCGAACTGCGGGCGCGTGGCTAGGTTGCCGAACGAAGTGTCCGCGTCCTCGAAAGCCTTGCGGTCGTAGTTGAAGAGGTTGTTGACCGAGCGCGGGTATGTGAAGGGGAGTCGGCCCGAAGGGTTGTAGTCGCCGAAGAGAACGTCCGCGACCGCCGTCCCGCCCTCGTTGCCGGGGTTGTAGGCCATCAGTATCGCCTGCGCCTTGTCGGCGATGGAGTTGATGACGCGCGGTCGGCCTTCGACAAGGACGAGCACGACAGGCTTGCCCGTCGCCTCGATTGCTTCGGCGAGACGCAGTTGCGGTTCGGGCAAGCTGAGGTCTGTGATGTTGCCGGGCGTCTCTGCGTAAGAGCCTTCGCCGAGGCAGAGGACTACGGCGTCCGCGTCGCGCGCGGCCCGCATCGCCGCGGGGATGTCAACCTCTTCGTTAACGTCGGTCGGCACGCCGTTCGAGGGCGCTCCCGCCGGTCGCGTGATGCGCGTGCCGGGTTCGTAGGAGAGATTCTTTCCGAGCTTGCCTTCGAGCGCGCGCAAAATCGTCGGGCGGTCTTTCGGGTAGAGCGACTCTTCCGAGCCTTGCCAGACATACGTCCATCCGTTGTTGAGCGAGAGCAGCGAGTCGGCGGTCGGCCCCGTGACGAGAACCTTTCGGCCCCTCGCGAGCGGGAGCAGTCCGCCGTCGTTCTTCAGGAGCGTCATGGACTCGCGCGCCGCCTGAAGCGCAACGTCGCGCGAAGGGTTCGTGCCGATGGCGGGCGCAGGCTCCGGCGGCATCGCGTTCTCGAACAGACCCAGCTCGAACTTGACGCGGAGGATTCTCCGCACGGCCTCGTTGATGCGCGACATCGGAACTTTGCCTT
>DASRCS010000146.1:0-41679 GCA_035652995.1 Pyrinomonadaceae bacterium
CTTCGGCGAACGGGAGTGGCACTCGACGCTCGCGCGCGCGCTGCGCATCGAGGAGTTCATCGAGAAGCACAGCGCGATCATGGACAAGTACGACCCGCAGAAGCGCGTCGGGCTGATGGTTGACGAGTGGGGCACCTGGTACGACGCCGCGCCGGGCCGCGACATGGGCGCGCTCTACCAGCAGAGCACGCTGCGCGACGCGGTCGTCGCCGGGCTAAGCCTCAACATCTTCAACCGCCACTCCGACCGCGTGCAGATGGCGAATGTCGCGCAGATGGTGAACGTCCTTCAGGCGATGGTGCTCACCGACGGAGAGAGAATGATTCTGACGCCGACCTACCACGTCTTCAGGATGTACAGGGTGCATCAGGGCGCGACGCTGATTCCCGTCGAACTCGACGCGCCGGAGTACAAGTTGGCCGACTCTTCGGTTCCGTCGCTGAGCGCATCGGCCTCGCGCGACAAGGAGGGGAGGCTGCACCTTTCGCTCGTCAACCTCGACCCGAACCGCCCCGCGGAAGTCGCGGCGAGCGTCGAAGGCCCGACGATCACGAGCGTCGCCGGTGAAGTTTTGACCGCCCCCGCGATGAACACCATGAACACGTTTGACAGCCCGAACGTCGTCAGGCCGGCGCGGTTCGGCGGCTACAAGCTTCAAGGCTCTCGTCTGACGCTGAGCATCTCGCCGAAGTCGGTCGTGGTGCTTGAGCTTCGCTGAACGCGTCGGGAACGCTCACCAGCCGAAGGCCGCCTTCGGTCGCAGCAGGTACGAGACCGTGATCGCTATCGCGCCGCCGAGCAGAGTGTTGCCGATGCGGACGAAGGCGACGTGCCAGTCGGTCGGCTCCGCCGTCTCGATCATGAGGATCACGAAGGGCGTGAGGAACAGCACGTAGATTCCGTAGTTCTCGCGCACGTGCGAGTAGGCGAGGACGCTGAAGACGAGGAGCAGAGCGTCGAGCGCGATGATGTTGTGAATGCTCGCCGCGAGCAGCGCCGCGAACGCGCCGCCCGCGACCGAGCCGAGGACGCGTTCGAGCGCGCGGCGGCGCGTGTCGGCGAAGACCGGCTTGACGATCACCAGCACCGTGATGATGACCCAGTAGCCGCGCTCTAACCTGAGAAACTTGAAGACGGCGACGGCGATTGTCGCCGCCACGGCGAGCCGCAGCGCGTGCCTGAAGATGATCGAGCGGAAGGTCAGGTGCCGAAGACTCCTTCCGAAAAATCCGCCGCCCGCGCCGTCGGAAAGCTCTTGGCTTTCAACGTCCGGCGTCTCGCTCAACTCGCTCGTCTGCTGGTGGAGACGCCAGAGCGTCAGCGTGAGCGCGACGCCCAAAGCGCCGCCCGCGACGAACAGCCCCGTGCGCTCCGACGCCGCCGCGAACCCCGCGGGGAGTCCGAGCGCGACGGCGAACGTGACCGCCGAGATGAACCCAATCTGCATGGCGACCTCGCCGTAGGCGCTCGCCATCCCGCCGACGAACGCCCACGCGAACATCGCCGACATCGAAAGCCGAGGGTCGTTCCCGCACAGGCTGCCGGCCAGCAGCGCCGCGCCGTTGACGAGCGCCGCCGCGACGAGCGACGCGAACGTCGAGCCTTCCTTGTCCGTGATCGAGAGGTAGAGTCCGCCGAGTCCGACGAGCAGACCCTGCGCGGCGTGGCCGAGCGCCTGCCCGACGATGAGAGGCAGCACCGCCGACAGAGCAGTCCGCACACCCGACGCCTCGATTCTGAAAAGCCTCATCGCGACGCCAGTGTAGCGCGCAACTGTCTTCAAAGTTTCGCGGCGCGTCCGAATCGGACGCGCCGCGAAACGTGGCACAAGGCGCGGGCAAATTTTCAGACGCGCGTTAGTTGCCGCAGGCCGTCTCCGGCGCGGCGGACGCGACCGGCAGCGGCGCGAGGCCGTAGCGCTTCAGCAGCTCGTTGAACGCCGGCACGCTCGCTTCGTTTATCTTCCGCCAGCGCGCGGCTGCCGAGTCGAGCGACCGGCACGAATCGGCGACGGCGTCGCGCGCCGACTGCGCGGGACTCAGGTCGCCGCTCTCGACCATCGTCAAATACCGCGCGAGGTCGCGGTTGACCGGGCCGAAGCCGGGCGACGAGTTCGCGCCTTCGCTCACCTCGAAGAGTTCGCCCATGAGCGCGGCGGCGGCCTCGCGCGCGTCCTTCGCCTCCTGATTCCCGGAAAGCGTCCTCATCCTCCCATATACCTCCGCACCCAGCGACATGACGCGCTCGTGCGCTTCGTAACTCGCGCGCATCATGTCGCTGATCTTCCGCGCCAGTTCGAGCTGAGCCGCGTAGTCCTGCTGCGTGAGATGCAGTCGCGGGTCGGGCGCGACGACGAGCGGCTGCGTGTATGACTTGCCGCCGACCGTCAGCACGACTTCGTATCTGCCCGGCGCGACGAGCGGCCCCGGCGGCTGGTGTCGAGGCGTCTGGCCCGGCACGGCGTGGTCGGGCATCGTGTACTCGGTGTAGTTGAGAAGCTGTCCGTAGAAGCCGTAAGGCAGAGTCATCGGGTCGGGCAGCCGCAAGTCCCAGACGAAGCGGTTGAGGCCGGCCTTCGCGGGCAGCACGTCGGGCGGCGCAAACCAGTATTCGGGAACGTTCGCGGGCGGCATCTCGGACTGCGGCGCGTCGCTCGTGTAGCGACGCACGACCGTACCTTGCGCGTCACGAATCTCAAGCGTGACCTCGCCGCGCGCGGGCGACTTCAGGTAGTAATAAATGATCGCGCCGTCGGGCGGGTTCTCTCCCGCGGGCGTCTCCGCCGAGAGCGGCGTCTCCTGCCAGTTGTCCCAGCGCACGCGCAGCGCCGTCTCCGGTCGGAAGAGTTTAACGTCCGACGCCGCGACGTTCGCGTCGAGTTGTCGGAGCGCCGAGAGGTCGTCGAGAACCCAGAGGCCGCGCCCGTAGGTCGCAATCACGAGGTCGTCGCCGTGGACGGCGAGGTCGCGGACGGGCGTCGTCGGCAGGTTCATCTGAAGCGACTGCCAACGGTCGCCGCCGTCGAACGAGACATAAACGCCGTCGTCCGTGCCCGCGTAAACCAGACCTTTGCGCGTCGGGTCTTCACGCACGGCGCGGGCGATGGCGCGCTCGCGCAGGCCGGTCGTTATCTTCTGCCAGGTCTTGCCCGCGTCCCTCGTGCGGAAGACGTAAGGGTGAAAATCGTCGCGACCGGAGGCGACGGCGTAGGCCGTGTCGGCGTCGGTCGGCGACGCTTCGATGTTCGAGAAGTGGCACTGCGGCGGCGCGTCCGCGGGCGTGACGTTCTGCCACGTCGCGCCGCCGTCGCGCGTGAGTTGGACGAGACAACTGCTCGTACCGACCCAGATTTCTCCGCCGCGCGCGGCGGAAGGCGCGATCATCTCGATCACGCCGCGCCCCTGTTGCAGCGCGCCGTCTTCGTCTCCGTCGCCTTCTTCCTCCGGCGCGTTCTCCGCGTGGCCGCCGCGGCGCGAAAGCGAAGCGACATTCTCCGCCGGCTTCACACTCTCCGCGGGCTTCGGCGAGGAAGTGTCCTCGGCGGACTTTGTCGGCACCGCGACAGTCAGGTCGGGGCTTATCTCGCGCCAGGTCCGCGCGCCGTCGTCCGAGGCGAGCACCTGCTGCATCCCGACGTAGAGAGTCTTCCTGTCCACGGGCGAGAAGGCGAGCGGCGTCTCCCAGGTGTAGCGATACTTCGGGCCGGGGACGAAGACGGTCGAGAGTTGTCCCGTCTTGCGGTCGAGCCTGAGCACCGAGCCGTACCAGCCGATTGAATAGACGTTGTTCGGGTCTGCCGGGTCGGGCGCGATGTAGCCGCTCTCGAACGAACCCGTCGAGAACCAGTCGCGGAAAGTGATCTGCCCGTAGTCGCTCCGGTTCGGCACGACGACCGAGCCGCTGTCCTGCTGCGAGGCGTAGTTGAAATACGGAAACTCATTGTCGGTGATGACGTGATAGAACTGCCCCGTCGGCTGGTTGTACCAGATGCTCCACGACGCGCCGCCGTCAACGCTGACGGTCGCACCCTGATCGCTTCCGAGAATCATCCTTCGCGAATCGTCGGGCGCAATCCACAGCACATGCTCGTCCTCGCCGCTCGGCCCGCCCTTGAAAGCCTCGAAGGTTCGGCCTCCGTCGGTCGAGCGGTACATCGTCGTCTGCATCACGTAAACCACGTCCGGGTTCTTCGGGTCTGCGTAGGTGCGACTGAAGTACCAACTGCCGACGACGCGCGGGTCTTTCGTCACCTGCGCCCACGTCTCGCCCGCGTCGTCCGAGCGGAAGAAGCCCTGATTCATGATGACATAGACGCGACGGTCGCCCGGCGCGGCGGCGACTCCGATGCGCCCGCGGCGACTGTCGGGCAGGCCCTTCATGGAGAGAGGCTGCCACGTCGAGCCTTCGTCCGTGGACTTGTAGATTTGCCCGTCCTCGCCGCCGCCGCGCTTGCCGTCCGCGGTGAACGAGCGCGACCAGACGGTCGCGTAAACGACGCGGGCGTCGCCGGGCGCGGCGCACATGTCCGCGACGGCGACGCGGTCGCCCGCGAAGAGAACCTGCTTCCAACTCTTCCCGCCGTCAGTCGTCTTGTAGATGCCGCGCTCTTTGCTCGCCGGAAAGTCGCTCCACGGGCCGAAGTCGCCGAACGCGCCGACGAGAATCGTTTCGGGGTCGCGCGGGTCAACGATGATCGAAGAGATGAAGTGTGTATCTTTCAGCCCGACGTTCGTCCACGTCTTGCCGCCGTCGTTCGACCTGTAAACGCCGTCGCCCTCGGTCTGCTCGCCCGTGCCGACATAGACGACATCGGGGTTCGACGGCGCGAGCGCAATCGCGCCGACCGAAGCGACGAGCGCGTCGTCGAAGATCGGCTTCCAGACGACGCCGCCGTCGGTCGTCTTCCACACGCCGCCGCCGGGCGTCGCCATGTAGTAGATGTCCGGGCGGGCGGGAATCCCCGCGACCGCCGTCACGCGCCCGGCGCGGAACGGCCCGAGCAGACGCCAGCGCATCCCCGAATAAGAGTCCGCGCCGAACTGCTGCGCCGTCGTGACGCCGCACGCCGCGAGCAGGCAGCCGAGCAGCAGCGCGAGCCTCAAAGTTGCCGCGCCGCCCTGCCGGGTCGAAGAGAAAAGTCGCTTGATAATTTCAAGACGCGCGGGCACGCCCTCTGATTTTGTCATCGCCTTTGTTGTCACCTGAGTTGAAGAAAAAGTCGAACGGGAGAGGACGAACGGGCCGAAGTCCTGCGTGAACTTCAGGGGACTCCGACTCCGAATTCCTCTTGCAGACATGGTAGCAAAGCCGCACGCGACCGGCCAACGGAGCATCCCCGCCGACGCGACCGGCATCTATCTTCATTCGCGCGGAAGGCCGCGGGACACCGGCTTGTGCGCCCACGCCCGAACCCGTACAATGCTTACGCACGAACTTTTACGCGGGCGGCGCGGATTTCGTTTCCTCCGCGCGCGAGCCGCGTGAAGGGCATGAGTTTTTAAGCGCGAGCGCCACCGTCGGCGCGTCCGATTGACGATTCGAGAGGCCGGGCGTCGCGTTTTACCTGTCAGAGCGCCGCCGGCCTCTTCGGCTTTTTAGCAAAGGTGATTTCGATGTTCAGACGATTCGCCGCAACGCTCCTCGCATTCCTCTCGCTCTTCTTCGCCGCGGTGCCGCCCCGCGCGTCGGCAGCCGCGCCGCCGCAGGACGTGCCGCTCCTGCGCCAAGCCGCGGGCGATGTCGTCATGATCCTGCCCTTCGAGAACACCTCGGCGCAGAAGGAGTTCAACTGGGTCGGCGAGAGCTTCGCCGACTCGCTCGCTGACCTGCTCGGCTCGCACGGCCTCCGCGTCGTCTCTTCGGACGCGCGCGAACTCGCCTACCAGCGCCTCCGACTGCCGCTGACGGTCATCCCTTCGCGCGCGACCTCGATCAAGCTGGCGCGCGAGGCCGGCGCGACGATGGTCGTGCTCGGCACATACGAAGTCACGCCCGCGCGCGACGAGAAGTCTGTCGCCGAGGTTCACGGCTCGGCGCGCATCATTCGGATCAACGAGGGGCGCATCGCGGGCAAGCAGATGCCCGACGGTCGCTGGGCCACGCACGAATTCTTCTTCGGCGACGCGCTGCTGAACCTACAGACCGTGCAGGGCAAGCTCACCTATCAAATCCTCTACGAGCAGGACGAGAAGCTTCCCTACTCCGAGCGCTCAATCGTCGAGCAGGCGACCAAAGTCCCGCCCAAGTCTTTCGAGGCGCGCGTCAAGGCGACGATGACCGCCGACCGCGAGAAGAAGCTCGCCTACCTGACGAACGCGATGCGCGAGTTCGAGAAGGCGAACCCCGGCTCGATCTACAAGGAGGCCGCCTTCGAGCTGGGCGAGCTTTACTACACGCAGACGCCGCCCGACTACAAGAAGGCCGCCGAGTATTTCTCGATGCTGCAACCCCGCGACTCGCACTACGCCGAGGCCGCCTTCTACGCGGCGCTCGCCTACTGGCGCGCGGGCGAGCTTCAGACGGCGCTCGACACGATACTGCCGCTCGCGAAGAACATCCCGCTGACGAGCATCTACAACAACGCGGGCGCGCTCTCGTCGCAGATCGCGCGCGGCGAGAAGAGCGCCGACAAGCGCGACAGCCTCGTCAAGCAGGCGACCGGCTTCCTGAGCCGCGCCGTCGAGTCGGAGCCTGACGACGCGATGGTTCGCTTCAATTACGCCTACGCGCTCATGCTTTCGGGCGACTACGCCAAGGCCGCCGAACAGTTGAAAGAAGTCGTCAGGCAGAACCCGAAAGACCCCGAAGCGCTCTTCCTTCTGGCGAAGGCGCAGGAGAAGGCCGGGCAGGCGGACGCCGCCGCAGCCAGCGACAACGAGGCGCGCAAGCTCTACCCCGGCTACGGCAGGGCGCAGGTCGAATGGGAGAAGTCGCAGACCGCCTCGCTCATCGGGCTGCGGCTGCGCGGCGACTTCAACATCGCCGAGTACATCGCCGCCCGCAACGACGAAGAGATAAAAGAGAGTCAGCCGGTGGGCGACACCGCCGAGAACCACCTCGCGAAGGCGCGCGACCTCTACAACGCGGGGCAGGACGACGAGGCGCTCACCGAACTGCGCAACGTCGTCCGCATCGAGCCGATGAACGCCGAGGCGTACCTGATCACGGGCCGCATCTACCAGCGCCGCGGCGACCTCGACCTGGCCGTCATCCAACTCAAGAACTCGATCTTCTGGGACACGGATCACAAGCTGATTGACGCGCACATACTCTTGGGCCGCATCTTCCTCGAACGCGGCGACCGCGCGCAAGCGACCGCCTACGCGCAGAGCGCCATGCAGATTGACCCGAACAATCAGGAAGCCATCGCGCTCCAGCGTCAGCTTCAGGCCGGCATTAAGTAAGCCCGCCTGACGATTCACGAAGGCGCGACTCTCCACGAACTAACACGACCGACGAGAACCGCGCCTTCTCCATTCTCCTTCGCCCGTCGCGAGCCGCAACGGCTGCTTCCCTTTCACCCTGCTAACGATGAGCGCGTTCACTTCCCTGCTGCTCGGCTGCTCCGTCGCCGCGCTCGCGCTGCTCGCATACGTCGTCATCATCTCGCGTCACAAGAAGTCTTCCCGAAAGCCCCTGCGCCTCGCGGGTCGCGTCGCGTCGGTCGAGTCGCCGCTCGCGCCCGAAGGGTTCGTGATGATTGACGGCGAGCTTTGGAGAGCGCGTGTGCGCGGCGGCAGTAGCGTCGGGCGCGGGCGCAGCGTGCGCGTCGTCGGCGCGCGCGACTGCGTGCTCGAAGTCGAGCCGCTCGGCTAAAACCTCGCGCGACGAATCCTTCGACGCGTCCGGGCAACCTTCCAGAAACTGCCGACACGATTTCCTGGAAACGCTCCGGCGTGGCACGCGAAGTGCTTTTTGGTTGGTCGGCAAGCACGGAGGCAGTTGAACCGTGACCCCGCCGCCAGCACTTCTCTGAGCGTGGCCTGCCGCTACGCCAGCCGCCCGCCGAGCGACCCTACTTTAAAACCAACCTTTCAGGAACCTGGCCGCCCTGGCCGGGTTCTCCCGCTTTTGGGCGCTTTTATTTTCTGCTTATTTCTTCGGCTTTCTTCAATAACTCTGCCCCGTCGCCGCGCGGCGACAAACTGTCAACGCTCAGACACTCAGTGCCGCTTTGCGGCGACCGCGGCCAGTGCGCGGGAGCGTCATCTCGACAAAAATTGTCACTTCGAGGGTGACGATTTACGTCGTTTCGCGCCTCACGGCCCCACGTTTTGACGCAGCAAATTTCCCCACTCAAAAAAATTTTCGCCCACACAAACTGACTGTAGGGACGACGGGCGCGATGACGCGCGCGCGCCTTCTCTGCTAAACTCCGACGCGTGCAGGAGGCAGTTTCACTCGACGCGACACGGGGCGCGCGAAGTCGCCTGACGCGCCTCGCCTCTCTCGCGAGGGCGGCGACTCCGACTCTCGCCGAAGCGAGCCTCGCCGCGCTCTCCGCACTCCTTCTTCTGTTCGCCTTCCCCGACTTCGGTCTGTGGCCGCTCGCGTGGGTCGCGTTCGTCCCGCTCCTCTTCGTCATCGCGCGAAGGCCGCGCGCGCCGCAGTCGCTCGTCACGGGCTGGCTCGCGGGCACGATCTTCTTCTACGCGTCGTGCCACTGGCTCACGTTCCCGATGATCCGTTACGCGGGGATTCCCTCGCCCGTCGCACACACGCTGCTGCTTTTGCCGGCACTCGCGGGCGGCGCGTTCACGGCACTCTTCGCGCTCGCGCTCGCGCGCCTGTGCGCTCGTTTCGGCAGCGCTGCGCTCTTCCTCGCGCCGCCGCTCTGGGCCGCCTGCGAGTGGGCGCGGCTCGGTATCATCGGCCAACTCTGGAACGCCGTCGGCTACTCGCAGGCGTTCGAGCCGACGCTCATCCAGTCGGCGCGCTTCGGCGGAGTTTACGCGGTCGGCTTCCTCGTGCTCGCCTTCAACGCGGCGCTCGCCTACGCGCTCGCCGAACGGAGCAAGCGCCGCGCACTCACATCGCTGGCCGCCGTCGCGTGCGTCGCACTCATCATCTTCGCGACCGACTTCGCGCCCGCGCCGTCGCCGAAGGCCGAGCCGTCGGCAATAGTCGTCGGCGTGCAGCCCGACGTTATCCCCGACTTCAACCGCACCTCGTCAGAGTTCGACGCGCTCGCCGAGCATCACTTCGGGCTGAGCGCCGCGGCGCTTCGCGCGATTGATGAAAGCAGCGCGGGCAAAGATGGAAGCGACGCAGGCGAGAGCGCGAACGTCTCCAAGCTGCCGCGCGTCGTCGTGTGGCCCGAGTCGCCGATGAACTTTTCCTTCGAGCGCGACCGGGAGTTCCGCGAGCGCGTCGCGCGCTTCGTCGCGGAGCAGCACGCGTCTCTGCTCTTCAACTCGCTCGAACCGACGGGCGACGGCGGCGGATTCAACGCGGCGGTGCTGGTAAACACGGAGGGCCGCGTCGCCGCGCAGTATGATAAGATTCGCCTGATGCCGTTCGGCGAGTACGTGCCGCTGCCGCGCTGGATGCCCGGCGCGGGACTCGTGCGCGGGGTCGTCGGAGACTTCACGCCGGGCACGCGGTTCACCTTGATGCCGCTCGGCGAAGATGAGCGAGCGCCGCGCGCTGGAGTTTTCATCTGCCTCGAATCGGCGTACCCGTTCATCACGCGCAGCTTCGCGGGCGAAGGCGCGGACGTGCTGATTGAAATCACGAACGACGCTTATCAAGGCGACACCGCCGTCATGCGCCAGCACCTCTCGAACGCGGTCTTCCGCGCGGTCGAGACCGGGCGCACGCTGCTGCGTGTGACGAACACCGGCGTCAGCGCGCACATCTCGCCGCGCGGCGAGGTGACGGACGAGACGGGCCGCTTCCGCGAGGCCGTCCGCACCTGGACGGTCGCGCGCTCCGACGGCGCACAGACTTTTTACGTCCGCTTCGGCGACGCGTTCGCCGCGGCTTGCACTGTCGCGAGTTTGTTTGCGATTGCGTTGACAATGAGAAGAAGGCGCGCGGCAATTATGTAGGGGCAGGGCTTGTCCCTGCCCGTCGCGCTTAACAAGTATCTTGAAGTTTAATGAGTCAACGGGCAGGGACAAGCCCTGCCCCTACAAATTTCATCGGCGTCGAGTTTGAAACCACCAATACTTTTTTACGGGTAGTCTTTTCGGAGGTTGAATGTCGAGAGCTTTACAGTCGAGTGACAGCGAAGACCGCGACCTGCGCGCGCGGGCCGATGACCTGCGCGAGAGGGTCGAACAGCTCGGGAGGTTTCTTTGATGTAGCCGCGAAACACGAGGAGCTTCGGCGGCTCGAAGAGAAGGCGTCGCAGCCTGATTTTTGGAACGACCAGGAACAGGCGCAGAAGGTCTTGCAGCAGCGCAGCCGCCTTGAGCGCGTCATCAGGCGGCAGGAGAGTTTCGAGTCGGCTGTGGCCGACGCCGAAGTGCTCTTTGAATTCGCGGCGGAAGACGAGGCGAGCGCGGGCGAGCTTCGCGAGCTCGTCACGCGGCTCGAAGGCGAAGTCTCCGAGGCCGAGACCGAGATGCTCCTGTCGGGCACGCACGACGCGTCGAACGCCATCTGCTCGATACAGGCGGGGGCGGGCGGGACGGACGCGCAGGACTGGGCCGAAATGCTTCTCAGGATGTATTTGAAGTGGGCCGAGAAGCGCGGCTTCAAGGCCGAGGTGCTCGACCTGCAACCCGGTCAGGAGGCGGGAATCAAGAGCGCGACGTTCCGCGTCGAGGGCGAGTACGCTTACGGCTTGCTGTCGGCGGAGGCTGGCGTTCATCGGCTCGTCCGCATCTCGCCGTTCGGCACGGGCACGCGCGAGACTTCGTTCGCGTCGCTCTTCGTCTCGCCGGAGATTGACGAGGCCGTCGAGGTCGAGGTCAACGACAAGGACTTGCGCGTTGACACCTACCGCTCGACGGGCGCGGGCGGCCAGCACATCAACACGACCGACTCTGCTGTCCGCATCACGCACCTGCCTACGGGGATCGTCGTCGCGTGCCAGAACCAGCGTTCGCAACACCAGAATCGGGCCGTGGCGATGCAGGTCTTGCGCTCGCGGCTTTATGAGTTGGAGCTTGAGAAGCGCCGCGCCGAGACCGCCGCGCTCGAAGCCAACAAGGCCGACATCTCCTTCGGCTCGCAGATACGCAACTACGTGCTCGCGCCCTACCGACTGGTGAAGGACGCGCGCACGAAGGTCGAGCGCGGCGATGTGGACGCCGTCCTCGGCGGCGGCATAGACGACTTCATCAAGGCGGAGCTGCTGCGCCGCCGCGCGGCATAGATAAGAAGCTAGCTCAAATTGCTTCGCTCGACATGAAATTGCGGAGGCTACTATGAGAACTTTACTCACTCGGTTATCTGCGGGATTAGTTGCCTTTCTTGTCGGAGTTGTTGTTGTCGCAGTTATTTTCAGATACGACAGCAAACCTGCCGCAAACGCTATTGTGTTTCCCCAGGAAGCAAAGCCTGCAACACAAGCTTCTGTCCCTGTACCTGTAACAGAACAACCCGTAGGGATTGGTGAGCCAATCATGCCGGCGGAAGATAAGGCTGTGATTGTGGCAGAAGAATTTATTCGGCGAAACGGTTATACCACTCAGCCACCAGATAGAAACAATCTGTCTCACGAAACTATAGAGACAGCAGAGAGCATAGACGGAATCTTGGCGGACAGATACAACACATTAGAGCCTAACGCCTACGGCTTCGTGTACGGTCGAAAGGGAAAGAGCGGATATACAGTCTTATTCAGATACACGAATAGGACTGGCGACTCTTCAAAAGAGGCCGGGCGCGCTGTGACGATGGACGAGAATTTCGGAAACCTTCGTGTCGAGCATCAGGATTTCTTCCTGAACAAGGTTGAGAAGAAGTTGCGGTAGATTCGTTAGTCGGTTCAAATCGGAGAAGCTATGGCAACTGCACAGATTGACGCGCGGATAAAGCTGATTCTGTTGATAACAACTTTGCTGATTAGCTCAAGCGCCTTCGCTCAGAATCGGCGCTCTTTCGCGCAGCCCTCGCCGTACCCGACCGTGACGCTTTGCGAATTCGCCCGTTCTCAAACTCTCTATGACGGAAAGGTCGTTCGCGTTGTCGGACTCGCTTACGTCACGGCAGACAAGAGGCTTTTTCTATACGACGACGGGGCGGTTAAAGGCCAATGCGAAGGAAGGGATTCGACGGCTACGATATGGGCCGGACGCTCGCCCGCTAAGGGCAATTCGGTTGAAGAGTTTATCAAGAAGCTGAGCAAGCATACCGCGGAACACGAGCGCTTGAGCGCTAAAGTCGAGGTCGTCGGCAAAGTCGTTGACGGCGTCTGTTTCGGCCCGCGCTTTAGGGTTGAAGCAACGTCCATCAAGCAGCTAACACCGGCTGTGCCCTTATTTCTGGAGTAGCCATGGCAACTGCACAGATTGACGCGCGGATGAAGGCGGCGGGCGGCGCGGCGAAGCCGAAGAACTCGCGGCGCAACGAGATAGTCGCCATCGCGCTGTTCGCGTTGAGCGCGCTGATGGCGCTGTGCCTCGTCTCGTACAACCCGAACGACCCCTCTTGGGTCTCGGCGGGCGCGCAGTCGGCGCGCAACTGGACGGGGCGGCTCGGCGCGAACGTGGCCGCGGCGCTCTTCCAGTCGTTCGGGCTGGCCGCCGCGCTCCTGCCCGTGCTACTCACTGCCACCGCGTGGCGGCGTTTTCGCACACAGCGGATTCACGCGCCGCTCTCGCGCGTCATCGGCCTCGTCACCATCACCGTCGCCAGCGCCGCGCTGCTCTCGCTCTACGTCGCCGAGCCGCTCGTTGACCGCTCCTTCAACGCGGGCGGATTCGTCGGCGTGCTCGTCGCCGAGACTCTGAAGGGCGTGCTCAACACCGTCGGCGCGACCATCATGCTCGCCGCCGTCGCCGCCGTCGGACTCCTGCTCGCGACCAACTTCTCCTTCGTCGCCGCATACGAGCGCACCGCCGCCGCGCTCGCGAACCCTTCGGGCGCGTTCCGCAAGACCGTCGAGCGCTTCAACGCGTGGCGGGCCGCACGACGCGCACAGGCGCTCGCCCGCGCCGAGGCACGACGCGAGGCGAAGGCCGCCCGCGAGCGCGAGGCGGAAGCGCAAAGACTCGCCGAACAAGAAGCAGTCGCAGCCGCGCAGGCCGCAGCGGCGACGATCACCGTCAAGCGCGAGGCCAAGGCCGATGCGCCTTCCGCCGCAGCCGCGATCAAGCGCAGCGCCGCGGCCAGAGAGAAGCCCTCGCGCGAGGACGAGATTCGCGCCCAACTCGCGCAGGCCGAGGCCGAGCTTGCGTCAATCCTCGTTCAGCCGGCGAACGCCGACGCGCAAGCCTCGCCTTCCGCCGCAATGCCGACCGCTTCGCGGAAGAAACGCGAGGCCGCAATCGAAGAGGAGCCGCCCATCGCGCGCCGCGTCTCGGTCGCGCCCGAATCTTCAGCGCCCGCAAAAGAGAAAACGCGCGAGACGCCCGACGTGTCCGACATGATGAGCACCGCGGCGGTCGTCCGCACTGAGCCGGACGCGGAAGAAGACGATGACATGCCTTTCGAGCGTCTCGTCGCGGACGAGAAAGCAGGCGCGAAGAGTTCGGCGCGCGAGTCGGCACGCCGCTCGGAGGTCGCGTCGGCGGTCGCTCTGCTCGACTACAAGTTCCCGCCGCTCGAATTCCTCAACGCTGCGCCGCCGCGCCGCGAGCAGGCCGACGAGGAACTCTTGCAGATCGCGCAGCGCGTCGCCGAGAAGTGCAAGGAGTTCAACGTCACCGGACAGATCAAGCACATCTGCCCCGGCCCCGTCGTCACGACCTACGAGTTCAAGCCCGACCCCGGCGTCAAGTATTCGCGCGTGACGGGACTCGTTGACGACCTCTGCATCGCGCTCGAAGCCGAGTCAGTCCGCATTGACCGCCTGCCCGGCAAGCCGCATGTCGGCATCGAAGTCCCGAACCCGGAGCGCGAGACGATTTTCCTGCGCGACGTTCTTGAGTCGCGCCCCTTCCGCGAGTCGGAGTCGAAGCTCACGCTCGCGCTCGGCAAGACGATTGACGGCATCAACTACGTCGCCGACCTGACGCGCATGCCGCACCTGCTCATCGCCGGCGCGACGGGCACCGGCAAGTCGGTCTGTCTGAACTCGCTCGTCGTCTCGATCCTCTACAAGGCGCGGCCCGACGAGGTGAAGTTCATCATGATCGACCCGAAGCGGCTCGAACTCGGACTCTACGCCGACATCCCGCACCTCGCGACGCCCATCATCACCGAGCCGAAGCGCGCCGCGAACGCTTTGAAGTGGGCGGTCGCGCAGATGGAGCAGCGCTACAAGCAGCTCGCGCAGTGGGGCGTGCGAAACATTGACGGCTACAACGCGGAGGTCGAGCGCCGCAACAACGTCCTCGACTTCGACGAAGAGGGGCAGCCGTGGAAGACGCTTCCCTACATCGTCATCATCATTGATGAACTCGCAGACCTGATGATGACCTGCGGCTCGGACGTTGAAGAAGCCATCACACGCCTCGCGCAGATGGCCCGCGCCGTCGGCATCCACCTCGTTCTCGCCACCCAGCGCCCATCGGTTGACGTGATCACCGGACTCATCAAGGCGAACTTCCCTTCGCGCATCGCCTTCCGCGTCTCGCAGAAGGTTGACTCGCGCACGATCATTGACGCGAACGGCGCGGAGCAACTGCTCGGTCGCGGCGACATGCTCTTCCTCCCGCCCGGCACGTCGCGCCTGCTGAGAGTCCACGGCGCGTACCTCGACGAGAACGAGGTCGCAAAGATCGTCGCGCACATTAAGTCGCAGGGCGGCGCGCCCGTCTATGACGAGACCATCACGCAGTCCGAAGACGAGGCCGCGGGCGGCGACGGCGCTTCGGGCGAGCGCGACGAGCTGTTCGAGCAGGCGCTCCGCATCTGCTGCGAGATGAAACGCGCCTCGACCTCAGTTCTGCAACGCCGCCTCCGCATCGGCTACGGACGCGCCGCCGCCATCCTCGACGCGCTCGAACGCGAAGGCTTCATCGGCCAGGCCGACGGCGCTCGCCCGCGCCCCGTCCTCGGTCGCGCCTACGAAACCGTTTCGCACTGGGACGACTTGCAGGAAGATGGCTCGGAAGATTTTTAACGTGGACGAACAGGATGATAAGAAATGATGAATGCGGAATGACGAGTGATGAATGAAGAGATGGCTTCTGTTTTCAATTCATCACTCGTCATTCCGCATTCATCATTTGCTCTTCTCCTGTCCATTCATGTTAATTTCCTCTCCGTCTGCCTCTATTCTGAGAACAAGGCTTCGACAACTTTTCCACAGAAACTGTGGAAAACCCTGTGAATATCTCGCCTTTTGACGTTACAAGTTCCTGACATTTTTAGACTTCTAGCATTTTGCACACGTTCGCGGCAGATATCACAAAGCCTTTGCAAACAGCGGATTCCGCGCGTGAAACGAATCCTCTTTCGGAAGTCTCTCGGCTGTATCATCGTGTGCTGCGCCGTCGCCGCGGCGGGCACGGCCTGCGTCAAACTGCCACGCCGCACTCAGACGGCAGACGCGACGATTACACATGACTCACTCACGCCCGAAGGCAAGCCGCGAATTTCAATCAACCGCGCGTCGCGTGAAGAGCTTGAGAAACTTCCCGGCATCGGGGCCGCGCTCGCCGCGCGCATCGTCGAGCAGCGCGAACGCTACGGACGCTTCCGACGCGCCGAGCATCTGTTGATGGTTCGCGGCATCAGCGAGCGGCGCTTCCGAGAGCTGCGGCGCTTCATCACGGTGGAGTAACTCCGTTGCCCGAATCAAAGCACCCGCGCGATTCGTCCGAGTCGAACGACCTGCACACCGACGCACGCGAAATCTTCCGCGATGCGCTTGGAGCGGTTGACGCTCGACGCGCCGTGCTGGACGCGGTCGAGATCGAACACGCGGCGCTTCACGAAGGTGCGCGTCTTCGCGTCGGCGGCGAGCGCTTCGATCTTCGCGAGCGCGAGCCAGAAATTTACTCCGTGGCAATCGGCAAGGCCGCGACGGCGATGGCCTCGGCGCTCGACGAAAGACTCGGCGCACGGCTCGCGGGCGGCGTCATCTCCGCGCCCGCTTCAAACATCACGCTCTCGAAATGCTGGCGCGTCTTCGAGGGCGGCCACCCGCTGCCGAACCGTGCGAGCTTTGATGCGGCGCGCGCAGCGTTCGCCCTTCTGGACAGGGCAAACGGTGCGCGCGCGCTCGTCGTCTTCCTCGTCTCCGGCGGCGGCTCCGCGATGATGGAATGGCCGCGCGACGAACGCCTGACGCTCGAAGACCTGCGCGCAGCCAATCGCGTGCTCGTCGGCTGCGGCGCTTCGATTGGCGAAGTCAACGCGGTGCGCCGCGCTCTCTCGGCAGTCAAGGGCGGCGGCCTGAGCGTGCGCGCGCCGCGCGCCGCGCGGGTCACGCTCATCGTCTCCGACGTGGCCGCAGGCCGCGAGTCCGACGTTGCTTCAGGCCCGACTCTCCCGCCCGCGCACGGCTCGACCGCCGCCGAAGAAGTCTTCGAGCGATACGGCCTCGCCTCAAAACTTCCGGCCTCCGTCACGCGCACTCTCAAAGAATCCGGCAAGCCGCGGACAGGCGAAGCAGACACGGCGAAGGCGAATGAGTCCGAAGCCGTGCGGACGCAGAGCCAGATGACCGAGACGCGGAGTCACTTCGTCCTGCTCGACAACGACAGCGCGTGCGAGGCGGCGGCTGAGTCTGCGCGCTCGCGCGGGTTCGCCGTGGAGGTCGCGCGCGACATCTCGGAGCAGAACGTCGCGGAGGGCGCGGCCTTGCTCGCGTCGCGCCTCGTCGAGCTTTACCGGCGCGAGGGTGTCGGTCGCGGCGGGGAAGGTGGACGCCGTCGCGGCGCGTGTCTGATCTCAGGCGGCGAGTTCGCGTGTCCCGTCCGCGGCGCGGGGGTGGGCGGGCGCAACTCCGAGACGGCGCTGCGCTGCGCGTTCGAGTTTGAAAGGGTCTTGAGAGAACGCCCGGAAGGAAGCTTGCCCGAACAACTGTTCGCGCTTTGCGCGGGGACTGACGGGATTGACGGCAACAGCCCGGCGGCTGGCGCGTTCGCCGACGAAGCGACGCTCAGCCGCGCACGCGCCCTCGGACTCAACGCCTCGAATTTCCTCGACGAGAGCGACGCTTACACTTTCTTCGACCGGCTCGGCGATGCAATCATGACGGGCGCGACGGGAACGAACGTTCGCGACGTGCGGATTCTCCTATCTACATAAAAAAGAGGTCAGAGGTCGGAGGTCAGTTATTGTGCCAGCCGCGTCGCCCGATTTTATCCGAGACGTTTGGCCGGCTGAATTTTACTGACCTCCGACCTCCGACATCTCAATTCACCCTGCCGAAGTCGTCTTCGATGCGCGTGATGTCGTCTTCGCCGAGATAGTCGCCGCGTTGGATTTCGATGAAGACGAGCGCGTCGGAGCCGGGGTTCTCGATGCGGTGGGCCGTGCCGACGGAGATGTCAACGGTCTCGCCGAGCCGGACGGTCACGTCGTCGCCGTCGAGCGTGACGCGCGCCTCCCCGGCGACGACCATCCAGTGCTCGGCGCGGCGCGCGTGGCGCTGGTAACTCAGCCGCTTGCCCGGCAGAACCTCGATGCGCTTCACCTTGTAGCCCGCCCCCTCGTCCAGCACCGTGAACGAACCCCAGGGCCGCCTGTCGAACAGAGGCGAATTGTCCGGCTCGTTTTTCTCACCCATGCCCGAATATTAAAGTGGCTGGTGACGAGGGGCAAGAGGGCGGGCGCACCGCGCGCGCCGCCCGACTCCGGCGGCGAGGCGGACGACTCCCGGCAGCCGTCCGGCGCTGCGCGCCTCGGCCCGGAAATTAGTCTTGACAAAGTGGCGGGCCGGGTATATTAGATGCGCGCTCAAGGTCACGTCAGGCTGCGTTTTTTCAGTCACCCGTTGAGCAGCACAACCTCGCTTCACCAAACCGTAAGAGAGTTCGGCGCGTTTTACTCGCACCGCTGGATGCCACTTCCACGCTCTCACGTTGACATTCCTAACCAGAAGAAAAGCGCGTCGGCGGCTCACGACGACAGAGGAGGTAATCATGAGCGCACGGACAGAAGACCAGATACAAGTCCTATCGGTAAGTGACCAGGATATAAAAGAGGAGGCGTCTGTCATAGAGTACGTTAACGCCGCGGCCTCCTCATCAAATCGTGCACGCCTGGTGATGATCGTACTTATCGTCTCTACCGTTCTGGTGGCCGCCGAACTACGCCTGACCAGCCTCTCGTGGCTGGACGCGCGCATTGCCGTGAGGACGGCGGCACTCAAGTTTGCTGATAAAGATTTCGACCCGGACAAGAGCGATCTGTTGGCGACCATTGACCCGAACAATATATTAACCCCGCCGCAGCGCCAGGAGGCGTGGGCCGCACAGCACGAGTTGTACGAGAACGCGAGACTTTATCTGCGACACGACAACCTTGACCCTAAGAATTCGGATGACAAAACGTTGATCGCGAACGAGCTTGAGAACTACCGCAAGCTCCGCATCGAGCAGGTGCGCCTGGTTCACATCCCTTTTTTTTCCGCCGCGCTCGACCAGAACGACATAGGGCCTTTCGCCGGCCTGACCTTCGTCGTCGTTTTGCTCTGGCTCAGGTTCAGCAAGGCGCGCGAACTCGCCAACCTCCGGCTACTCTTCAGGGACCCCCCGCCTTTATCTAAAAAGAGCCTGAAACGCTGCTACGAACTGCTGGCGATGCAGCAGGTGTTTACTGTGCCCTTCGTGCCCCGCATCTCCGAAAAGCCCCGCTGGCGCTGGGTTCCCAAGACGTTGTACTTCCTGCCACTGCCCGTATATTTGCTGCAGATGTATTTTGATTTCACGACAGTGTTTGATCTGAGCTACTACGGCATCGGCAAAGTTCGGTTCCTCGTGATAGCGAGCAGCATCTCCCTGTACCTGATGTGCTTCCTCGCCTGCAAGTGTTTTTTACTGGCGACGGACATAGACAAGGAGTGGGACGACGCCGTACCCAAAGTTTACCCGGAGTAAGAAACAAGTGCCGCGCCGAAGACGCGGTCAAGCCCGGAGCTGAAAGAATAACTACTCGTCGGCCCTCGTCGTGAAAGGAAGCTTCATTAAGCGGAAACGCGCGGGCGTCGGATGTTTTTCATTGCTCGTCCGTGCAGGCTATCTCTTCCTCGAATCACCTTCCCGCACAAAAGTATTCACCTTTAGGTCTTCGCCGTCGGTGCTGACGGTGACGGTGCCGCGCTGCCCTGTGGTGAGAACCTGAGCGCCGGACGCGCGCCAGCGCTCGATGACTTCGGGGTTCGGGTGGCCGTAGGGCGAATCAAGCCCGACGGAGACGACGGCGAACGCGGGACGCGCGGCGTTGACGAAGCTTGAAATCGAGGAGGTGCGGCTGCCGTGGTGCGCGACCTTGACGGCGTCGCTGCGAACGTCGTCGCCCGCCGCGACGAGAGCGCGCTCGGCGTCCGATTCGGCGTCGCCCGTCAGGAGAACAGTCCTTCGACCGAAGCGCAGGCGCAGCACGACCGACTGGTTGTTGCCCGAAGGCGAGTCGGCGTCGCCCAGCGCGAGCGGAGGCCACAGCACGTCCGCCTCGACCGCGCCGAAGTTCAGACTGTCGCCGCGCCCGACGACGTAAACCGGAACTCCTGCGTCGCGCGCGGTCGCGGCGAAGCGGACGAACTCCGGGTCGTCCTGCGGCGCGCGGGCGACGAGCGCGGCGTCAACCTTGAAGTTCTTCGCCACAGCGTTGAGGCCGTCAATGTGATCCGCGTCGGCGTGCGTCGCGACGAGGTAGTTGACGCGCGCGAGTCCGCGCCACCAGAGATACTCGGAGACGACCGCGTCGCCGACGCCGCGCGAGTCAGGCTCGGACTCTTCCGCCTCTTCACCTTCATCGCCGCCGCGCCTCTGTCGCGACGCGGGACGCCCGCCGCCGTCAACGAGCATCGTCGTGCCGTCCGGCATCGTGACGAGCGCCGCGTCGCCCTGCCCCACGTCGAGGAAGTCAACTCGCAGGCGACCGTCCGCGCGTCCGGCGCTCAACGGATGAAAGATGATGACGAGAGCCGAGCAGGCGAAAGCGACGCACGCGAGTTTTAAGAGAAGCCTTCTCGAAGCGTCGCCTTCGTCGTCAACCGCCGGGCCGCCGACAACCGCCGCGCCTTTATGAATCGCCGCGCGCGCCGCACGAATTTTATCAGCGACCCGGCGCACGTTGCGTCGCAGTCTAAAAGTAAAGGCTGATTCGTTCGCGTCTTCTTCAACGACTCTCGTGCCTTCTTCGATGATTTTCGTCCGGCTCTTTTCAATAAGAGTTTTAAGAACGCCAGCTCGTCTCCGGTCAACGATGTTGGCGCGCGGCGGCGCGGAGAGCGGACGCCAGCGCAGCAGCGCCGCCGCGATGAAGAGCAGCGGCACGAAGTAGAGAACGTAGATCGCCGACGCCGCGCCCGTGTATTCCGGCAGTCGCAGCGCGGCGACGTGCGCGCGCTCGAACGGGTCAACGCTGTGAATCATCAGCGACGCGAACGCCTCGGAGAGTCGGACGAGCGGCGCGGCGAGCGCGGCACTCAGGTGCGACAACGCGAGTGCCGCAGCCGCGCCGAGGGCGAGCAAGACCATGAGCGCGCCGACGAAGACGTTGAGCGCGACCGAGGCGAGCGAGAGGCGGTGAAAGTAGAGGACGAGTATCGGAAGAAGCGAAAGCTGAACGACGAATGAGACGAGCGCCGCCGCGAAAGCGAAACGCAGGAGCGGCTGCACGCGCCAGCGTTCGAGCCGCGCGGCCCAGGGCGTTTTGAACAGGCGATAGCTGTGCGTCGCGTGCGCCGTCTCTTTCCGCCAGAGCCGCTCGCGCCAGTAGAGCGCTTCGGCCAAAGTCTGAAACCAGCGCGGACACGCGGGCGGGTACGGCGTCGCGCGCGCCGGTCGCCACTCGCCGACCTTTTACGAGCAAAAAACGCTTATGCATGAATGAATGCCGCGATTTTCCACTCTGTTTAGGCTTTCATCTTATATGAAATTTATTCATGCCTTCAGAACTTTCAAATACCCGCCTCTTCGGCGCCAATCTCATCCGATTCAGAGTATGTATGAACTTAACTTGAAGCCGAAGTTTTGGAAGGAAGTTGCTTCGGCTATTCTCTGACACAATGCGAAAGGCCGTAGGTGATTTTAATACCTACGGCCTTTCGCATTAACATACGCGAGCTACTTGCTCAATAGGGCTAAAAGCAAGGCTATTATTGTAGCAACCACCAATAACGCCAAGTGAAATGCCACATGCTGCCAGTGGATAAGCCTTAGTTCTGTCTGTAAATCTTGCTTGAGACGGTCAAGATCACGCCGCCTTTTCTCTGCCTTTCGCATTTCCTTCCTCCCGGTCATCGAGATACACGAAGGCCGCGCCTCCGTGAATCCAACAACCGAGATATGCGAATACAAAGAGCAGACGCGTTGTCAGCGCCCCGCGAGTTGCTTAGTGCCTCATACGCCGATTCGTTGGGCAAGGTTCCGTTCTGTTGGGCAAAAAACTTCCGCTAGGCAAAGCCCAGACGGGGCAGAAGAACGAAGTACTTTGTAAGATTCTCTGTCACAACGTGTGCTGTTTGATTCAAAGCATTTACGAGTTAGGCGTCGAGCCGTCGTTTTGGAATGACTAACTTATGTATGATGTCCCAAATGAAAGGTGACATTCTGAACGGGATACTCCGCCAGATGTGTCGGATATTTCCAGCGTCGCAGGAAGTCCGCCCTCTGTACCATTACCCGGCTCGCCTCTTAAGATGAATTGGAGCCACCCGTCACAGTCTTTTCCGGCTTCAATGGCGCGGGGCTGATTGATTTCTGGATATAAATTCGAGAATTTTTGTCCCCGAAGTGTTTCCTCGCCCCCCTTAATCACTCGGTCTTCGTATAACACCGCACCCGCTTCTGCATCTGCCGCATAATCTTTATCTCTGATCTTGACTAGCAAACGAAAGTTGCTAAGTAGCACCTCCACCGAGCGAGGATTAACTATACGAACATGGATGTTGATAAGCAGACCTTCGCAGGTCGGAATCACTTTTATCCGCCCCTCCTCGTACTCTGTGAAATTCCAGTATTGTGTAAACGTGGCCGATTGAACCTCTATTTCGAGTTCTCGATACAACTCCCGTAACAATTTACTTGAAAGGCTAAGGTCGTCTGTGACTAGCCGTTGGGGATTCGCATTTGTTTCAGGAGAAACATCGCCTTTAATCGTGATGTCCAATTTGTTAAATCTAAACTCCGCATCCGGCGTGTCGAGGATGTCTGCTATTTCTTCCCGGTAGAGCCACTGACGCACGACGAAATCTTGAGTCCTTCCGTATTCACAATACTTGGTGGCATCTCCCATCATTTTTACTGGCTTGCTGAGTAAACGAAGACCGAGGTAAATATCCCCCTTTATAGAATCGTCAATGATAATTCTATAGACGGATGCGTTTAATATAGTGAACTTGAAATCAACGTATAGTTCGCGCCGTAGGTCGTGAGCGTATATCCAGCAGCCCAATACCCTCACATATCGGTTAATGTAGTTCTTTTGATTCCCTGCAATAGTATGTAACCACAGGTCGGGACACGCCGCAGTGGACAGGGCAGAAGACGGCGAGTCGGGAGCGTCCTTCAACATTCGCCCGCTCAGTCCACTCTTTAGCTGACGATACCGCACGAATGCCGCGCCAATCAGATACAGCGCAAGTGCGAGCGCTAAAAAGACCCCTGCCCCAATGGGGATTGCCTTATACAAGGGTATGCCGCTGAGGTAGGCTGATTGTCCTGTAAGCCAAGCCATCACGAGCGCCCCCACTGATAAGACGACGACAGAGAGGACGCTACCGAAGCAACCGAGAACGATTTGCTCAAAGCGTTCTTTATTCGAGGTAGCCATGCCGCAAGCCTACCCGACTTTCCACAAAGATTGAAGACCATTTTTCCGCAGTAAAGCCGCTACACTTTATGTGCAACCCGCTGACGTTATGTGCAAAACGGACTTTATGTGCAAGCTCTATCCCAGCCTTGGTAGAGCGCGATGCGTTGTTGTTCCACAAACTCAATTCTTCGACTCTCCGAAATTCTGTTTTACTACGCTTGATTCGCATTTAAAGAAGATTACCTTGTTCAAGAAGAATTCAAGAAGAATTCTTTTGACAAACTGACTCGGCCGTCATATCTTTCGCGCGTCCCCAACTCCTCAACCACAGCCGGCGGGAGTCCGTCCCCGCCCGGCCCCCGCTGTCGAGTGATACCGGAATAAAGGAGCGCGATGACTAAACGGTCTCCCCGAATACTACTGCCGCTCGTTGCGGCCCTCTTCCTCCTCGCCCTTCACACGAGCGCCCTCGCGCAGTGCGGCGTCGAGCGCTGGTCGGTCAAGACCGGCACCGACCCGGACGCCGGGCTGGTCAACCTCAATTCGACGACCCCCACCCAGATCAGCAGCCTCACGGCCCTTCCCGCCCCCAGCCCGATCCCGGCCAACAACCGCGTCCAGCCCACCGAGACCACCGTCTGGGTCATCACCGCGACCCTCACCCAGTACAAGCTGGAGACCGACTCCGACTACCACCTCGTCCTGGACGACGGCGCGGGACACACCATGATCGCCGAGATACCCGCGCCTTCCTGCGTCGGCGCGGGCAGCCCCTTCGCCTCCGGCATCTCGCACGCGCGCTCGCAGTTCGACGCCAGGTTCACGGCGACCACCAGCTTCCAGACGGCCAACGTCCCCGTCCAGGTCACCGGCGTCGGGATGTTCGACTTCCTGCACGGGCAGACCGGCGTGGCCCCGAACGGCATCGAGCTGCACCCCGTAATCGACATCATCTTCAACCCCTCGCAGACTTCCGACTTCTCCGTCTCGTCATCGCCGGCGTCGCTCTCCGTCGCGCAGGGCGGCGGCGGGAATACGACCGTCTCGACGACGATCTCAGGCAGCTTCAACTCCGCGGTGGCACTCTCGGCTTCGGGACTCCCGGCGGGAGCTACTGCCGGCTTCAGCCCCGCGTCAATCGCCGCGCCCGGCTCCGGCTCTTCCACGATGACCTTCACGGTCGGCTCGTCCACCGCGACGGGCACTTACAACGTGACGGTCACGGGCACGGGAGGCGGTAAGACTCACACTACTACGGTCAGCCTGACGGTGACGGCTTCCGGCGGGGGAGGCTCGACGCAGCAACTCCTCGGCAACCCCGGCTTCGAGAACGGCTCGTCGAACCCCGCGCCGTGGACGGCCAGCACGGGCATCATCGACAGCTCGACGAGCGAGGCCGCGCACTCGGGCACGTGGAAGGCGTGGCTCGACGGCTACGGCACGACCCACACCGACACGCTCTCGCAGCAGGTCTCGATCCCGTCCACCACGACCTCGGCCACCCTCTCGTTCTGGCTGCACGTCGACACCGCCGAGACGACCACGACGACCGGCTACGACACGCTGACGGTGCAGGTCAAGAACACGGGCGGCACGGTGCTTTCGACGCTCGCGACCTACTCGAACCTCGACGCCAACACCGGCTTCAGGCAGGTCTCCTTCGACGTCACCGCCTACAAGGGGCAGACCGTCCAGCTCTCCCTCACCGGCGCCGAAGACTCGACCCAGCAGACCTCGTTCGTCGTGGACGACTTCCTGCTCAACGCGACCACTTCGGGCAGTTCCGACACGACCCCGCCGACCACTTCGGTGGGCGCCCCCGCCAACGGAGCGACCGTCTCCGGCACGGTCACCGTCACGGCGACGGCCTCGGATAACGTCGGCGTCACGAAGATGGAGGTCTACATCGACGGGGCGCTCAAGACCTCGAACACCAGCTCGACCTCGATCTCGTACTCGTGGGCGACGACCGGGGTGAGTAACGGCTCGCACACGATCCAGTCGAAGGCTTACGACGCCGCCGGCAACGTCGGCTCGTCCGCGACCGTGACGGTCACGGTGTCGAACTCGGGAGGGACGACGACCGAGCTGATTACGAATAACGGGTTCGAGGGGACGCTCTCGCCGTGGGTGCTGGGCGGGGTGAAGGTGCCGATAGACTCGACGGCCCGCGCCCACACGGGTGCGAACTCGATGCGGCTGGGGGCGACGACCGGGTCTGGCACGACCGAGCCGAACGGCGACTCGTCGGCCTACCAGTCGGTGACCATCCCGGCGAACGCGACGGCGGCGACCCTGACCTTCTGGTACTCGACGGCGACTACAGACACGATCCAGTTCGACTGGCAGGAGGCGCGGATACTGGACTCTTCTGGGAACACGCTGGCGACCATCTTCAAGATCGCGGCGAACAACTCGGCGTGGACGCAGCAGACGTTCGACCTGAAGCCGTACGCCGGGAAGACGATCCGCGTCTACTTCAACTGCCACGGGGACGGGGCGACCGACCCGACCACGCTCTACATAGACGACGTGTCGGTGAAGGTCACGCAGTAGTGGCTTGGCAAGTCCGACGAGAAAGGGAGACTCGTGCGAAAAGAACTCATACTGAAGGCGGCGGCGATGATGGTCGTTCTGGCCGGTGTGGCCGGGGCGCAGGAACCGAGCCGCGCAGTGATCGGGCAGGGCGGAGCCGAGGCGGGCGCTGCCGTCGAGCGGCCCCTCTTCGACGACGACGGCGGGAGGGTCTTCGTCGTCCGGCGAGACGCGGGGGCGCTCGCGGGCCTGCGCTACCACGGCGGGGAGGTCATCGCCGAGCCGCGGCAGTACAACATCTTTCTGGGGAGCGCGTGGGCGGAGCCGGGCCTGCGGCGGCGGGAGGCGGCCTTCTCGAACCTGCTCTCGCAGGCGGGCGCGTCGGCGGATCAGCTCTCGCTCGACGACTACGGCGTGAAGAACATCTACGCGCCGTCGGAGAGTCAGGAGCAGGCTTTCGACTTCCCCGCAGACAGAATCATCTCAGACCTGCAAATCCGTGCGGCCCTCGAAGGGATGTTCAGGGCGGGCGCGATCCGGGGGCCGGACGCCGACACCGTCTACGTGGTGTTCCTCCCGCCCGGCGTTAACTCGAAGCTGGGGGAGATGCTCGGCGGCAAGCACTACGCGGCCTACCACGACTTCTTCCACGCCGAGCAGGGGGAGGTCCGTTACGCGGTCGCCGTGTTCGAGCCGCAGCCGAAGCAGGCCGTGCGGACGGCGGCGCGCGCCCTCATAGAGGCGGCGCTTAACCCGACCGGCGGCGGCTGGTACTGACCCCGCCCGGCTGTGTGCCTGACGCCAATAAAGCCCCGGAGGATAAGGGAACGCGCGGCGGCGAGCGGGATGGCCGAGATGAATGTGTTTCGCATGGGAATCTCCCGTCCGGGTAAGCAGCGATTTGATAAAGCCGAAAAGTTGTTATACCCGGGGGACACTTCCTACTGCCACTTGATCGAGTTCAGCAGTTGCGCGAGGTTGACGCTGGCCTTCGCGATCTGCGTGCGCGCCCGGCTCAGCTCGTCATCGATGTAGGTCGCCGGCAGCGTGATGCCAATACTCGGCGCCGCTCGGCCCGGAGGACGGTGGGAGACAAAGTTCCGGCGGGGAATCTTTTTTACCATCTTGAAAGCCTTCTGACGCTTTGTCCATCTCCAGAGCGGGTAACGACGTATTAAGTATGAATTCACCTGTTTGTCTTTTTTTACCTACCGTTTTGCGTGACTAAATTTCGGCTCGCCGGCTTTCTGCGCCATTGCCTCGGCCCGCGGCTTCTGGCTGAGGAAGGTCTGATACTGTTTGCGCATTGTCCTTCCGCTCGTTGATGCTAGCGGGGAATGGGGGAGCTATTCCAACAAATTTATTAGCGCCCCCGTCGATCGTTCTTGGAACAAGTCACGCAGCCCCCTGAGGTCTTGCGCGGTTACGGACTTCCCGTTGGCGAGATTAGCGATCAGGCCAAGCAGTGCGGGATTAGGGACATGCCCGCGTCTGCCTTCGGGCCGAGTCATGTCATCGTCATAGCGTCCCTGCTCGTACCGGCGGGTCCATTCCTCTTTCCCCACGGTTACAGTATGAATGCTAACCTTCCTCTCCTCATACAACCTACCTATGTAATCCGTGATCATGTTTTTTTGATTAGTGTACTGGGCCGCCCCACCCCTGCGTCCGGACCAAAACGCCCCATCAGACACTATGATGAAAGTTGCGTCACTGCCACGCGCCGGGGAATTATCCAGCAGTTTAGCGGCAGAATTTACTGCTCCGATGATGTCGCTCCCAGTTATGTCGACCCTGTTTTTCTGATCCGTGAGCTTGTTACATAAGGCGTCGATCTGATGCGGCGTAATCTCGGCAAGTTCCTCCCGCGCCTCCGGGTAGACTGTGCGGGCATCCCTGCCGAAGGCGACCAGCGCGAAGCGGTCCTCGGACGCGCTGCCGCTAGAGTGCCATTCTAAGATCTGTCTTACAACCTCGCGGGCCGCCTCAGCGCGTGTCACTACGCGTCCCTGCCGTTCTTCGAAATCCTTGAGCCTCATCGACTCGCTGACATCCAGAATCACAACCAAGTCCGTCCCGCCTTGGCGCGCCGGCACACAGATAGTAATGCGTGTGTCCGGTGCGATGTGAAGAACCGTAGTGCCCGTCAAATCCCGGGTGTTAGGTATTGTCTCGCGCACCCTTAATAATTTTTGCTTATTTATGCGCAGAGATAGGTTTTCGAGGGTGCCGCCTAGTACGACGTAAAGGCACCGCCCTTCAAACGAAATTTTTCTCAGCCCGGCTAACTCATCCTTTGAGAAAGAGTGAAGAGGAAAAGGCTCGAGCATTAACTCTTGCAAGGGACGCGTCTCACGCGCCGACGACAACTCCCACTCCTGGCCTGGGCAGAGCCTTAGTTCTTCAAAGAACGCGGAGTTTAACTTCAAGGCATCCTGCCCCGGCGGCATCTCGACGTCCGCATTTATCCTTATTGCCGCCTCCCACACAGGCCCCTCGGGGAGGACGTTCAGCACGCTCAAGATGGCGTAGTCACCGGCACTGATGCCGCAGCTCAAAACGTCTTGCGGTGAGAGAAATGCGTCCTCCCTGTAATCGCCAGATGCGATTGGAAGAATTTGTCTGGTCTGGGATGTCAGTAGAGTCCGCATAAACTTGCCCTAAATACCGTCCAGTAGCCTATGAACGCCTATGGGTCGCCTGGGACTGATTCTCTGACTTTGGAGGTGCCGCGGATGAGCGATAGTGACCAGCACCGGTTAAACTTCCCCGGTGAGGGCACTACCTCCCCCAACCCACACCGCGAATAATAAAGTTCATTGTCCCAACGCGCTAGTAAAAACTATGCACTTAAGTGCAAGGCTCTCAGATGAATTAAGCCAGAGGAGCGCGACTTGGTATTAGAAGCGGCGCGACTTTCAATCATCGCCGCAAACTCTGCGCTTTCAATGCAGAGTAGTTTGGTCCGCACCTTTCAACCTCTCCTCAATCCGCTTGGTGTCGGCGTGGAGACTCAAGGTGGTCCTGCGGTTGCTATCGAGGCACTCTTTAGTCGTGTCGGAGCAGAGCGGCTTTGAGTCCGCGTAGCCTATGGCCACAACTCTGTAATCTGGCGGGGCGAGCCCGCACTTCTGGAATTCGTACAGCACTGAGGTGGCGCGCCTCCCGCTCAGGTTCCAGTTGTACAGATAAAGTTCGCGCGGGTCGGTAATGTCTTGAGGCTGTTGGCTGTCGGTGTGCCCCTCGATAGTTATCTCGATGTCCTTCCTTTGATCGGGCGGCTGGTGATCAATTGCATTCTTTATGGACGAGCATGCTAGCCCCAGAGAGTTCTTCTCGTCGTCCCTTAGTATTCTATCGTCGCTCGTTTTGAAGTGAATGTAGAAATCTATGCAGGTGTCTTCCCCACACGGCCTCACGTGACCGGCCATGGCGTTCTCCTGACTCAGGGCCCTTTGGATACTTGTCACGAGATTGTTGGCCTGCTGCCGTACTTTGCTCACTTCTTGTTCGGCCTTTTCGTAACGCCCCAGCGCGTATTGGTAAGCCGCCGACAACATCATGAAACCGGCGAAAGTTGCTATCAGTAGCGCGGAAAAGAGGTCCGCGTACGCCGGCCAAGGGTTGGCGCGTCTTAGCATTGTCTGACCTCCCGGGCTGATCGGCTAAAATCGGTCTCGGATTCTGCCGATAAACCCTTTTCTATTCGCCAACGTGTTTATCCCGTTTCTGATCTCCCGAAGCAGCCGGCCTAACTCGGCCATCTCGCCCTGAACGCCGCCGCCGGAGGAGGGTATTCGTCCATGTATGTCTTTCAACAGGTTGTTCGCCGTCTTGACGTGCTCTGTGTTGTTTTGTAGGAGGTCGGCGACGACCAGCCCGTCGTGGATGTCGTGGACTTTCTTCTGAGCCTTGTCGGCGTCCCTCAGCCACAATGCGAGCGCGTCCTGAATGGACTGAATCTGAACGAGCATCGCCGCCAGATCATTATTAAAGGTTTCGATCTTTTCCGAGATGTGCGGGTAGCGCTCGACCAGGGCTTGGTCAAGTTTCTTCAGGTCGCCGGAGATGGCATCCCTTGTGTCTTTAATGAGTTTATCGACGGGATCCTTCAAAAGGGTTTCCCAGTTCGCGGCGACGCGACCGAATTCTTCGGCGCCGGCTTTTAATTTGCCGCCGGCCTCTTCAGCTTGCTGCTGTATCTTACCCAGATAATTGACGTACTCCTTCTGCGTGTCCTTGCCGAAGTCGTTCGACATGGTCACCCACGCATTTTTCGACTCCGTGCCGACTCTAACGAAGGTGGCCTTCAGTTCCGTGTCTATGCTCGCGGGCAGAGCGCTCAGTCCTTCGACGGTTTTTTCCAAACCCTCGGTGACCGCCTTCAATTCCTTTGAGACCGACAACACCTGCCCTTGGATCTTATCCACCCGGCCGTTAATGTCATCGAACAGAATCTCATAATCGTGCGTGAGCAACTCGTAAAACTCTTTTGAGGAGTCGCCCCACGCTGAAAGTGAATTTTTCCCGAGGGCTTCGAAGACCGCTTGGGTGATGCGGACGATGTCCTCGGGAAGGTTGGCCATATTGCTTATGGTGGTATGGACGGCCAAGTTAAGTCGTCCCGCCTGTTCGACGTAACCTTCCAAGACCTTCTCGTAGTCACTCAATACGGCCTTCTGGGACTCCTGCAGTTTGACTGTGTTGCTCAGAACTTCGGGCGCATCCTGAAGCATTCCTTTTAGACTGTCGGTTGCCTTATTGAGTGAGATAACCCCGGCGTTTACGCTCCGAATAGCCATCGCGAGGCTGGCTGTGATCCTCTGCATCTCACTGAATTGGGCCTTCACGAGGCCGAGTGATTGGTCGAGGCGGGTCCCGAACTCTTTGACCACCGGCTGGATGCTTTGAGTGAGTGTTAGCTTAAGGTCATTCAGAGGAAGCAGAGCGGTCCGGATCGCCCCCGCAGTCTCTTGAATGACTTGCGCTTGCGACTTGCTCACTTCCTTCCTCCTGGCCAACGCCTCACGGGTTGCGTCCGTCAGTGATGCCCTCAGGCGGCGCTCGGGGAACCCTGCAATTATCTGGAAGAAGAACGTGAGTACTAAGCCTATGAATCCCACCGGGAAGGCTTTCGCCATACTCGAGGAGAGGTGCTCACCCAACAACCGAATGCGGTCGTTGTCCCCGACGTTTGGGGATGTGAGCGCGTCGTAGGCGCGGAAGGCGAATTCAAAAAGGCCGAACAGCGAGCCCGCGATGCCGACCAGTAGGAACAAGTTTATCCGGTCGTGCAATTCACTCAACATCCCATCCACGGTCGAGTCGAGGCGGTCGGAGTAATCAGTAATGGGTACCAGAATGCCTTGAGGCCCGAGGGCCTCGCTGTCTTCGATGAATCGGTCGAGGATGGGAGTCGTCTCGCTCTTTCTGCCGCGGGCGGCCTTGCCTTTTTCTGCTCCCGACCTGCCGGGCTTCCAACTCCCACTTAATTCTATGGGGCCTATGTCCTCGACGGTGGCTACTTTCGATCCGCCGGGCTGCCAATTCTGAAGGGCTTTCGTCTCCGTCCCAATTTTGCTGACCCAGGTTTTATAGACGGCGTAGAGCACTACGCCGTGCATTGCCGCGAAGGGCCAGCCGGCATCCAGGTAACCGCCAAGAAGTCTACCAAGGACTTCCCCGAAATTACCCAACAATAATTTTAAGAGCTCCATGAGGTCCACCCCGCTCCTTCAAGGGCCGTGGCATATGTCGAGTTCGCCCAGAACTATACTCTTCTGATCTTTACCGACCTCGCGGTAGAAGTTCTCAAGCGTCGAGGAGAAGGCGAATACGCGGTGCGGCTCCCTACTGGGGCTCACGGTCGAAATGTTCTTAATCTGCCGATGGATGGGATGGTCTCCCGCATCCGAAGCCAATCCGTCCGCCGCGGCTGCGTAATTCATCGTCGCGGTCCACCGCGCCTTCACCGGATTTAACCCACACGGGCGGGGGTTGGCCATTGAGCAGGCGAGGTCGAGACGAAGATCGGTGTAAGAGTCTCCCGAACGCTCGTACCCGTTTAAGAAGTGTGTCAGGTCGCCCTCGTCCGCGGGACTTGCTGACGTTAAACTGAAGTCGAACCCTGGCAGCATGCGGATGGGGGCACACCCGGAGGCGCGACCGGCCTCCACCGAAACGCCGGAGAGTTTATAGACCCCTGACCCCGTATCTTTACGCGGGCAGGTGACACCTATGACCGTATTACCGGAGCCGTTTTTCAATACAGCGTCCATGGTGCCTTTCGCCTCCGACGGGTCTTGCGGCTCTTGCAGTGAATTCCATTTCACCTGGTTAAGGAAACCGGGATAAAGCTCGATAGGAGGTAGGGTGGCCATTCCTGAAGAGAACTCTTTCACCTCCTCGATCCGCTTCACGCCTAGGTATTCCGAACTCTCCCACAGGGCCTGCACCGCGTTGCGACCGACCTCACTCCAGCGGGCAATGACAATTAACAGCAGCGTCCGCGGCCCCCGGTACGTAAACTCCAAGCTGCCGTCCGAGCCGGTACGTGGATTTTGAATGACGGCTTCAGCGTTTATGTCGCCGCGAATTTTTTGAACCGTCTCTTCCGGGCGAAAATCGGTTGGCGCGATTCGCTCGTCCGTGTAGAAGGTGCCGTCATAAGTCGCCAAGAGTGGCATGATCCATATCCCGGTATCGGTCTCTTCCCCAGTTGTTGCGCGGGCGTGGGTTACTTCACGGAGTGCCCTCGCTAGACATGCCGCGTCAACCCCGCGGGCGCAGTCGCCTGTACCCAAGCCGCCGTTGTCTGCCTCCCCGTCAGTGACGATGAAAGTGAGGCCGTAGCCATCCGAGGCGCTGATCGCGTCTTGAAGATTCGTATTTCCGAATGCCTTAAAAGTGGGGAGTTGCTTCCCCGCAGCCGTACAATCGGCTATGCCGATACTCTTATTAAACTGGCAGATGCGAGAACTCTCCACCTCCATCGAGGATTTCTGAACTTGGCTGACGCCATGCTGTATCCAAGTAACCAACTGCGGGACCGCCTGTGCGAATCCGACCATTGATCCCGAGCTGTCGACTAGGATTTGCGCCGTGCCACGCCTGAGGCTCTGAGGCCTCTCCCAGCAAAAATTTACGGGCTGCCTCATGAAGAACGTCCCGCCAGCCGGGCTCGTGCCCCCGCCTCCGGTGTCGACGGGCGGGCGCCTACCGCATGAGCGGCCACACGAGGCCAGGAGGACGGCGGCGCCCACGACGGCTATGAGCAAGCTTCTCTCTTTGAGTCCCCTCACCATCCGAGACTCCTACGCCCCTAATCCTCGGTGAGCCATTCGGCCCAGCGGTGTTCGAGGATGATTTGAAGGGGCCCTTTGATTATCTTGGGGGGGTGTCCGTCAATCGAGTCACGGACCTTTTCCCTTAAATTGGGCTCATCGGGGTAAGGTATTTCGGATTCGTCACGCGCCCCGAATAGAGTCAAAAGATAGGTCTTCCAAGGCTCCCTAAGTGCGGGCACTTTCTCCAACTCGTAAAAGGAACTCCCACCGGTCAACTCTTCCCTCGTGTACTCGCTCAGGGACACCGTCTCCCCCACCAGTTCGAACCACTCGATCTCAAGCTCGCGGTTACGCGTTGTCTTAAATCGGAAATCTCTGCCCGCGGGGAGTTTCGACAGGTTCGGTTCGTCGTTGAGTTCTTTCTTTTTTTGTGGGCCGCTGACGTTCCTGAGGGCTCCGATAACTATTAAATGTTTGGACGAGGGCAGCGAAGGTAAAGGCTGACCGAAGTACAGGCTTAAATTCGGGACGGCAAGCTGCCTTACGAGGTGGTCGTAATACTCCTTAAATACCATCTTAGCGCCGCGCGTCTGCGTCTCGGCGCTGAAGGCTTCGGCCAGATGCCACCCGTTCCCGACCAACACTAAATGAATCGGCTGCTCGACCTCGTCTTGGCGGTAAGCGGCTATGAGGGTGCGGAGGAACTCGAAAGCCAAGCCGCCGAAGCGGTGCAGGATGGTTTGCGCCGCGTCGTCTTTGCCGTACTCATCTCGGCTCTCTTCCGTGTTAATGGAATCTTTGAGCTTCCAGTAGAACGCTTCCTGCCCTTGGAGGTTGGGCCGTTTCTTCCTGGTCAACGCCCCGACGTATGTCTCGCCGGCGAATTTGACAGAGCCCATCTGATGGACCTCATTATCCTGCGCCCCCCTCACCGTGAAGAAGGACAGATCCATGGTGCCCCCGCCCATGTCGGCGACCAAAAAAGTGTCGCCCGGGTTGAACGCGCCGAAGGCCCTGACGCAGGCGGTGGATTCGTTAATCGAGTAAGACTCGAAGTCGAATCCGGTGGCCTCATGCAGTATCGAATCCATCTCGTCGAGTAGCTGCTGCATGCGCCTACGCGCCTCGTTATGGAAGGCTAGCGGGAAGGCAAAGCCGAGGTGGAATTTGGCCCTCGATGTATTCAGCCCGATGTTCATTATGATCTGGGGCAGGGACAGAAGAAGAAGCTCACGCAGGTAGGCCTTACGGTATGCGTAGTTATCTTTTCCGCGCACGTCCCACTTGAAACCGTCCAAAGGCTGGACGCCTTGGACGGGGGCTTCCGCCCCCCACCTAATCAGAAATTGGCCCTGCTTGTTCCACAAGGCCGAGGGAATGATATACGGGTCCGACAGGCGCTCCCGGTACTTTAGCCCCGGCAGGAAATCGCCGATCGTTTCCGCCGAGCCTTCCGCCTCGGCAAACCACTTGACGTTGGTGCTCAGCAGGGAGGGCTTCAGACCGTGCCTTGCGGGCTGCAAGTTTTCCGCGCTATCCCCAAGAGGGAGAAAATAGATCATTGTGTTCGTAGTCCCGAAGTCTATCCCGAGATAAACGTCGGCCCTGTGATCGTCGCCGTAACGTGAGGCTACGACTTCGTCGAAGTACGTGGCGCCGGTCTCGCCGGTCGCGTTCGTGACGGATAGACTTTTCGGCTTACCGTGTTCCCCCTCGACCAGCCACGGGAGGACTTGGTTCGACGAGTCGGATTTGATCTGGTATTCGCGACGCGACGGCCCGTGCAGGAAACATCTGTACCAGCGCCACTGCTGGGGTACGGTAGCCGGGTCGGGATAAATCCCGGCTCCCAAGTCAGACTTCTTTTCGACCCCCAGATTACCTGAGTACGCCCATCGCAAAGACACCGGCCACCCTTTGATTCTCATCTCCCGGTAAATAACTCTAGAGTCGTTTCCGTCCGCAACTATTGCGACCTCGTGCGGGTTCTCCAAGGCGTCGAGCCACTCCGGGCGCACAGGCAGCCCTTTGAACTTTTCGAAGCGCCCCGGCACCAAGAGCTTATCGAAAAAGATGTCTTTGAGCTTCCGACTGATTAAGTCCTTGTCCCTGAACTGGAGGACGAGGAAACGCTTTTCCCACTCCCCGGCGAGCTGTGCCGCGTTCCACTCGAACTCGACCTGTATGCCCTGGATGTATGGCTTGGGGGGGAAGCCTCTCTCCGGGATCGAAGTGGCACCGTCCTGGTCCCACACGACGACTTTGTTATCTTGGCGCGCCCAGATAAGAAAATCAGTCAGGTCGAGTTCGTTGGCGTGAGGGCCTGACGGGTTCTCACAGTCTACCCTGAAGGTATCCCCTTCCACCCGGATCGGTTGCGACATACGGGACTTCGTCAGGATGTAGGAACACGTCCTACATCGGGGTACATAGATGGGGTCGCCGCCGTTCCCGTCGGACGCCCTGACCAAGACGTTCACCTGATCTATCACGGGTGACGTGTCCAGCCTTTGGGTCCAAATAAACTGTCGGAGCGTGGGGACGGAAATGTGGGCCCCGTGGGCATTGGGCGGCGGGTTATTAGTTTGCCCCGGAGCGAACTCGTTCTCCAGAATGGTCGCGAGCCTCGCCCGGAACGAGCCAGGCGGCTGCCCTGCCTTGAGCACCCCGATCGCGAGCTGCAGGTAGTACGGGAATTCGTTCGGCCTGCGTTTGAGGGTGAGATATTGCTTCCACTTACTCAAATCGTGGGACGTAAAATCCGGCAGAGGGCGCATCAGAACCGCCGGGCTCAGAACGCCCGCAACCTCGTCGCTGTTGCGCAGCGACACCCACGAGACTTTCGTAATGCCGTGCGGCCTGGTGTACCTGATCAGCGGCTCCCGTATCGGGTCCTCCTTCACTACCAGTTCGCCGGTGAAAAACAACTCGACCAGACACCGCCAGGCTTCGAGTCGCTCGCCCCAGATCTTTGGCCGCAGGTGGGCCTCCTTCTCCAGGATCCACAAGTAAGCAAGGTCGTGGTGGAGCAGGTGCGGGATCGACTCCGGGTAAAGGGTCATGTCGATCCACGGGCTGTTTATGATGTCGGAGTACTTTCCCATAGCTAGGCGACTTCCCGCAGAGTCCAGAACAGCAGCGTGGCCGCGGCCCTCTGCGCGGCTTTCCTCTTATCGTCGAAAAGCTCCCGCGCCCACTTCCCTTCGCTGACCTGCGGCCAGCGCACGCTACTCATTTTGCCGGGGCGCATCCTTTCAGTTTGGGTGATATTTGGGAACACGTCCTGCAACCCTAGCTTCTTGTCCTCCCCACGCCAGAGCGTCTCGAACGCCCGCTGAAGTTCCCTGGGGAAGTCGGCCACGCCTTCTTTACCGCTCTCCCTACTCGCCGCGATGCTCCAGTAATGTGCGGCGATCTCGACCATCCCTTCACCCCAGATCCATCGGGACCAAGGGTCGTTGCAGAGCCGCAGCAGTGCCCCCTTCTTATTGATCATCCTGACCATGGAGAGCGCCTTCCGGAGTCTCAGTTCCGCGCCGCGCAGGGTGAAGTAGGTGGAAAAATTTTGCGCCTCCCGCCCCTCGAACTTCGTAACCTTCTCCGCGGCCGTGTCTCTAAGCAGGTGCTCCAGCGCCAGCACCCCCTGCCAGAACGGGTTGCCCTCGTCGTTGGGCCAGGGAATGTTCTTGCCTTCCTTCTCGGTCTCCGTCTTCCGCTCGTAGTCCGCGGAGACGCCTGGGCCCCCGACGATTGAATAGCTGTGGAGTCCTTCGGCTGCCTCGGCCTCGCCGAAAGACCTCAGGACCATCGTCTGGTTTGATTGAAAGCGCGGTACGGCGTCCTTAATCAGTCCCTCCTGCGGGCGGAAGTATTCCCCGAACAACACCGCGCGAACCTTGACGTTCTCGATCCGCTCTCTTTCCGTGAAGGTGCGCACAGCGTCGAGCATCGGGGCCGTCAACCCGCCGCCCGTACCGCCCGTTACTGCCCCGACGATAATTACCGTCGAGTTAGGACTCGACCTCAGCGAGTCGCTCTGAAATATCTCCTGCGTGAGCACCGATGACAAGGCCGGGCGCGCGAAAAGCCCCTGCTTCAACTCCTGGCGGAGCGAGTCGTCGTTGAAAAACGCGTAGACCGGGTGCGTTTCCGTCCTCTTCCAGTCCTTCCTCCCGGTCAGAACTTCAAGCGCGGTGTCGCCGCCCGTGGGCCTCACCCTCAGCGCTTCGACCGTGGGTATTTTCGCCCTCCCCAGCGACTCGTTCGTCTGCCCCCCGTACTGAAGCCCGGCGAGAAAACTCCTGACCGCTTGAATGCTCGGCAGGATGTCATCGCTGTCGATGATCACCGCGTCGAACTCTTCCTTCACGACCCCCAGCAGATAGAGTTGAAGGTAGTAGTGCAAGACTATCTGCCCGGTGCCGCCTACCGAGATTATTTTGTATGTCACAGGCGTTCCCCCCTGACCTTGGCCGGCACGCCCAGGAACCTTAGAGTGGCGGAACTAATAAGCCACGCGGTCAGCCCCCCTATGAGGGCGGCGGCTGAAAGCGCGATAATCATCGCGGGGGTCTGCGCGATGGCCGGCACGCCCACACCCAACTGCCCGGCGAATAGACCTTCTGCACCGAACTGCATGCTCGCGCAATCGAAGTACCGCGGGTCCACCCCGCTGAATAGCCCGCCCCCTAATCCCAGAGTCCAAGGGCCAAGGGCCACGCCGAACACCATCGCCAGTAGGCAGACCAATGTCACGACGACGAGCCGAAAACGCGGGGTCGTAAAAACCCAAAGGAATTTTCCGAGGAAGCCGGATAGGAGACTAAAGACGCATGCGCCAATCAGGGCACCCGCCATAGCCCAATTAAAAATTGTAAGGAAGGCGTCGTCCCATTGTTTACACTGGGTGCGGCTGACCGAGGTCTTCGGCTGCCCCAGCGCAGTCGTCGCTAACAGTAATGCGAGGGCTACTATGGCCGCCGACGAGGGCGCGCAGGCCAGAAGCTTCTTTCTCATCGCCGTTCCCCGGTGTTGGGATTACGAAAACCGTCAGCCTTCTCGTAATCAATTCGGCACAGCGATAAAAGCAGCTACGCCAACGGGAAGTAGAAAAGAGTCTTATCTACGGTTTGGGTGAGAAGACCCGAAAACAGTGTCGGATTATATAATGGCTCTTATACTTGTCAATGAATAAGATAAGCTGAAAGTCACCCATTTTTCTGAATGGCCCTGAAAAGTCGAACGAAACAGCACAGGCCGGTTGATGCTTCTTGCAACATCGCGCCGCATTTTCGAGGCCGCGTAAAAAATGGGTGACTTTCAGATAAGATAAGCCGCCGCGCCTTATTTCCAGCCGTCGTCCCCCAGCCGCGTTCGGTAGTAGTCAACGCATGGACCGCATGGCGGTCTACAAGTGGGCAGACGGTAGACACTTTGACTGACTCATTCTACAGATACCAGCCGCAGCGGAAGCCTATAGCCGGACTCAGGAATTCTGGCTGCCTGAGCATTGTCGGCGACTCGAAGACGGATTTTGGGCTGGAGTACGCGCCACCCTTAATCACATATTTGCCCGACTGGTCGGAGTTATTTAACCACTCCCAGACGTTACCAAAGGCGTCCATCATTCCGCAGGGGCTCGCCCCTTCTGTGAATGCTCCCACAGGAGTAAGTCCCGCCTTAGCGGCGTGACCCGACTCCCATTCTGAAATGTCGCGCCCGGCCCAGTAACTAAGGCTATTTAATTTTTGCCTTTCCCAGTCACCGCCCCAAGGGAACCGGCGAAGAGAATCGATACTCTCATCGAAGAGTGCGCCGGTCGTCCACTGTGACTCGCACGGCAAGCCGTTCCCTAACTGAGCGTCTTCCAACGGCACCTTCCTCAGCCAAGCTGCGTACCACGTAGCCCCCATGACGGAGACAAGCGCGGCCGGCAAGTGCCCGGACCCGTCCAACGATACCCACCTTTGGGACGAGTAGGTTAGTCCCGCAACCTTGCCCGGTGTTCTGCCGGCGTTTCTCTCGAAATAATCGTACGCATCTGCCAGAAGAAGGTCCCCGCCAAAGGTGACGGCGACCGTTACGTCGTTCGACCGCGTCTGCTGTATCTTATGTTTGACTTCGGGGTCATTGAGGAATGCGGCGAATTGGGCGTTTGTCACTAAATGTCTGTCGATCAGAAACGGCGAGCCCGTCCGAACGTCTTTAGGGATGTATAAGACGACTTGGCCGTCCCTGCTCCGGTAGAGTAAGCGCTCTCCCGTCTGTTTACCTTCACCCAAGTAGAGGTGTTCGGACGGCAGGCGAAAGCCGGCCGGTGACTTTACTGCTATGAGTTGTTGGCCGGTGGCCATGTCAACGAGCGGGAGTCCCCTGTCGAATGGCGCAGTAGGTTCCTCGTCATCTTCCGGATGAACGACCCTGGAGTTCAGAAGGTCGTCCATAATTTCGAGGGCAGTCGCATACCTGTTGTATGCCTCCAACTGTATAGCCTTATTAACGATTGACGCGAAGCTCTCGGTCACTTCCGGCGCATACCTGCGCCAGCCCTCATCTTTCTTCCTCGACGCGGTCAGGAGTTGGGGCTCCTTCCCGGTGAGTAGGCGGAGTGCGGTCGCCCCAAGGCTGTAGAGATCGCTGTAGCAACCCGGGAATCCGTTAATCTGTTCCGGCGCTATGTAGCCGGGCGTCCCGATGTTGATCGTGGAGCTCACCGGCGACGCCTGCGGGTTAGCCGATAAGCTCTGCAACTCCTTTACCGCGCCGAAATCGATCAGCACAGGTAAGCCGTCACTCTCCCGCAGGATGATATTCTTAGGGGTGATGTCACGGTGAACCTTCCTCTTCGCGTGCACGTGATCGAGAACCGGCAAGAGGTCGATCAGAACTTTCTTGACCGCCTTTTCGGAGAACCTTCCGTCGCTCTGCAATATGTCCTCAAGGGTCTTGCCGACAATAAATTCTTGGACCAGATACAGCTCGCCGTCTTCTTCGAAGTAAGCGTACAGCTCCGGTATCTGGGGGTGTTTACCTAACTCGGTTAACACCCTTCCTTCGAGTTCGAATCGCTCCTGAAAAGACTGGTAAAGGCCGGGGTCGGAGGAATAAAATGAGAGCTGCTTTACGACGCAGGTTCCTTTGAATTTATCTAGGTCCTCGGCAAGAAAGGTTTCTCCGAATCCGCCTTTCTTGATTTTATTGAGGATCCTGTATCTGCCTTTTAGAATCTTATCTTCCATTAGCGGTATTCTCTGTTTGTGAACTCCGAGGCGAGGACTGAGTCGCGAGCCTCTTTCAACCGTAATGAACCAGCGCCCCGACATTAGACTGTCGCCGCAGGTAAGGTCTTCAAGGGCGCCGCCCGGTGCGTCCGAACGGAGGCGACATAATATGACAGTTCCCAAGCAGTGCCAATAATTATTATCCTGAGGCGGCGGCTTTACGACTGGCCCGCACGAGTTAATGGCAGGGCCTTTGTCGTTTGACAACCGGTCGCGGTCTCTATTCCCCGCCGGTGCCTGACTGGCGGCACCAATCCGTTGAGGCTGAGATGGCCAGACTCTTACGCAACCCTTTCGAAAGAAGTCAGCGTGCTCCTTCCGGCGGCTTGAACTTCGAGCGTCTCGTTACTTCATACCTGAGTGAGCGCCTCGGCAACCAGTACGTGATCGTACCCAACGTGATAGTGGACAACTCGTCCGACCTCTCCGCCGGATCGGGCGCGGTCACGCGGAGGGAGATCGACCTGATAATTATTGGGCCCAATGGCGTTTTTTTACTGGAGGCGAAGAGCTATCACGGGGCGGTGGACGGACTCTTGTGGGGACACTGGGATATAACGAAGGTGGACCGAGACGGCCTGCCCCTTCCCTTCAGACAGAAGTCCGAAAGGAAAGAGGCTGTCGTCATGGAGGAGCGCATGTATCGCGTCTCCGCGCTCATTGAGAAGTACGTTAACAGGTCGGGGCTAAGGTCGCTGGGCCCGTTCAAGAAAGTGCGCGGCATTTTCGTCTTCCCTGATGGGACCAGTATCAACTTTTTAGCCAGAGACGGCTCCCCCGCAAATCCACGGGCTGACGTGCGGGCGTTGACGCTCGCCCGCGTAGTCGAGAGCATTGAGAAAGACCCGCTACCCCCGCGCGCGCAGCCCATCTCGAAGAGGGAAGTGGTTAAGCTCGCCGAAGTCGTGGACAAGGGAGTCGTCTCCGCCGCCGGCACTCCACCGACTGAGAAGGTCGTCGGCCACTATAAGCTGGAAGAGGAACTGTACAAGGATCAGGCGCCCAACGGGCTCCACTTCACGGTCTACGGAGTCAGAGACCTAAACACGGGGATCCGCCACCGCGGGAAATACTACGACTGGACCCCGATGGACGTGACCGCTCAGGCCGTATGGAACGAGCAGGTGCAGCGGCACAAGACGGCGCTGTCCGCCCTCTCTTCAAACAGGCGCATTCATCAGATCATTACGGCAATGGGTGATGAGGAGGGCTACGGCTACTTAGTGGTTGAGAGATGGATGAACAATCCCACCTTGCAGGAATTACTAAATAGCCCGCGGGACTTGGAGAGACTTGACTTGGCCCGCTTCATGAAGAACATTGCCCTTGGGATGCGCTCCGTACACGGGAGCAACTTCGTCCACCGTGAACTAAGCCCAAAGTCGGTGTTCGTCGATCTCGAAGAGAGTGAAGCGGTAATCACCAGCTTCGAGTTGGCGAAGGTGTTAAGTGATAAGGCCGCGTCTTCTTCTATGCAAGTCCCTACCGTATTCACGAGGCGCGTCCCGCCTAACTCATACCGCGCGCCGGAGATGGCTTTGACGCCCCACGACGTGGACTGCAGAGCAGACATATACAGTTGGGGGGCG
>DASRCS010000147.1:0-12130 GCA_035652995.1 Pyrinomonadaceae bacterium
GCGTCGCCCACACGACGGGGACGTGCGCCGCCTCGCAGACCCAGAGAATCTCCTCCTGCACCTCGGCCATGCGCTCGTAGCCGCACTCGACCGCCAAGTCGCCGCGCGCGATCATCACGCCGAACGAAGGGCCGCGCATCGCCGCGAGGATGATGTTCGGCAACTGGTCGAACGCACTGCGAGTCTCGATCTTCAGCAGTATGCCGGGCGACGCGCCGCCGAGTTCCGCGAGCCGCGCCTGCAAGGCTTGAACGTCCGGGGCCGAGCGCACGAACGAGTAGCCGACGATGTCCGCGTTGGCCGCGACGAACGGAAGGACTTTGAGGTCTGTCTCGGTCAGCGCGGGCAGGCTCAGCCGCGTGTCGGGCAGGTTGACGCCCTTGTCCGCGAAGAGGCGTTCGCCGCGCGCGCGAGCGTGCGTGATCTCGACCTCGATCTCTTCGCGGCCTGCGCGCCGGATGACGCCGCCGATCTTGCCGTCGTCGAGCCAGACGCTCTCGCCCGCGCGCACGTCGCCGAAGATTTCGGGAAGCGTGACGCCTATCGAAGCCGGACTCTTGACGCGACCGCGGCTGTCGAAGCGCGCGGGGCGTCCGGGCGTCGCGTCGCGCGTCAGGACGAGCTTGTCGCCCGTCTTCAAACTTATCCACTGCTCGCGCGGCGGAAGCTCTCCGACTCTCCCCTCAATCAAGTTGCCGTTCGTCTCGTAGGCGTGACCGATCAGGTGCAGCGTCGTCCCCGGAATGACGTAGGCCGTCCGGGAGGATTCGGCCCAACGGCCACGGCCCACGGCCTCGACTACCTTCAGCGAGCGCGACGCCCCGCGCGCGTCGAAGAACTTGACGAGCGCGCCGGGCCGCGCGTGGGCGAGCAGGTTCCCGTTGACGGGCAGGGAAGCGTCCGCCGGTTCGGGGGCCGCCGGCCCGCCGTCCGCGGGAGTCAGCCAGACGCGCGCGGGCGCTTCCGTTCTGCCGAAGAGGTCGCGCCGCGGCCTCCACCTGACGACCGGCGGGCCGGGTTCGACCGCGCCCGTGCGAAGCTTCGGCCCCGGCAAGTCCATCAGCAGCCGGCAGCGTCTCCCCGCCTCGTCTTCGGCGCGCCGCAGGTTCGCGATCATGCGCGCCCAAGCCTGCGGCTCGTCGTGCGCGCAGTTGATCCGCATACAGTCCATGCCGCTCGCGACGAGGTCGCGAACCAGACGGTAATCGTCCGCCGCCTCGCTCGGCATCGTCACCATCACGAGCACGTCCCTGTGACGGGGCCGCGGCCCGAGCAGTGCGCGCGTGTGCTCTTCGAGCAGTTCGCGACCGTCGGCGAAGCCGTTCCCGTCCGCGGATGAGTCCGACCCGTCCGCGGAGCCGGCGAGGCGGTGCAGCACGCCGAGCACGGCGTCGAGGTTGCGCCGGACGTGAGGCTCGGACCTTCCGAGCGAGGAGAGTCCGCGGGCGGCCAGGCGCTGTTGTGTCTTTCGCAAGTCGTGCCGGCGCAGCGCGAGGTAGTGCAGGAGATTCCGCGCGCTCTCCCGCTGCGACTCGTGCAGCGAGCGGAGCCTCTCTTCGCACTCGGTTTCGAGGCCGAGCATGTCGGAGCGGACGGCGCTCAACTCTCGGATCAGCTTCTTCCACTGCCCCGCTTGCCCCGGGGCCTCTGGGCGTTCACGAGTAAGCATGATGATCATTCCCCGCACACTCGGTGCTTTCGCTTTCGGCGGCATCAGGCCGAGAACCGTCAAGACTGACGAAAGCCTCCGCCGCGCCCCAGCTCAGGAGGACTGCCCCCGCCACCCAGAGGAGCGCGGAAGGGGCGGGCGGCTCCAGCCCCAGCAGGGCGCGCAACGCGGGCAGGAGTACGGTGAGCAACTGCAACGCCGTGCCTAGTATGACCGACAGGTGCACCGCCGCGTTGAAGCCGGACGCGGTAGAGATACGCCGCGAGGGGTAGGCGTAGAACAGTTGGCCGACCGTCATGTAGAGGAAGAGCAGGCTGCGCGTCTCGCCGAGGCCGTAGCCGAGGCGCGGCAGTCCAACGAGAAGCGCGCCGCCCACCAACGTCTTAAACAGTCCGGCGCTCAGGATGAAGCGCAACGAGGCGGGGTCGAGCAATGCGGCCTGCGGGTCGCGGGGGCCGCGGAGCATCACCCCGCGGTCGCGGTCGAGTCCGAGGGCGAGGGCGGGCGGGCCGTCCGTGACGACGTTGACCCACAGGAGTTGCGCGGCGGTCAGCGGCAGGAGCAGGCGGCCCGCGTCGTCGTGCAGTCCGAGGAAGAACGAGCCGAGCGCGGCCCCGACGACGATCAACGTCTCGGCGAGGTTGGTCGAGAAGAGGAAGCGGATGAACTTCTGTATGTTCTCGTAGATGTTGCGGCCCTCCTCGACCGCCGCGACGACTGTGGCGAAGTTGTCGTCGAGGAGGACGAGGTCGGCCACCTCGCGCGAAACGTCCGCGCCGCGCCGCCCCATCGCCACGCCCACGTCGGCGCGCTTCAGCGCGGGCGCGTCGTTCACGCCGTCGCCGGTCACGGCCACGACCTCGCCGTCGGCCCTCAGCGCTTCGACGAGGCGGAGTTTGTCCCCCGGAGTGACGCGGGCGAAGACGTTGGCCTCGCGGACGGCGCGGGCGAGTTCCTCCGCCGTGAGCGTCTCTAAATCCGATCCCGTGACGACGCGGCCCGGCGGGATGCCCACCTCGCTCGCCACGGCGAGGGCAGTCGCCGGGTGGTCGCCCGTCACCATGATGACCCTGATGCCGGCTTCTCGCGCGAGCCTGATCGCCTCCGGCACTTCCGCGCGCGGCGGGTCCCAGAGAAGGACGAGTCCCAGAAAGTTTAGGGCCTCGTCTCCTTCGCCTTCGCGCCAGGCTAAGGCGAGTACGCGGAACCCTTCCGCCGCGTAAGCCGCGACCTTCTCCTCCCAACTCCGCCGCTCGTTTCCGTCGATCCGACTCCGACTCAGCAGCACTTCGGGCGCGCCCTTCAGATAGCTCACCGCGCGCCCGTCTTCGTCCACCGTGACGCGCATGAACTTGTAGGAGCTGTCGAAGGGCAGAAGGCCGAGGCGCGGACGGCTGCCGGCGATGTCGGCCAAGTCGTGACCTTGAACGCTGGCATAATTGAGTAAGGCCAGTTCCGTCGGGTCGCCCGCGCCGGTGCCATCTTCGGCATCGTTCGCCAGAATCATCGCCAGCAGCGCCCGCCCGGTGTCGGGGCTGTCAACTGACCTGACGGTCATCCTGTTTTCCGTGAGCGTCCCCGTCTTGTCCGTGGCGATCACCGTCACCGAGCCGAGCGCCTCGACCGCGCTCAGGCGCCGCACTACGCCGCGGCGCTTCGCCATCCGCTCGACGCCGAGCGCGAGCGTCAGCGTCAGCACCGCGGGCAGTCCCTCCGGCACCGCGGCGACGGCCAGCGCCACCGCGAAGAGCAGGACGTGTCCGGCGCGCGCGAGACCTTCGACGAAGAAGCCGCCCAGCGCTATCAGAGCGGCGAGCAGCAGCACCCAGCGGGCGACCTGCCCGCCGAAGGTCGCCATGCGCCGTTCGAGCGGAGTCTTCTCGGCCTCAATCCCGCCGATCATCGCCGCGAGTCTTCCCATCGCGCTCTCCGACCCCGTGCGCGTCACCTCTAGGTAGCCCTTGCCGCGCACCAGCAGCGTCCCCGAGAAAGACTCGCCGCCCGCCCCCTTGTCCACCGGCACTGACTCGCCCGTCAGCACCGACTCGTCCACCGACACGCCCTGCGCCTCGACCAACACGCCGTCTGCGGGCACGCGGTCGCCCGCCTCGACTCTCACCACGTCGCCCGGCACGAGTTCGGTGGCGGGCAGGCGCACGGCGCGCCCGTCACGCAGAACCCACGCGCGCGGCTCGGCCAGCGACTTCAGACGCGCGAGAGCCGACTCGGCCTTGCTCTCCTGATAAACACCGAGGCCCGCGTTCAGGAGGAGGATAAGGACAATGGCGAAGGACTCGAGGGGTAGGCCGCGCGCGCCTTCGGCGAGCCAGATGGCGAGGTCAACGACGAGCGCGAACAGAAGGATGTAGATCAGCGGGCTTCTGAACTGCGCGGCGAAACGCCGCCGGAGAGGTACGGGCGGCTGCTCCGGTAGAGCGTTAGGGCCGTAAAGCTCCAGGCGCGCACGCGCCGCCGCGCCCGACAGCCCTCGCGGCGAGTATTGATCCGAAGTTACCATAGCCGCCGCCCGCGCGAATGCCATCCTCCGGCCTCCGCCTTCTGCCGACCACGGCTCGCGGTTGCCCAAACACATGGCGTCGAGTTCTACGTCGTAACGCGCCGCGCCCGCCGCGCGCGTAACCTGGCCCACGGGTCGGCGTCTTCCTTCCCGCGCATGGCCGTCCTCTCAGGCGGTCGCGGCCTGCTGCCGCTGCGACAGTTCCAGTTCCCGGCGCGGGTGCGCGCAGATGGCCTTGTAGGTCTGGACGACATCAGCGTAAGTGAGTTCGGGGGCCTCGCCGTCCGCCTTCAACTCGGCCCTGAGCACGACATCATTCATCGAGACGACGCCGCGCAACTCCCCGTCGGCCCCGACCACGGGCAGGCGGTGGACGCGCTCGCGCCGCATCGTCTCAAGCGCCTCCCGCATGTCGTCATCCGGCGCGCAGGCGTAAACCTCGCCCGTGATGACTTCGCCGACGGCTATCTCCGAAGGCGCGCGATTCTTCGTCGCCGCGCCGATGCAGATGTCGCGGTCGGTGATCATGCCGACGACGCGCCCGCCGTCCTCGACGACCGGCAGCGTCCCGCAGTCGTTCTCCCACATGAGCGCGGCGGCGGCGGCGAGGCTCGCCTGCGGGCCACACGTCTTCGCGTCTCTCGTCATAACGTCTTTGACTTTCATCCCGAATCCTCCTCTTCAAAACTCTTGTCCCCGCGCACGAACGGATAGGACTTTTGCCCGACCGGCGCGCGGCGGACACGCGGTACTTGTCGGCCTCCCGAACTGCAACGGACATGCCCGCCCGAATGCCGCCTTTTCTCGCCACGCCGACAGCGCCGGCGAGCGAGCCGTGCGTAAGTTTCCGCGCGCGGGCGCAAATCCCCGCACGCCCTGTAAGCGCGCCGGGGTTCGGGCACGAAGAATGCGCGGAAAAGTCGGACGCGAGACGCGTCCCGGCGGGAACACTGATTGCACCTCCGGCTGGTTAAGCGGAGGCCGGTATTACTTGCCGGCGGGCGCAAGACAATCACAGGCGTCGGGGCGAAGAGGCGCTCTGATTTATACGCGCCGCGGGGCGGCGGGAAGGAGGCGGTCATGCTCAAGAATCAGACGGGCGAAAGCAAGCTGCTGCTCGCCCTGAAGTGGGCGGGCAGGGCTTTAAGCGTCTTCAGCGTCGGCGTTCTCCTGCTCTTCTTTGTTGGCGAGGGCTTCGACCCGTCGGAAGTGACGCCGAGGCAGTGGGCGGCCTTGCTCCTGTTCCCATTCGTGGTCGTCGCCGGGATGCTCATCGCGTGGCGGCGCGAAGGATTGGGCGGCGGAGTGAGCGTCGCGGGCCTCGCGGCCTTCTACCTCTACAGCCTTCTGCTGAACGGCGGGACGCCGCGCGGGCTTGCATTTCTGATCCTGTCCGCGCCCGGATTCCTCTTCCTGTTTTACGGACTCGCGCGGCAGTTGACGCGCCCGCACAAACAAGCCGGCCTGCACGCGTGAGGAGGTCGAGATGAGAAAGAGATCATTGACAGTGGCCGCCGCGGGCGCGACCGGCGTCGCGGCTCTCGCGGCTTACGTTTTCGCCGTGCGCCCGTGGCACTTGAGGTGGGGCGCGACCGAAGCAGAGGCGCGTGTGGTCTTGCCCGGCGACGAGATAGTGCCGGACGCTTCGGAGTCCGTGACGCACGCCGTCACGATCAACGCGCCCGTGTGGTTGGTCTGGCCGTGGCTCGTCCAGGTCGGGCAGAACAAGGGAGGGTTTTACAGCTACGCGTGGCTCGAAAACCTCGTCGGTTGTCGGATGCGCAACGCCGACCGCATCGTGCCGGAGTTCCAGCACCTGAAGGTCGGCGACCGCGTGTGGCTGCACCCGAAAGTGCCGCCGCTGCCCGTCCTCGTCTGCGAGCCGTACAAGGCAATCGTCATGGGCAGCAACACCGGCGAGCCGGGCACGTGGGGCTTCTTCCTCAAGCCTATTGAAGACGACAAGACGCGCCTCGTCGTGCGCGGTCGCGGGCGCGTCGCGCGCGGGCCGCTCGGCTGGCTCTTTCACCACGCGCTGTTCGAGCCGGCGCACTTCGTCATGGAGCGCAAGATGATGCTCGGAATCAAGCGGCTGGCCGAGGCGAGCGCACGCGCCGTCGCTGCCGAGCCGCTTCCGAGGGGGTTGAATATGATTTGGGACAGTCCGAAAATTGAGGCCGAAGAGAGCGAGGCGAATACCGGGCTTACACGGTACGAGACCGACGCGAACCGTTTCGAGTTGCGCTGCGGGATGTGCGGCGAACTTTACTCGGCCCGGGACATTGAGGCGCGTGAGGAGATCACCTTCGACTACGGCGAAGCTTACTTCGACGAGCACATCAGGCCGAAGGGCTGCAAGTGCGCGGCGTGCCGTTAGCCGGTGGTCTGTTCACAGGTAGGCGGGCGGAAGTGACGGGCCGCGCGGGCCTCCGCGACGTTCTCATGGCGACAGATTATTTCGCCGTGTGGTCAAGTCGGGGTCAGGCGCGTCAGATTACTTTCATCATGGTTTTCGGCGGGCAGAGAAGGGAAAGGCCGGCGCAGTCGTTTCGCCCGCGCCGGCCTCGGATTTAACTCAATCCCTACTTACTGCCCGAACCTCTTCCTGTACTCGTCGGCGCTGATGAAGGCCTTGACCATCTCGGCGGCGCGGTAGTCGCCGTTAAATTGGTTCAGCTTCTGAAGCCAGAAGTTGTAGCCGTCGAAGTTTTTGTCCGGCGAGGCGTCCGGGTCTCTTTGCAGGTAGCCGAAGTACTGCATCAGCACGAACGACTCGTCGAAGAGTTTCGCGGAGACCGAGTTGCTCTCGGCCACCGAGCGGAGCGCCGCGGCTTGTTGTGCGGCGACGCCGCCCGCCGCGGCGTTGTTGTAGGCGTCGGCGGCGGCGCTGCTCTCCGCGCTCGAAGGCGTCACGCCTGCGTTGGCAAAGAGCGAGTTGACGTAGGCGTCCGCGTCTTGACCGGCGTGAGCCTGTTGGAACGCCGCGCGCTGAACGAAGTCGAGCGCGAACGCCTGCTTGTTCGCCTCCAACTGAGCCTGCCAGCTACCCTGACCAACAATCACTTGGCCGGGCGTGCTCTGAATCCGGCGCGTGTCGGCGATGAAGCTTGCGCGCCGGACTGCGACGGGCTTGCCCGCGAGGTTGCCGAAGGCCGCCTTGTACATCTTATAGACGAGGTTCCCGGTCTGCTGGAACTCGATGGAGAGGAAGAACGCGGCAGACGTGTCCACGCGCTTCACGTCGCGGCAGCTCTGAATCGCCCCGCACGACTCGATGTTGTTCGTCCAGAACTGGAGGCCCGGAGTGTCAGGGTCTCGCCCGAGGAAGTCGTTGTAGTGCTGGCGCACGAAGAAGTCGGTGATGTCAATCGGGTTGCCGTTGAATGAGGCCGCGAAGTTGACGACCTGGTCGCCCGCGTCCGGGTTGCTGAGGGTCACGCTCGGCAGCGTGAAGGTATAGTCGTTCTTCTGCGCCGTGATCGTCGCGGGCGCGTTGGCCGCCACCGAGACGCGTATCGTGTAAGCGCCGTCCGGGCCGGTGGCGATGACGCCGTTGCCGTTGTCGAGGATGGTCGTGCCGTTCAACGGACTGCCCGAAGGGTCTGTGACAACCCCGCTGACCTTGACGAAGCGAAGCAGCGAGAGGTCTGCCGTCACGTCCGCGGTCAGGTCCGAGATGCTGAAGAAGGCCGGGTCGAAGGAGGCTTTCGAAGCTGTCAGCGTGTAGTTGCCGCGCGGCAGGTTCGCGAACAAATAGCTCCCGTCCGCGCCGGTCGTGAACGTCGCCGAGGACGCGCCGCTGAGGCTGACCGTAGCGCCAGAGACGGGCGCGCCGGCAGCGTCCAAGACATGACCGCTGATCTGCGGGAGACGGGCGCTGAAGATGACGGTCTGGTTGGCGCTCAGGTTGTTGAATGTGTAGCTGTTCGGTTGGGAGAAGACGTAGCCCGGCTTCGAGGCGCTGACGGTGTAGTTCGCGCCGGGGTCGCAGAGGAACGAGAAGTTGCCGGACGCGTCCGACTGCGAGAACGTGGGGATGCCGAGCGGCGAGTCGGGCACCGCCTTGCTCAGAACCACGACGGCGTCGGCGATGCCGTTGCCGTTCGTGTCCTGCACCCTCCCGCCGATGGTGAAGGTCTTGCGCGCGACCGTGAAGTCGGCGGTCTGGTTCTGGCTCAGGTTGTTGAAGGTGGCGCTCGCGGGCGTGAAGACGACGCCGGCCTGCGAAGGCGTGACCGTGTAGCTACCACCGTCGGCGACGCCCTGAAAGCGGTAGGAGCCGGACGCGTCGGTCTGCGTCGTCCGCGAGTCCGAGCCGGTGAGGTTGATCGTGATGCCGGCGATGTCCGCGGACGCGCCGCCGGTCGCCGCCGTGACGTGGCCGGAGATCGTGTGGCGCGGAATGACGCTCGCGCGCGGCACGAACGTGACGGTCTGCGCGTTGGTCAGGCCGACCTGCGCCGTCTCCGAGGTGTGCGACGCCACCGAGTATGCGTCCGGCTCGCCGCCGGAGATGCCGACGACCGGCAGCAGGTTCGTGTTCGTCGGGGCGGACTGGCCCGCGCCGTAGCGGGTGATAACTTTGCCGTCGCTGCGAAGCTCGATCTCGAAGTTGACGGGCACTTCGCCGCGGTCGAAGGTGACGGCCTGCCAGCGGAAGACGATGTGGCTTGAGTCCTTCGTAACGAACACGTCGCCTCCGCGGTCGGTTCTCAGGTCGTCCCACAGTCCCGCGATCATCTGCTGCCCCTGAAGTCCGCGCACGGAACTCTGCGCGTCGAGGCCGACGACGTTGCCGCCGTTGAAGCTGCGAGGGATGGTCGAGAAGTAGAGCGCGCCGTTCGTCGAAACGGTGACCGAATTCTTCAGGCTGCCGTAAAACCAGAAGTCGAAGGGCAGCGGGTAAGACTCCGCGAAGGAGTCGTCGGCGGAGAGGCCGAGCGGCGTCCCGCCGGTCGAGAGCGCTTCGGGCGGCCCTTCCGTTACGGTGTAAGGGTCGCTGCTCTCGTCCTGCGGGAGCGTGACGGCTACGCTCGCCGTGCTGAAGTTGCCGGACGCGTCGTAGGCGCGCAGCTCGACCGTGCCGGAGAAGTTTCTGTAAGGCAGCGTCAACGTCGCGCCCTGCGTGCTTCCGGCGGCGGCGGGCAAGACCGTGCTCGGCAGGGGCAGACGCCCGCCCGAAGTGTTGACGAAAGTGAAGTCGTAGTCCGCAGCCGTGCCGGAACTGCCGTCGTCGCCCGGCGCAGTCCATCGGAGAGTCAGCGCGCGCCCGCTCTGAGTCGTGACCTGCAAGTTCGAGGCGGGCGCGGGCGGCGTCGCGTCGCCGCGCAGGGCGGCGGCCACGACTGAGGCGACGTTCAGACGCCGTCCCGTGGTGGTTTCGCCTTGAAGTGAGGGCAGCACGTCGCCGGTGTAGGCGAGCACGCCCCGCAGATTCTGCGCGGAGAGGTTGGGGTTGGCCGAGAGCGCGAGGGCAGCCGCGCCCGCGACGTGGGGCGACGCCATCGAGGTGCCGCTGAAGGAGGCGTAGGCCGTGTCCGCCGGAAGGCCCAGCCCCGCGGCCATGCTCGGCGGGATCGTGCTCAGGATGTTCGAGCCGGGCGCGGCCACCGTCACGCCGCGCGCGCCGAAGTCGGAGAAGGAGGAGACGTTGTCGCCCGCGTCGGTCGAGGCCACGGAGATGACGTTCGGCAGGTCGTAGTCAGCCGGGTAATGCGGGAAGGCGAAGTCGTCTTCCGAGTCGTTACCCGCCGCCGCGACGAAGAGGATGCCGTCCTGGTTCAACTGGCTGATGGCGTCATAGGCCGCTTGGGAGAAGCCGGGGCCGCCATAGGAATTGTTCGTCACGCGCACGTTGACGCCGCGCTCGCGCAGCGTCCGAACGTAGTTGTAGCCCTTGATGATGTCGGAGACCGAGCCGCCCTGCGGCCCCAGAACCTTGACGGGCAGGATGCTGACCTGCCAGTTGACGCCGGTGACGCCGACGCCGTTGTTGCCGCTAGCGCCGACGATGCCGGCGACGTGCGTGCCGTGTTCGTCGCCCGCCTCACCGTCGAAGACCGAGTTGTCGTCGTGGACGAAGTCCCAGCCGTGCACGTCGTCAACGAAGCCGTCGCCGTCATCGTCCGTGCCGTTCCCGGCGACCTCGCCCGGACTCGTCCAGATGTTCGCCTGAAGGTCGGGGTGACTGATGTCAACGCCGCCGTCAATCACGGCGACGACGATGCCGGAACTGCCGGTGGTACGATCCCAAGCCTGCGGGGCGCTGATCTTCTGGAGGGCGTACTGCTGACCGAAGCTCGGGACGTTCGGCGTCTGTGCCTTGTGCCAGACGTAATCCGGTTCTGCGTAGAGCACGTCCGGTCGTTGCTTGAGAGCCTCGACCGCGGCCAGCGTGTCCTCGGGCGCGACGCGCGCGAGCCTAAGCCCCTCGACCATCTGCGAGCCGTCGAAGTTCTCGACCGTCAAGGGGATTTCACGCCCCGCGGTCGAGAGCGCGGCGACGCGCGCGGCGACAGACTTTTTTGAGTTGGTCGCGGAGGCGGCAGCCGCGCCGGGGCGGAAGCGCACCAGCACGTGGCCGGGCACGAACTCTGCTTGTTTATCTGTCGTCGAGGGGGCGGCCTGCCCGCCGGCCTGCGCGCGCGAGCCGATTGGTGACACGCCGACGGCGAGCAGCGTGAGGGAGAGTAAGAGGATCAGAAATCTATTTCTGTGTTTCAAGTTCATCTCCGAGATCGCGAGTGGGCGCGTCATCCGTGAAGGCGGATGTGGCGGCACCGTCATGAGCCTCCGCGAGAGTCTAAGATAAGTTTTCCGGCCCTGTCAAAAAGGCTCCTCAGACGGGTCGAGAGCAATCGCGCGGGTCGTAGATTCACAGTCGGGTCTCATGATCTTATCATTCCCGGCAACAATTTTTTCGCTGTCCTGCCGTCACCTGGAGTAATATCTAGCGGCCCTACGGGCGACGGCGTAAAGGTCGGCGTTAAATTAGGGCGTCGCTTCGAGACGCCAGCGGCGACGAAGCAGCATACCGGCATTTTCATCCTCCCTTCCGTGTCCGCGGCGGATGAAAGGAATCTCCGCATCTCATAAAGTTCTACCCACCCTCGCCCGCAGAACATTCGCCATCTGCGCCGTGACCCTCTTCGTCTGCTGCGCGAGCGCCCTCGCGCTCGACCCCTCGAAGGCCGTCGGGCAGTACGTACACGACGCATGGCAGATGAAAGACGGCCTGCCAGACGACGTGATCGAGAAGGTGGCGCAGACGCCGGACGGCTACCTCTGGCTCGCCACCTCGCAGGGGCTTGTCCGCTTCGACGGCGCGCGCTTCGTCACCTTCGACCGGCGGAACACGACCGGCCTCACGAACTTCGACATCCTGACGCTCGCCGTTGACCGTGCGGGCACGCTCTGGGTCGGCACGGACGGCGGCGGGCTGGTTCGCTTCCGCGACGAGAAGTTCGACGCCCTTACACGACGCGCGAAGGCTTGCTGAGCGACACCCTTCACGCGCTCCTCGTGGACAGCCGCGGGCGCGTCTGGGTCGGAACGTTGAGCGGGCTGAACTGCATTGAGGACGGACGTATCATCTCCTACGCGGGAGCGCCGGGCCTCGCGCGCGGCGCGGTCTATGCGCTCTACGAAGGGACGGACGGCAGCATCTTCGTCGGGACGAGCGGCGGCGGCCTGAGCCGCTTCCGCGACTGGCGGTTCGTGACCTGCACGACCGCCGAGGGACTGTCTGATGACGTGATCAATCAAATCGTCGTTGACGACCGCGACGACATATGGATGGGCCACCCGCGCGGCGTCTCGCGCATACCTCCTCAAAGACGTGCAGCGCGAAGAGCTGCTGAGCACCGTCAGGAACGTCTGCGCGGGCCAGCACCACATCCCGCCTTCGTCGCCGCGTCCGCCAGCCTTGCATCACAACAAACGAA
>DASRCS010000148.1:0-9333 GCA_035652995.1 Pyrinomonadaceae bacterium
GAGCAGCCCGCGTCGGAGGCCGCGAAGCATCCGCCCGACAAGACCGCGTACCCGGCAGACCGCACCGTGACCCTGACGGCGGACACGGCGAAAGACGCGAAGACGCCCGACGTTCAGAACTGCCGCGCCTGCCACGCGCAGGACGGCGAGAAGCCGAAGCTCATGGCCGACATCCCGCAGGTCACGTTCGAGGGCGACACAGACCCGACGCCGCTCACGAATCAGGAAGCCTTCCACCGCAACTGCAACGGCTGTCACGACCAGGCCGTTGACAAGAGGAAGGGAATCAACGCGCCCTCGACCAACGAGTGCGCCAAGTGCCACACGGGCAAGTGAGTTTCTGAGGGACAATCGAACGAGCGACGCGAACGCCCGCCCCGGTCCGTGTGACTTCGGCGGGCGTCGGCGTGTATCATCGTCCGGCAAAACAACTATTCAGGAGTAACCCTTCGATGCGAAAGATTCTTCTCCCTTCGGCGCTCGTCGCCCTGTCGTTGGCCGCGGCCTGCAACGGCTCTCAGCCCTCTAACACTTCCGCGCGAAACTCGAACTCCGCGGGCGCGTCGCAGTCGAACGTCGGCGGCGCAAACTCGAACGCGGGCGGCGTCGGAGTCGTCTCGTCGCACGGAGGCGGGCCTGCGGGCGGCGCGTCTGCCCCTGCGGCGGGCGACTCTTCCGAGACTTCACTGATCGACACGTCCGCGCTCGACGCGAACATCAGGAAGGCCGCGGAGAAGGCGAAGGTGTCGGGCGCGAGCGCGGCGGACAAAAAGGCCGCGGCGGACGCCTACCTCGCGCGCGGCAACGAATACTATTCCGCGGGCCAGCCCCGCCTCTACAAGTACGCGCTCGCAGACTTCCGCGAAGTCCTCAAGTACGACCCGGAGAACGCGGATGCGAAACAGAAGTCGGACATGATCGTCTCGATCTACCAGCAGATGGGCCGGCCCGTGCCCGACGTGACGCCCAAGCAGTAAGAGTTAACGATCAACGCAGAGCGGGGGCGACGAACTGAATGCCAAACGGCTTTCAGTTCGTCGCCCCCGCTCTGACTTCAGGGTTTCTGTTACCCGATCTTGATGCCGATTGATTCGAGGAACTTGGTCGGGCGGTCGCCGCCGATCATGGCGAAGATGAAGTCGTTGGGGATCGTGGCCTTCTCCTCCTGCGTGCGCGCGTTCATCAGGACGACCTCGCCGTCGCGAATCTCCTTGATCGAAGTCCCGAAGAAGACTTTTACTTTTCCCTCGTCAATGCAGTCGTAAACCTGAAGTTTGTTGCCGAACTTCAGGTCGTTTTTCATGTCCGAGCGGATGACGAGCGTCACGTCGTTGATCTCCGAGTCGGGGCGGAAAGTTATCCGGTCGCCCTGCCGCGTCGCGACCAGATCAACGGCGGCCTCAATCGCGGAGTTGCCCGCGCCGACGACGATGATCTTCTTCCGCCTGTAGGCTTCCGGGTCGGTCAGCTTGTACTTGACCTTGTCCTCGGTCTTGCCGTCGCGCGTGACCTTCATCTCCTCGCCCGGAACTTTCAGCTTCATCGGCGTGCCGCGGTTGCCGAGGGCGAGGATGACGCGGCGCGCGTTGTAAGTGACCTTATTCTTCTCCACTCCCTGCTCGGTCTGGACGACGAAGTAGTCGCCGTCTTCGGCGCGCTTGACCGACTTGCAGCTCTCCGACTCGTTGATCTTCACGCCCGCCTCGCTCATCGCGCGCGCCCACTCTTCGAGAATCGTCTCGCGCTGCTGGCCGAGTCCTTCGGGACGGATTCCGCCGCGCGCCTCCATCGTCTCCGGCTTGAAGAAGACGTACTTGTTCGCCGGGTACGCCTCAATCGTCGCGAGCACCTTGTCCTGCTCGATGCCGACGTAGGAGAGGCCGAAGCGCTGCGCCGTAATCGCCGCCGAGAGTCCGGCGGGGCCGATGCCGATGATGGCGACCTCGACGTTCGACTTCGCTTCGGGCGCGACGCCGTTGCGGAGTTCCTCGTAGATGTGTTTGATGCAGTCCGTGCCCTCGTTCGTCGCGTTCTTGATGAGCGGCGTGCCCGACACATCGCCGATGATGAAGCAGCCGGGAACGTCGGTCATGAACTTCGCGTCGCGGTTCGGGACTTTGCGCGGCGGAATCCGCTTGTTCGTGTTGACGACGATGCACGCCTTCGGGTTGACGGGGCACTCGACCTGGCACGAGGTGTCCTCCATGCACTGGTCGGCGGCGACGGGCGTCGAGACGCCGTTGACGATGGCGAGAACGTCGTGCGGGCAGGCGTCAACGCAGGCGTGACAGCCGATGCAGCGCTCGGTGATGACTACGGGGTGCGGGTACGAAGGGCCGTCGGGGTCGTACTTCGCCAACTGCTCCGGCGTGAGTTTGATTCTGCCGGAGTCGTCTTCAGGTTTGGGCGGCAGTGGCTCTTCGAGCAGGACGAGCGCGCGGCGCGAGTCGCGCACGGCGAAGGCCACGCCGACGACGACGAGCAGGAGGCCGAGGCTGACCCAGCCCCACCACGGCAGCCCGCCGAAGAAGCTCTTGCTCGGGTCTTTCGTGACCAGATTGATCGGCATGAGCAAGGCCCAGAGGGCGAGGATTGCGAATAGCTGTGATTTCTTCATCGTCTTCGCGTGTGTTGCAGTCTTCGCTCCCGGCGAAACAAATTCGTGCTTCGGCGACGAGCTATTTCTGTTGCGACGAGTCGGTCGTCGTAAAGTCGGGCGACTTCGCGGTCAGGTCGTTCAGGAGCGAGCGCCCCCACTCGCGACGCGCGAGCGGGTGCTGCACGTGGCACGAGATGCAGTTGGGCTTGTTCGGCGCGCCCGCGAAGACGCTCTCGAACTTGCCGCCCTGGTCGCCGGTGTTCCCGTTGTGGCAGACGCCGCAGGTCGTCCGCGGCGTGTCGCGGTCGGGGTTGACGGGCGCGAAAAACTTGTGGCACGACGAGCAGGACATCTCGCCCTGCGCGTTTGAAGGCAGGCCGCCGATGGCCTTGACGCGGTGGACGTGCAGCGCGTGAAACTCGGCGCTGCGGCGCACGTCGTCGGGGTCGCGCGTCGAGCCGAGGGGGACAAGACTGCCCTTGATGTTGGCGACGATCTTCTGAACCTCTGCCGACTTCTGCTGCCACTCCTCGTCGGTCAAACCCTCCCAGACCCACTTGCCGCCCGACACCGGATAGCCGAACGTCCCGCCGTGCGGGGTGCCGACCGGCTGGCCGTTGTAGGTCTTCTTGTTCGCGTTCGTGTGACAGTTCGTGCAGGTCGTGATGCTCGCGACCGCCGGGCGAAACTCCGTGCCCTGATGCTCGACGTGACAGTCTGTGCAGCCGATGCCCGCCGCGTGATGCGGCTCCGTCACGGTCGGTTTGAAGCCGGCGGCGTCGTGGCACGACGAGCAGTTCTTGTCCATGCTCGTCGGCAGCGCGTGGCAGGTCGTGCAGGAGCCGGCGTTCGGCTGCTTCGCGATCTGAGGCTGCGACTGAATCGCCGCGCGCGCGTGCGGCGCGGAGACCGGCGCAGGCGCGTATGATCCGGCGTAAACGACCGCGGCGACGACGGAAAGGACGGCGACCAGCACCGCCCCCCAGATGAAGACCGAGAAGGGCCAGGGGCGGACGAGGTCGCGCGTCGGAGTCCAGTTGAAGCGGGCCTTGCCGAGCACGCGCGCAGGCTTCTGGGGCCGCAGCGGCGAGACGTGTTGCATCTTGCCCGCCTCGCGCTTGCGCTTCTCCCAGAAGACGCTGAGCGCGGCGGAGAGTTCCTTCTTTTCGCCCGTGCCCGAAGCGGTGTGCGCCTGCGTTTGCGACTGCGCCTGCGGGACTTCGCCGCGGCTCTCGGCCTCGCCGACGTTCAGCGCGACTTCGAGAGTGACCGTGACGCTCAGCGCGTCGGTCAGTCGCGCGACGTGCAGGAAGTACGGGCCGATCTGGATGATGTCGCCGTCGGCGAGGACTTCGGCCTCCTCGATGGCGACGACGCGACCGTTGAGGGTCGTGCCGCTCGAATGGCTGAAGTTGTAGAGGTAGAAGCGACCGTCGGCCTCGTTGATGCCGGCGTGCAGGCGCGAGACCATCGGGTGATTGAGGACGAGTTCGCAGCTCGGCACGCGACCGATCTTCAGGCCGTCGGCGACGAGCGCTACCGGGTCAACGTTCAAGTCCTCGCGGTTGATGATGAACTTGCTGGCGTTGGTCTCCATAAATTTTCAGCGGACGGCGAAGAAGACGACCTGCACGATGTGGACGATCATGAGCGCGAGCATCAGCGACGACGCGACGACGTGCGGCGCGAGCCACAGTTTTAAAAGCTGGTGCAGATAAATCAGCGAGTCAACGCGGCGGAGCGTCACGGTCGCCTCGATTGCTTCGAGCAGGAGCTGGCGCGATTCGGGGTCAAGTCCGCGCGCCTCCGTCTCGTACTCTTCGCGCGCGGCGGCGAGTAGCTCGGTCAACTCCTCGCGGCGGACGTACTGGCGGATGAGGTAGCGGAAGGCGAAGACCTTGCCGCGAACTTTTTTCCGAATGAACTCGCGCAAGGATTCGTTGCTGCGCTGGCCGATGTCGGCGAGCGTCTCGCGCAACTCGTCGCGGCGCGCGCGCAGGTCTTCGACGAGGAGCGGCTCGCCCTCGATGCTCGTCATGATGCGCGGCGCGATGAGATAGACGACGATGCCGAAGAGTCCGGTGATGATGACCGCGTCGAACGAGATCATCAGCAGCGACGTGAGAAGCCCGCCCGTCGTCTCGCCGCCGTGCAGGAGCAAGAGGACGCCCGCGACGACGCCGAGATAGACGTGCATCAGCATCCAGTAGCGCAGCGCCCCCGCGCGCCTTCGGTAAACCTGCTTGCGCGCCGGGTAGGTCATCAGCGCGGCGATGCCGCCCAGGCCCACGAGTCCCGTGATCCAGCGAACCGTCAGCCAAGTGCCGCCGATGCGACCGTCAATGCCGTAGCGTTCGAGTCCGAAGATGGTTCCGGCGACGGCGGCGGCGGTGAGAAGAAAACCGAGGACGTGCCAGAGCGTCGCGAGCGGGTCGCGCTTGTGTATGTTGCGACCGATGGCCTGCGTCTGGTCGCGATAGACGAGGCCGAGGCGCGAGTTGACTTCGGGAAAATACTCGCGCGGGTTGACGCGCACGAGCGCGCCCGTCGGGCAGTTCTCCTGGCAGGAGAAGGCTTGCGTCTTCGCCTTCGGCGGGTTGAGCGTCGTGCCCTGGCACAGATTGCATTTCGTCGCGAGCAGGTTTTCGGTCGCCGTCACGGGCTGCGGCGGCGTGGCCGGGGCCATGCTCACCCAGCCCCAAAGCTTCTGCCCGACGTTGAGCGGCTTCGGCGCTTCCGGCTTGCGCGGGATCATCGTGATGGCGTTGTAAGGGCACTGCGTCGCGCAGTCGCCGCAGCCGATGCAGGTCTTCGGGTCAATGTCTATCTGCCCGTTCTCGAAGCGGCCTATCGCGCCGGTCGGGCAGCCGGTCAGGCACTCCGGGTCTTGACAGTGCATGCAGACCGAGGGGACGAGAATCTGCTCGCTCGACACGCCGCCGAACTTCTTGACGCGCTCGATGTGGATGCCGCGCCGCAGGAGGCGCGATTGCCCGTGCACCTGATGGCAGGCCATCGAGCAGTTGCCGCAGCGGACGCACTTGTCCATGTCCATCACGAGCAGGTTCGTGCCGTCAACTATCCCAGTGGCGATCTCGCGCTCGGTCGAAGAGATGACGCTCTTGTTGACGTTTGAAGAGACGCGCACGTCGTCGTCGGCGAGCGAGAAGTCGGAGAAGGTTCGGACGACAGTGTCTTTGAGTTCGCGGTCTGCGCGCAGCGGCGGCATCGCGACTTCGAGGACTTCCGTGCGCTGGAGGACGACCGCCGTGTAAGCCCAGCGCGTGTCCTTCTCCACGCCTTCGAGTCCGAGGCAGTTGCCCGCGCCGAGGAAGTCAACGCCGACGCCTTCGGGCAAGCCCTCGATGAGCAGGTCGCCCATGACAGAGCCGTAGCCGAGACCGCTGACGCGACGCACCCAGCCGTTCTTGATGAAGATGACGCGGTCAATCGTCTCGCCCTCGCGGAAGAGGACGTGGTGCTTGGCATAGACCATGAAGCGCGCCGACTTGCCGAGCCGTTCGATCAGCCCGTGCTCGAACTCCTCGCCCGTCGCCTGCTTCACGTCGATGAGCGTGCGGCTCAGGCCGTGCTTGCGGTAGTTGGTGTCGAGCACCTGCCCGAACTTCGGGAGCTTGCGGAGCAGGCGGAGCGCAGGGCGCGTGACTTCCAAGACCTGCGCCTTCGAGTCGGGCGGGACGCAGATGGTCGCGTTGCGCGGCACCCCGGCGAGGATGGACATCTCGCCGAAGCTCGCGCCGGCGGGCAGTTCGCCGACCTTGCGGTTCTCGCCCGTCTCGCGGTCTTGGACGAAGACGTCGAGCTTGCCGGCGACGGTGATGTAGAAGGTGTTGCCGCCCCAGTCGCCCTCGCGGATGACCTCCTCGCCGGAGTCGTACTCGTAGAGGTGGACGTATGGGCCGACCTTCTTGCCGTTGTAGTTGCGACCGTAGGCGATGACTTCGAGGTCGAGTTCGTGCTCGAAGTGCCCGTCGTGTTTTTCCAAAAGCTCGGAGATGATGTCAACGCTCCGAATCGCGTCGAGCACGGTCTTGTGCTTCTTGATCTCTTTCGGCATGGGCCTCTGTCGTTAAAAAAAATAAGATTCAAACCGGGCTTGTTCAGCCCCGCCGCGGGTGCGGCAACTTTGACGCGGGCTACTTACGAATTGAGCGGGCATTATAGCACCGCGGGGCCGGATGCAAAGCGACAATTTCTTGAAAGCTTTTGGGAACCCGGCGGGGGGCGGGGCGTGTACTCCGAAGCGGAATGTGCCGGGAGGAGTGTATAATTCCGTCAAGTCTCGCCCGGCCCGTTTGAAATCAGCGGTTGAAGCCTTTTTGATTCCGAGTTCGGCTTTGTAAAATCCTGGGGAAGCCCGACCTGTCCCGGCATGAGCGCCATTTCATACACGGACGAACTGATTTTCAGCGTCAAGACCGCGGACGCGGCGGCGCAGGTCTGCGAGCCGGTCGGCGCGCTGACCGACCACCGGCTGCTCGAAGCGACGCGGGCGGGCGACGAGGCCGCGTTCGGCGAGATCGTCCGGCGCTACAAGAATCAGATCACGAACTTCGTCTATCGGATGACGAACGACTACGACCTCGCCGTTGACCTCGCGCAGGAGACCTTCATGCGCGTCTATGCCGCCGCCGACCGTTACCAGACGAGCTTCGCCTTCTCGACTTACATCTACCGCATCGCGACGAACCTCGCCATCTCGGAACTGAGGCGGCGCAAGCGCAGGCGCGTGGTCTCGCTGACGAGCTTCTTCCGCGAGCGCGAGTCGCCGTCCGACTCTTTCGAGCTTGAGATGCCGGACGCCGGGCCGCTTCAGGACGCGACCTTTGTCGAGGACGAGCGCCGCGCGGCGGTCGCGCGCGCCATCGCGACGCTGCCTGAGAAGTACCGCGCGCCGCTCGTCCTGCGCGACGTTGAGGAGCGCAGCTACGAGGAGATCGCGTGCATCCTCCAGATGAACGAGGGCACGGTCAAGTCGCGCATCAACCGTGCGCGGACGTTCCTGCGCGACAAGTTGCAGGGCTACCTGTGAGGGAAGTGTTTTATGTCTGAGTGCAAGAAGTACGAAAATGAAATCGGCGGGGCGGCCAGCGGAGTGAGCGAGCGGGCGCGCGCGCACGCCGAGTCTTGCGGCGCGTGCGGCGAGACGATGCGCGCGGGCGAGTCGCTCGGTCGAATCCTCCGCGGACTCGAACGCGTCGAGGCGCCCGCGGATTTCGAGTTCCGCCTGCGCGCGCGCATCGCTTCGCGGAAAGGCGGGCGGGGCCGTTTCCAACTCGCGGGTTTCGGCTCGCCCTACGGCTACGCGACGGCGGCTGCGGCTTTCTGCGTCCTCGCGCTCGCCGCGTCGCTCTACTTCCTGCCGGGGCAACGTCACGCGCCGGTCGAAGCGCGGAATGAGGGAGCGGCGGTCAGAAACGAGACGGCTCCGCCGCAGCCTTCGAGCCTGCCCGGCCCCGCGCCGACGAACACACCCAGTCCGTTAGTCGCCAGAGTCACCGTTCCGACGCTGACTTCGCATCAGTCGAACGGCGGCAAATCTCATGTCGTCGCGTTGAAGCGCGTCAAAGAAACGGCTGAGGTGGTTGAACGGCAGAAGAGTCTCACAACTAATTCTTTGTCCCTGAGCGCGGCACCGGTCATAAGCATACCTTTGAAGATTCAGGTGGGCGCACCGGCGGAGCCTCTGCGCGTCGTTTTGAGGGACGAGAAGGGGACTGCTCACGTCGTGCCGATGCGGACGGTGAGCTTCGGCTCGCAGGAGTTGTTGTCGCGCGACGTGGCGGTCACGCGTTCGGGCGCGAAGAACGAGGAAGGGGTCTGGTAGTTTTCGATGAGGTTGCGCAGTTTCAGCCTGAGATCATTTCCGAAGCGCGGCGCGGCGCTCGCGCTGCAATACGCCTGTCTGCTCTTGCCGCTTTCAGTCCACGCTCTCGGTCAGGCGACGGCTCCGAAGCCCGGCCCGCGCCCGTTGATTCAGACGGAAGTGCCGCCCGCGTCCGAGCAGCAGGACGGGCACGCCGTGGTGACGCGGGTGCCTGCCCCGGCGACAGCGCCCGCCGCGCCGGTCGCCCCGGCGCGAGTCGCCGCGCAGACGCCGCAGGCGCGCGGAGTCGCGCCGAGCGCAATCGCCCCGCCGCGTCAGGTCGTCACGGTCGTGCATCGCTTGAGCGGCTGGAAGCTTCTGAACTGGCTCGCTGCGAGCGGCCCCGCGCCGGTCGAACTCGAAGACCTCCCCTCGACCGAAGACGTTCACACGAACATCGTCGCCGGTTACGTTTTCGAAGACGGTCGGACGGTCGTCGCCCGGCTGCCTCGCGCCGAAGTCGGCCTCGACGCCTTCCCGTCGCCGCCGCCCGGCCTCTTGCCCTCGGCGGTCGTCAATCAGGCGGACGAGCACGAGTACACGATTGTCACCGCGAGCGGGAGGCGTGCCGACGCGAAATTCGTCGGACTCGACGCCTCGACGGGCCTCTCGCTTCTCGAAGCGAGCGAGACGCTTTTCAACGCCGCGCCGCTTGGCGCCGAAGGCGACACGGAAGACCCTACCGTCGGCCAGCGCGTCAGGCTCTACGCGCCTGCGCCCGCGCCGAGGGCTGCGACAGCCGTGGGCGCGCCCGCCGTCGTCGAAGACGGATACATCTACCTGAGCATTGACCGAAGGGAGGGTCAGCTAACGGAAGTCCGACGCGCGCCGTCCGGCAAACTCGCGA
>DASRCS010000149.1:0-21482 GCA_035652995.1 Pyrinomonadaceae bacterium
CGATGAAGATGACCGCGACGGCGCAGACGGCGAGCGCGGTCTGGAGTGCGGGAGAGATCGAGAGCGGGCGCGCGTCCGGCTCGCGGTCGCCGATGTACATCGCGCGTATGAAGCGCACGTAGTAGTAGAACGAGACGACCGTGTTGAAGGCGGCCCAGGCGGCGAGCCAGTAGTACCAACTCTTCCCCTCCGCCGCCCCGCGCTGAATCACGCCGCCGAACAGAAACCACTTGCCGATGAAGCCGCCGGTGACGGGGAGACCTCCGAGCGAGAGCATGAAGATCGCCATCATCAGCGCCATGCCCGGCTCTTTCTGTCCGAGTCCGGTCAGGTCGTCAACCTCGTCGCCGATGACGCCGCGCCGCCGCAAGCTGATGATGACGCCGAACGCGCCGATGTTCATGAAGGTATAGACGACGAGATAGACGACGAGGCCCGTGTAGCCGTAACTGTTCGCCGCGACGAGTCCGAGCAACAGATACCCTGCGTTCGAGACGGACGAGTAGGCGAGGAGCCGCTTCGAGTTCGTCTGCGTGACCGCGGCCCAGTTGCCGACCATGATCGTCACCGCCGCGACGAGTCCGAGCAGCGGCGCCCAGTCAACTCTCATCGCGCCCAGCGCCTCGACGAAGATGCGCGCGTAGAGCGCGAAACTCGCGGCCTTCGACCCCGTGGAGAGAAAGGCCGTGATCGAAGTCGGTGCGCCCTGGTGCGCGTCGGGCGCCCACATGTGGAAGGGCACGGCGGCGATCTTGAAGAAGAGTCCGGCGGCGAGCGCGACCATCGCGAGCAGAACCATCGGCCTCAGACTCAGGCCCGCGATGTCGGGTGAAGTGGCGACGGCCTGCGCCACCTTCGGCGCGATCTCGCCGAGGTTGGTCGAGCCGGCGACGCCGAACAGCAGCGACATCCCGTAGAGCAGAATGCCGGAAGAGAACGCGCCGAGCAGAAAGTATTTCATGCCCGCCTCGTTCGACAGCCGCTCGCGCCGCGTGTAGCCGACGAGCACGTAGAAGGTCAGCGCCATCAACTCAAGGCTGATGTAAAGGACGATCAGGTCGTAGCCCGACGACAAAAACATCATGCCGACGGTCGCGAACAGAAGGAGCGCGTAATACTCGCCGCGCTGCTCGCCCTCAACGTCGAGGTAACGGAGCGAGATGGCGACCGTCAGCGCCGCCGACAGAAGGAAGATGAGCTTGAAGACGATTGCGAAGCCGTCAACCTTGACCGTGCCGTAGAAACCCATCAGCGCCGGCGAGGACGCAGCCGACGAAGGCGACAGGAACGACCATCCGAGCACGAGCACGGACGCGGCGGCGAGGCCGAGGCCGACGAGTGCGAAGTAGCCCGTCCAGCGGCTCAGCGCGCGCGGCAGCACGACTTCCATCACGAGCGCCACGCAGGCGCAAATCGTCACGATCAACTCCGGCGCGATCAATTTCAGATCGGCCACGTCGAACAGCGCGGTCGTGGAGGCTTGTAGGAGAAACATAGTTTCAGAGGTCAGAGGTCGGAGGTCAGAGGTCAGTAGAGGCCCGTTTTTTAACTGACCTCCGACCTCCGACCTCTGACCTCTATCTTGTGTTTTCCGCCGTCTGCGGCGTGCGCGGCGCAGCGGGGAACGGGTAGTCGGGGCGCACGTGTTTGACGATTGCGGCGACGGGCTTCTGGATGAAGTTGATGAACGGCGCGGGATAGACGCCGATCCAGAGCGACATGACGACGAGCGGAATCATGTAGGCCCACTCGCGCCCCTTCAAATCCCGGAGCGTCTCGTTCTTCGGGTTCTCGATGTTGCCGAAGAACATTCTTTGATAAAGCCAGAGCATATAGCCCGCGTTCAGGATGATGCCGAGCGCGGCCCAGCCAGACCACCACGGATTCGCCTCGAACGCGCCCCGCATGGCGAGGAACTCCGAGATGAAGACGCACAGGAGCGGCAGCCCTATCGCCGTCATCGCCATCGCGAGGAAGACCGCCGCGTAGCCGGGCATGACGTGCGAGAGTCCGCCGAACTCGTTGACGGCGCGCGTGTGTCGTCTTTCATAAATTATGCCGACGAGCAGGAAGAGCGCGCCGGAGTAGATGCCGTGGTTGATCATGTGGAGCACCGCGCCGTTTAAGCCGTTCGGGTTCATCGCGAACAGCCCCAGCATGACGACGCCCATCGAGGAGACGGACGAGTAGGCGACGAGTTTTTTAACGTCGCCGTCGCGCTTGACGACGAAGTACATCGCGGCGAGCGCGCCGTAGATGATGCTGATGAGGGCGAGGACGACCATCACGTTGCGGACGCCGAAGCTTCCGAAGTAGCTCTGGTCAATCGAAGCCTTCGGGAAGAGCGGCAGGTTGAAGCGGTAGAAGCCGTAGGTTCCGAGTTTCAGAAGAATGCCCGCGAGGATGACGGAGCCTGCGGTCGGCGCTTCGACGTGCGCGTCCGGCAGCCACGTGTGGAACGGCCACATCGGGACTTTGATGGCGAAGCCGAGCGCGAAGGCAAAGAACAGAATCACCTGCATCGTGCCCATCGGCAGAACGCTCCCCAGCGACTGCATGAACATGATGTTGAAAGTGCCCGTGCCGCCGGCCTGCGCGAGCGCAAAGCTGTTGTTGAGCATCGCGAGCGCGGGGCCGTTCCCGGCAATCAGCGACTTGGTCGCGGGCGCAATCGCCGAGACGAGCGCCGCGTCCTGCGTCAGAAAATACATCTTGATGAGTCCGAGCAGGAGTCCGACCGAGCCGACCAGCGTGTAGAGGAAGAACTTGATCGCGGCGTACAGCCTCCGCTCGCCGCCCCAGATGCCGATGAGGAAGTACATCGGCACGAGCGAGACCTCGAAGAAGAGGAAGAAGAGGAACAGGTCGGCTGCACAGAAAACACCTAGCACCGAAGTCTGCAAGAGGAGCAGCAGGACGTAGTACTCCTTCTCCCGCTTCTGTATGTACTCCCAAGACGAGAGCGACGCGATCCAGCCCAGCAGCGTCGTCAGCAGAACGAGCAGCACGGCCACGCCGTCAACGCCCATCTGGTAGCGCGCGCCGATGACGGGAATCCACTGCGCGTCTTCGAGGAACTGGAAGCCGCCGAGATTCCGGTCGTACCCGACGAGCGCGAGCGAGACGATGAAGTCGAGCGCGAACCAAGCGGTCGCGAACCGCTTGATCGCCCCCGTCTGATTCTTGTTGAAGACGAAGAGGACGACGAGCGCGCCGAGCGCCGGCAGCCAGGTGATGACCGAAAGCAGGTAGGGGATTTTCACGACTCCTCCCGAACTGACGATTAGTGCAAGACCGAGTTAACCCAACTGTCCTTCGCCGCCTTTGTGAAATCCTTTGTGACCTCTGTGGTTAAGTCGGCCTCACTTTAACCACAGAGGCCACAGAGGTGTTCACGAAGGGCACAAAGTTCTTATCCTGCCTCAGCGCGCGCCGGTTATTGCGGCGATGATGTCCTTGCCGAAGTAGAGTCCGACGGCGGCGATCAGGCCGATGACCATGACGAGCGCGTAGTTGGCGGTGACGCCGGTCTGCGCGGCCCGCAGGAGCGGCGACATCAGGAGCTTGATGAAGCCCGCGACGCCGTTGACCGCGCCGTCAACGACGAGACGGTCGAACGCGCCCGTGAAGCTGCTGAGCCGTCGCGTCAGCCACGCCGCGCCGTTGACCGCGCCGTCAATCCCGCGCGAGTCAACTACGTAAACTCCACGCGCGGCGTCCATCGTGCGGCGCGTGAAGAGCGCGCCGTAGAGTTCGTCAACCCAATACTTGTTGTAGCTCGCGCGGTAGAACGAAGAGAGCCGCGCGGCCCAGACGCCGGGCAGCTCCGGCCTCCTCACGTAGAAGAGGTAGCCGAGTCCGATGCCGAGTCCGGCGGCGACGAGCGAGACGATGATGAAGAACCACTCCGCCGCGGCGTGACTCCCGCCGAGCATCCCCTGAACCGCGTGCGCGAGGTTGAAGCCCGTGTCGCCGTAAGGTCTTGCCGTTTCCTCTTCGTGTCCCGGCTCGCTCTGCGTCGCAAGCGGCGCTTCCCTGCTCCCTTCCTGACGCACGGCCTCGCGTCCGGCGGCTCGCTCGTTGCGTCGTTCGAGAGCGCCCACTTCGGCGGCGCTCTCCATGCCGAACTGATGCGTCGTGGGATTCCAGATGACGGGGTCGAGCCAGTTGACGATGTTCAATCTTCCGCCGACGTGCGCGCCGCCGGCGAACGCGGGGCTGATGCCGACGAAGCCGCCGACGGTCGCGAGCACCGCGAGCACCGCGAGCGGCATCCACATCGAGCGCGGCGACTCGTGCGGGATGACCGAGCCGTGCGGGTGCGCGCCGTGTCCGGCAGGCTCGCGCGGGTCGTGGTGGTCGTGTATGTCGCGCCCGCGCGTGTCAATCGCCTCGGCCTCGCCGACCGCCTCGGTCTCAAGGACGTGCGCGAGGCCGACTCTTTCTTCAGGGCCGTGGTGCGGGCGGTCTGCGACCGACGGGTCAATCGCGACGTGGACGGCCTCGCCCTTGTCGTAGGCTTGCGCGTGCGCTTCGTCGGCCTCGCCCCCGGCGCGTACTTCGAGGAAGCGCTCCTTGCCCCAGAAGGTCATCGCCATCAGGCGCGTCATGTAGAAGGCCGTGCAGACGGCGGCGATTGTCGCGATCAGCCAGAGCAGCCAGCCGCCGCTGACGTACTCGGTCGAGGCCGCGTTCCACAGAATCTCGTCCTTCGACCAGAAGCCCGCGAACGGGATGACGCCGCAGATGGCGAGCCAGCCCGCGACGAAAGTCCAGTATGTCTTCGGCATGTACTTCCGCAGCCCGCCCATGCGGCGCATGTCCTGCTCGTGGTGCATGGCGTGGATGACGGAGCCTGCGCCGAGGAACATCAGGGCCTTGAAGAAGGCGTGCGTCATCACGTGGAAGATGCCGATGACGAACGCGCCCACGCCGCACGCGAGGAACATGAAGCCCAACTGCGAGACGGTCGAGTAGGCCAGGACTTTCTTGATGTCGTTCTGCGTGATGCCGATGGTCGCCGCGAAGATGGCGGTCAGCGCGCCGACGATGGCGACGACCGTCATCATCGCCTGCGAGTGCTGGAAGATGACGTTCGTGCGCGTCAGCATGTAAAGCCCCGCCGTGACCATCGTCGCCGCGTGGATCAGCGCCGAGACCGGCGTCGGGCCGGCCATCGCGTCGGGCAGCCACACGTACAAAGGTATCTGCGCCGACTTGCCGCACGCGCCGATGAAGAGTCCGAGCGCGATCCACGACATAATGCCCCAAGTGCCGACGAGTTCTATGGGCAGGCCGCTCGCCTGCGCCATGACGGGCGTGTACTGCGTCGTGCCGAACGTGGCGATGACGCAGAAGACGGCGAGCGCGAAGCCGAAGTCGCCGACGCGGTTCGTGATGAAAGCCTTGCGCGACGCGTCGCCCGCCTCCTTGCGGTCGAAGTAGTAGCCGATGAGCAGGTACGAGCAGAGACCGACGCCCTCCCACCCGACGAACATCAACATGAAGTTCGACCCCATCACGAGGACGAGCATCATGAACATGAAGAGTCCGAGGTACGAGAAGAAGCGATAAAATCCCTTGTCGCCGTGCATGTACCCCGTCGCGAAGACGAAGATGCACAGCCCCACGCCCGTCACGATCAGCATGAAGACCGACGAGAGCGCGTCGAGTTGATAGCTCCACTCAACGTCGAGCAAGGAACCTTGCCCGCGTTGGACGGGCGCTCGCTGTGCCGGCTGTGACTGTGCGCGCTCCTCCTTGCCTTGCGTCAACTCGACCGCGCCGCCCGGAATCCACGTGTAACTGAACGCGCCGTCGTCGCTCGTCACGTAGGTGTGCGGCCAGATGTGCAGGCCGTAGTCCACGACCGCCGCGACGCTTATCACAAACGCGAGCGCGACCGAGCCGACCGCGACCGTGGCGACGAGCCGCTCCGAGAAACGGAACTTGCGGCCCAGCAGACCGTTGATCGCAGCGCCGAGCAGCGGAAGTAGCGGGACGAGCCAGATGTATCGGTGCATAGTTTTCGGTTTCCAGTTTTCAGTTTTCAGCGGTTCGTTTTCAGGCGGACGGCGCGCTGAGGCGTCATCCGTGAAAACTGAAAACCGAAAACTGAAAACTGTCCTACCACTTCAACAGATCAATCTTGTCAACGAAGATCGTCTCGCGGTTGCGGTAGAGCGCGATGACGAGGCCGAGGCCGATGGCCGCCTCGGCGGCGGCGACGACGATGATGAAGACCGTGAAGACCTGCCCCGCCACGGCGTTCGTGCTGCCCGCGTCTCTCAGGTAGCGCGAGAAGGCGATGAAGTTGAGGTTCGCGGCGTTCAGGATCAGCTCGATGGACATGAAGATGACGATGATGTTGCGCCGCGTGAGCACGCCCGCCACGCCGATGACGAAGAGGAGCGCGCCGATGATGAGGAACTTCGAGAGGTCGGGGTGCTGCACGCTGTCGGAGAAGCGGCCCGCGACCGTGTCCTGCCAGAGAAGAATCAACGCCGAAGCAAGCAAGCTGTTCATGCGCCCTCACTGAAATTTGATCGTGCCCATCGCCTTGTTCATCAACTGCCGGTCGTCGTCGTTCGTGTAGGTCGAGATGCAGAAGAGCGCGTAGTCCCTCTTCGGTATCGCCCAGTACTTCTGCCTGATCGCGCCCGCAGGCCCCGCGTACCTGAGTGTCAGCACGCCGAACTCGACGCCGCCGACCATCTCCGTGCTCACGTCCTCTTCGACCTGCGGCGCGGGCGGCGTCGCATACTGAATCAGCCTCTTCATCGCCGTCAGGTACTCGACGCCCGTCTTGATCCCCGTGCCCGTCAGCCGCTCCGCGCCGCACGCGAAGAGGGCGTTGTCCGGCCCCGACTGGCTCTGCGGCAGCTTGGAGACGGTCAGGAGGTTGACGGTCTGATCTAAACCCTGATTGAAAGCATCCTGCGTTGTCTTGTCCGGCGCGTTCAGCAGGTGCCGCCCGTTGTCAACAATCGCCTGCCTCCCCTGCGCGTCGTAGAAGTTCCAGCCCGCGGGCACGCTCAGGCTCATGCCGAAGTACTCGTTGAAGTAGGTCGTGCCCGTGATCGTTCCCGCATTGACCGCCGCCTGCGGCTGCGGAGTCTGCTGCGCCTGCGGACTCGCGCCCGTCTGCGCCGAAGCGTGCGCGCACAGCGCGGCGACGAAGCACGCGGCGACGACCGTTCGGCCCGCGGCGTCGAAAATTTTGGAAGCGATGCCCTTCATGTTCGTTTGCCTAACCTTTGAGCGCCCGCCTCACACCTGAACCTCGTGCGCGTGCTGCGCCTCTTCGACTTCTTCGGGCGTCAGTTCGCCGGTCGTCTCGAACTCTTCGACCACGAGCGGGTCGAGGTCGTCCGTCGCGGCCTCCTGCTTCGGCGTGCGCGCGAGCAGAACCGAGCCGACGATGGCGACGAGCAGAAGCACGCTCGCGATCTCGAACGGCAGCCCGCCGTAGCGATAAAGGCTCCCGCCCACGGTCTGCGTGTCCTCGGAAATCTTCGCCACGCCCGTCGCCGCCGGCCTGAGCAGTGCTTCGCGCACGCCGCCGGACTGCGCCACGGCTTGGCCTTCGGAGTTCGTGGCCGGAGCGAACTTCGACCCGGACTTGTTGACGGCCCAGAACAGCCCCAACACGAGCAGCGCCGCGAAGCAGACCGCCGCGGTCGTCTGCGCCGGTCGGTTGAAAAGCTCCTCGCGCCCGCGCTCCTCCGCCGAGACGTTGACCAGCATGATGACGAACAGGAACAAGACCATCACGCCGCCGACATAGACGAGTATCTGAACGCCCGCGATGAACTCCGCGCCGAGCAGCACGAAGAGCGCCGCCACCGACACGAGCGTCGAGATCAGAAACAGCGCCGAGTGCACGGCGTTGCGCGCCATCACGGTCAGCAGCGCCGCGACCAGCGCCGCCAGCGCGAAGACCCAGAAGAAGACGCTTTCCCAGCCTTGTAAAACCATAGTTTTCGGTTTTCAGTTTTCAGCCTTTCATTTTCAGACGGGCGGCATATGAAGTCGCTCCTTCTGGAAACTGAAAACTGCTCTCACGCCTCGAATTTCTTCGACTCGCGCCCCTGCTCCAACATCTCCCGGTTCCAGACGAAGCCCGCGCGCGAGTAGGTGGCAAGCTCGAACTCCTGCGTCAACTCAAGGCACGCGGTCGGGCAAGCCTCCTGGCAGAGCGCGCAGAACATGCAGCGCGAGGTGTCGAAGATGAACTCGTCGAGGACTTTCTTCTTGCGCGGCTTGCCCGCGACCATGACCTCGATGTCCATCGGGATCACGTCAATGCAGTCTTCGGGGCACGCGAGCGCGCAGAGGTTGCAGGCGATGCACAGAGACTCGTGCGTCTCCGGGTCCATGTTCAGCCGCGGCGCTCCGTGGAAGCGCGGCGCGACGACGGGGCGCACGAGCGGGTACTGCTCGGTGTAGATGCCGAAGCCGCTCACGGAATCCTTGTCCGTCAGCGCGCCGACGTTGTACTTCAACGTCAGCCACATCCCCTTGAACATGTCCGCGAGGAAGAAGCGCTTGAGGCGCTCCTTCCACGTCGGCTGCGGAACTTTAACCAGTGGCATATCCATCTCCGAGTGATGAGTGATGAGTCGAAGGCAGTTCGCTTTAACTCATCACCCATCACTCATCACTCATCACTTTTCAATCATCCTTTGGTCGCCGCGGTCGCCGCCACCGCGGGCTTGCCCTTCGGCACGTCAACGAGTCTGACCTGGCGGCGCTGCGTCTTGAGGTTGAAGTCGCGCGAGCGGTGGTTGAGTAGGGCGAGGAAGACCGCGGCGATGAGAAGCCCCAGCCAGCCGAACGCTATCGCAATTCCCTTGCCCGTCGCCGTCAGGTTCAGCCCGCGCGTGAGCGAGTCAATCGTCTTCATCCCGCGCCAGCCGTCGAGCGCCTGCACGACGAAGATCGTCAGCGCCGTCCACACGATGTTCAGGAGCGACGCGGGGATGAGCCACTTCCAGCCCAAGTCCATCAACTGGTCGTAGCGGTAGCGCGGGAACGTCCAGCGCAGCCAGAAATAAACGTAGAGCAGTATTCCGCACTTGACGATGAAGACCAAGAGGCTCGCGATGATGTACAGGTTCGGCGAGCCGGCCAGCTTGAACGTCACATAATAGACGCCCGGAAAATACCAGCCGCCGAGAAACAGCGTCGTCGCGACTCCGGCGACGACGACCATCGCCGCGTACTCGGCCATGAAGAAGAGCGACCAACGCATCCCCGAATACTCGGTGTGAAATCCGGCGACGAGTTCCGACTCGGCTTCGGGCAGGTCGAACGGCGCGCGGTTGTTCTCGGCGATGCCGCTGACGAGAAAGAGGGCGAGCGCGAGCGGCTGGTAGAGGAAGAACCAGATCGAGTCGGAAGCCTGCGCCGCCGTGATCCCCGAAAGCGAGAGCGTGCGCGCGAACATCAGCGCGCCGATGAGCGACAGCCCCATCGAGACTTCGTAAGAGACCATCTGCGCCGACGACCGAAGGCCGCCGAGCAGCGCATACTTCGAGTTGGAAGACCAGCCCGCGAGTATGAGCGCCAGCACGCCGACCGAGGAGATCGCGAGGACGAGCAGCAGCCCGATGTTCACGTCCGTGATGACGCCCCAGTTCGGCGCGAACGGGATGACGGCGAAGGTGATGAAGGTCGCGGCGACGGAGATGTAGGGCGCGTAGCGGAAGATGTACGGGTCGGCGTTCTCCGGCATCAGGTCTTCTTTCGTCAGGAGCTTGACGGCGTCGGCGATGGGCTGCAACAGTCCCCACTTGCCGACGCGCATCGGCCCCAGACGCGCCTGCATGAACGCGGAAATCTTCCGCTCCAGGTAGCTCGCGTACAGCGCCCACACCGCGACCAGCGTGACAACCGCGCCGATCTGTATGAACGGCCACACGACGAAGTTCACCGTCTCCTGGCTGAACAGCTTCAGCAGCAGGTCGTCAATCATGTTCGGCGGCGCGAATAGCATCAGTTTAACCATAGGTTTTGCGCGCGGGAGTCGCAGAGATTCCGATACGCCGCGACATCATGACCCATAACGACCAGGCAATTCCTTCATCAGCTTTTTTTTAAGTGTGTTGCCGTGAAGCTTTGCCATCTTTTCCGAGCGGAGTAACTTTTCTCCCAAGCCATTTATGACGTACTCATCACCGCCGTACTTATTAACGAGTCCGAGGGCAAAGAGGCACTGGCATGCGTACTGGGCAGCCTTGATCCAGGCTTTCAGTTCCCCGCCCTCAAACTCTTCCAATGTCTTTCCCGTCTGGAAATAGGCGAGCACGCGGGCAAGGTCTCTTAGCGCATGCCCGTGCCGCTCCAAGTGCCGGAGTATGTAAACCATCCCTCCAGAAAGGGGTGTTATTTGTTCGTCGTTCGTGCTCTTGGCCTTGACGAGCTTACGTATCTTTGAGCACGCTGGCCCCAGCGCTCCTTTAATCAACTCTGGCGACGCGTTACTTATTTGCCTGCCCGGGGGGAGTTCAAGGTTGAAAGTTGCCCTATTGAGACCTTCCAGGTCGCCGGGCAGATGGAGTTTTTCCGGCGTCTCTTGCGTCACTAGAAAGCTTCTGTCGCGCCCTAGCCTACCGACGAACAACCCCAGCTCGAAGACGACGTTGTCCCTCGCTGTCAGCAGTCTTTCCCCGTTCATCTCTACCATGTCGTCCGCTGCGAATATAAAGACGCCAAAGTCATACTCCTTCGAATATTGAATAAGACTCTCCAAAGTATAGTTCGACAGTTCAAACAAGTGCTTCCAAACGACCACGACAGCGGCATCGGCCAGTTGCTCCTGTATTTCGTATGCGATGTCGAGACTCTTTGATGACGAGCCAATAAAAACTTTTGGTTTCATCGCCTACAGCCTTTCCATGTTTGCGACCGAGCCACGGCGATTTCTAAACGTCAATCTCGAACGTGCAGCCGCGCGTCGTCTTCAGGTCAACGAGTTCCCAGTCGTCTTCGAGCGTGCCCTTGCGGTCAACGACGAGGTACGAGTACCACTCGCCGAGGGCGAAGGGCGGCGTGTGCCACGTGCCGCGGAAGTAGGCGTAAGGGAGTCGGCCTTCGACCTTGAAGGCGACGACCCTGTCAACGTCGGGCGCGTCCAGGCCGTTCGGCGGCGCGACGCAGATGATCGCCTGCGAAGAGGCGAGCGGCGAGAAGACCTGCATCGTGTGTTTGTGCCGCGCCATGAACTCGAACTGGAAGAGGCGCGGGTCGGCGGTCGCGCCCGTGATGCTCGGCACGCCCATGCCGATGTCAATGTCCACGGAGCCGCGCCGGTCGAGCAGCACGCCGAAGGGCGCGAACGCGTCGCGCGTCATCTTCTGAACGGGAAGGCGTATCACGTTCACGCCGCGGCCCCCCTCCCCGCCGTCAACTGCTCGCGCAAAGCGCGCAGCTCCTCTCGGTGTCCGCGGTCGTGCTCGTACATGAGCGACGCGAGGCGCGCGAGCGTCACCTCGCCCGCGCCCTCAAGCACGCCGCTGCGGGCCAACTGCTCGTCCGTCGCGCCCTTGAGCGCGGAGAGATTGCGCGCGCGCGCTTCGGCGAAGGCTTCGAGGCCGTCGTCGAAACTCTGCTCGCCGTAGCGACGCTCTAACGCGAGGCGCGCGCCCTTCAGGTCTGGGAGGCTCGGCGTCTCCTCATTCAGAATTCTCTCGATGCGCGCGCCGTAGCCTTCGCGCTCGATGTCGCGCAGGTGGCAGACGTGCTCGACGAAGGAGAAGCCGCCGCCGTCGGCCCTCATCCTCAAGTCGTCGGCGACCAGCCCTTCGCGCAGACGCCGCACGGCTTCGGGCGTCTCTTCGAGGAAGGCGATGATGTCTGAGAGTTCCTGTCGCATTGCTTTGAAGCTGTCAGCTGCTTTGCAAATCGCTTTCTGCGCCGGAGGCGCGGCAAACCGCATTTCAAAACAGCCTCTAACAGCTACCTATCAATCTCGCCGAGCACGATGTCGAGCGTGCCGATGATGGCGACCACGTCGGCGACGAGGTGGCCGATGCACATCTGGCGGAGCGCCTGAAGGTTTATCAGGCACGGCGGTCGGACGCGCACGCGGTACGGTCGGCTCGTGCCGTCGCTGACGAGGTAGCAGCCGATCTCGCCCTTAGGCCCTTCAATCGAGTGGTAGTAGTCGCCCGCGGGCGGCTTGATGACCTTCGGGATTTTGGCGTTGACGGGGCCGTCGGGCAACTTCTTCAAAGCCTGCTGGACGATGCGGCGCGACTGCCGCATCTCTTCGAGTCGGACGAGGTAACGATCATACGTGTCGCCGTTCTCGCCGACGGGAATCTCGAAATCCACGTCGGCGTAGGCGGCGTATGGACGGCTTTTGCGTATGTCCCACGCGACGCCTGAGCCTCGGAGCGCAGGGCCGGAAAGCCCGATGGCGATTGCGTCCTCCGCCGAGATGACGCCGATGCCGACCGTTCGACCGAGCCAGATGCGATTCTCCGACAGAAGCGTCTCGTACTCCCCCATGCGCTTCGGGAAGTTGTCAACGAAGCGCTGCACGTCTTCGGTGAAACCCTCGTAGGCGTCATTCGGCATCCCGCCGATGCGCCACGCGTGGCACGTCAAGCGCGCGCCGAACTGCTGCTCGAAGATTTTGAGAATCTCCTCGCGCTCGCGCAAAGCCCAGAGCAGGACGGTGAACGCGCCGATGTCGAGCGCGTGCGTGGCGAGCCAGAGCAGGTGCGAGGCGATGCGGTTCAGCTCCGTCAGGATCGTGCGGACGTAGTGCGCGCGCGGCGGGATTTCGAGGCCCAACGCCTGCTCGACCGTCTCGACCCAGACCAGCCCGTTCGACACGGCGGCGATGTAGTCGAGCCTGTCCCAGTACGGCGCGATCATCGGGTACAGACGATTCTCCGCGATCTTCTCCATGCCGCGGTGGAGGAATCCGATGTCGCAGTCGAGGTCAATGACGGTCTCGCCGTCCAGGCGCAGGACGACTCTCAGCACGCCGTGCGTGGACGGGTGCTGCGGCCCCATGTTCAAGACCATTTCGGGGTTGTCGAGCAGCGTCTCCTGCGTTGTGGCGACTTCTACTTGGTGCATAAACTAACTGAATGAGATGACCAGTATTCCGAAGAACAAGACAAAGCCGACGATAAACAGCGCCGCGCTCAACGACAACATGACCAAGTTGTACGAGACGCTACGGCGCAAACCGCGCGGGTGATGAAAAGCCTGAATGAAACAGACAACGCTCGACGCGAGCGTGAGCGAGGCGCAGATGAAATGCTCGACTCGATCCAACCAAGCCGCCGTCAAGCTGTCGAACAACGACGCGCCCGAAACGCCGATGGCGAAGGTTAGCAACGCGGCGATGATGTAGAAAACGTATCGCTTCATGCGCTGGCTTCGGGCTGTGCAGGAGCAGCCGCCTCAACTTTCTTAAATGCGCCGGTGACGCTGTTAATTTCGAGAACGAGCGCGATGTCGGAGACTTCGCCGCGCTTGCGCTTGCTGATTAAGTCATAAAGTATGGCGGAGGCGGCGCTGTCGCGGTTCCAGACGTTGCGCGGGGCCATGCGCCGGCCCAATTGGAACCCTGCGGCTTCGGCGGCTGCCGTGCCGTCGAAGACCTTCACTTCGTATTTGGCGGCGAGGTCTTTCGGGTGCATCCCTTTTGCTCTTCGCTCCTTCGCCCGGCGGCTTACTTGTGCTCCTTCGGCAGCGGGTCGCGCCCGTCGCGGAAGATTTCGCGGATGCGTCGCTCGTCGGGCGTTTGCAGGATTTCGAGTCCGTAGGCGCGTCGCTGCTGAAGTTGCTCGCGCTGCACGTCCGTGAACTCCGGCAGGTGGCGCGTCGTCCACTCGTTCTCCATGAACTCGAGCGGATAATCTTTCCTGAGCGGATGCCCGTCCCAGTCCTTCGGCAGAAGCAGACGACGCAAGTCCGGGTGACCACGGAAACGCACGCCGAACAGGTCATAGACCTCGCGCTCCATCCAGTTCGCCGCGGGCCACACGCCGGTGACGCTCTCGATGCCTTCGTCGCCCGCCGGGGCCTTCAGGCGCACGCGCTCGTTCTTCGGGATCGAATAGAGGTTATAGACCAGCTCGAACGGCTCGTCCTCGCGTTCGGGCCAGTGGACGCAGGTCAGGTCGCTCAGGTAGTTGAAAGGCGTCTCGTCGTCGTCGCGGAGCGCGCGGCAGGCTTCGACGACTGAGCCTGCGCGGACGTGAATCGAAAGCTGGCCGAGGAAAGTGAACGCGCCCGTCACCGCGTCGCCGAGCTTCGCGCGCAGGCGTTTGACGAGCGGGTGGTCTGAAGCGTCCGCCGGCTTCGGCCCTTCCTCCTTCTTCTTGACGGGCGGCTTCGGCGCACCCGCCGCGGCGGCAGCAGGCTTCGCGCCGGGCGCTGCCGGAGTCTTTGCGTCGGCGGGAGTCGCGGGCGGCTTCGCCTCGCCCGGAGTCGCCGAGGCTTTCGCGGCGGCGGCCTCTTTCAAAGCTGCCGCGCGCGCCTTCGCCTCGGCGATCTTCGCGGCGCGCTCGGCGTCAGCTTGCGAAGCGCCCTTCGCCGACGGCTCAGTGCCTTTCGTCGCAGCCGACTCAACGCCAGCCGACGGTTTCGGCTCGCCGCCTTCGGCCTGAGCGGCTGCGGCGGCTGCCTCCTTCTTGGCCTTGGCTTCGGCGATGATTCGTTCGAGGCGGGCCTTCTTCTCTTCGGGAGTCTCGTTGGGCGGCGGCGCGTTCGGGGCCTTGGGCTTCGGCGCGGGTTCGGACGCGCTGGCTCTGTCGTCGCTGCCGGACGCTTGGGGGTCGCTGGAATCGGGCGGGGGGGTTTTCGGTTCGTCCGTCATCGCGTCCTGGTTCGGCTCTGTCGGGCGTGGACGCGCAGGGAATTGATTTCGCCACCGCCCGCTTATGAATGCGCTTGAGTAACTTTCAAGATGCGAAAACTGAAAGCTTTACGAAGGCGTGTACGCCGCGTTTTGTAACACGCGATTTGCGCGGGTGTCAACAAACTTTCTGCGCCCCGCGCACGCGCTTTCCGCGGCGAGCAATCGCATCGGCCTCTCGCGCATCCAAGCCTTTGCGCGGCTTGACCGTGCGCGAGACAGGCACGTATCATGTGACTTTGTTTAAGAGCGCCCGCGGCTCGCCTACGGAAGAGGAAAAGAGATGAAGCAAGGAATCCACCCCGACTACCACGACATCAACGTCCACTGCGCCTGTGGCAACTCCTTCACGACGCGCTCGACGAAGAAGGACGACATCAACGTCGAAATCTGCTCGGAGTGCCACCCGTTCTTCACGGGCAAGCAGAAGCTTGTGGACACCGCCGGTCGCGTTGACCGGTTCAACAAGCGCTATGGCAGGAAGACGGCTGCGCCCGCCGAGGCGACGACCGAAGGCGCGAACGCCTGAAGTTCAACGGGCAGCGCGATGACACCGATTCAACGCCGCCAGTATTAGCCGACAAAACCTAGACGCCGACGCTCGCGTCGCGGCACACGTCTTTCTTCCTCCCGAAAGGGATTCACGAAAGACAGCCGAAACGAGTGGTCGGCGTTTTACTTTGAAAGTCTGAAGTCGTGAGTCAAGACGAATTGGCTTTCGACTCCAGGCTCCGAGACTCCAGACTCCAGACTCTGACGAAAGGAAGAGACGTGAGCGCGAACGAGAAAGACCTGATTGTCGGCGGCCAGGCCGTCATCGAAGGCGTGATGATGCGGACGCCCTCGGCCTACGCCATCGCCGTGCGACGGCCCGACGGCACGATCACGCACACGGGCGCGCGCCTGCCGAAGTGGAGCGACAGCTACCCGGCTTTGAAGCTGCCGGTGCTGCGCGGCGCGGCGGTGCTCGTGCAGTCAATGGCGCTCGGCATCAAGGCTCTGAACTACTCGGCGGGCGAGGCGTTCAACGAGGCGGAAGAGGTCAAGGAGGTCGAGGTCGCGCTCACGCCCGCGGTCGTCGAGGGCGAGGGCGACTTCGCGGGAATCACCGGCGGCGTGCCCGGACTCTTCCCCGTGCCGACGAAGAAGAGTCCCGAAGAGGAGTTGAAGCGCGGCTCCGCCGCGGCCTTCGGCTCGATTGCCTTCGCTCTCATCTTCAACGTCCTGCTCTTCGTCGTCGCGCCGCTCATCCTCACGAACGCCATCTTCGTCGGCATGGGCTGGGCCGACCGCAACGCACAGACGGCAGAGACGACGAGCGCGCAACAGACGCAGGCCGCGACGAACTCAGCACAGACGACGGGCGAACCGGCGCAGAGCGAAGCATGGTACACGCGCGCGTTTCACACGGCGCGCGGCTACCTGAAGCCCGTGAAGCCGAACGTCACGTTCAACCTGATTGACGGTCTGATTCGCATGGCGATCTTCCTGACGATGATCTTCAGCTTCTCGCTCGCGAAAGACATCCGCCGCGTCTTCGAGTACCACGGCGCGGAACATAAGACGGTCTTCACCTGGGAGGCGGGGCTTCCCTTGACGGTCGAGAACGCGCGACCGCAGCCGCGCCAGCATCCGCGCTGCGGGACGAGCTTCCTGATGGTCGTCATGCTCGTCTCAATCGTTCTGTTCTCCGTCGTCGCCTTCAGCTCGTTCGCCTACAACATCGCCGTGCGCGTCGCGCTCATCCCCGTCGTCGCCGGACTCTCCTACGAGATCATCCGCCTGTCGGCGAAGAAGGAGGGCGGCTTCGTCTTTAAGTTGATTACGCTCCCCGGCGTCTGGCTGCAAAACATCACGACCAAAGAGCCGGACGACGGCCAACTCGAAGTCGCGCTCGTCGCGCTCAAAGAATCGTTGAAGCTTGAGCCGCAGCCCGGCGAGGAGGCGGTCGCGCCTCTGTCTTGAAGAACTATTTTGGTGGTGAAGTAATGATTAACCACGGAAGGCACAAAGGTCTTCACAGAGGACACAGAGAAATCCTTTGTGTCCTTCGTGAAGTCCTCTGTGCCCTCTGTGGTTAAAGCTTTTCACCCGCACTAAAAAGTCACCATGCTTGAAAAACTCGAACAGATCGAAGCGCGCTACGAGGCCCTGACCGAAGAACTCTCTTCGCCGGAAGTCTTCTCCGACCCCGCGAACTACGCGAAGCTCAACAAGCAGCACCGCTCCTTGGGCGAGGTCGTCTCGAAGTACCGCGAGTGGCGACAGCTCAAGTCGGAACTCGCGGGCGCGAAGGAGCTTTTCGACTCCGCGGACGACGAGGAGATGCGCGAGCTTGCGCGCGCCGAGATGCTGACGCTCGAAGCGCGTCTCGAACAGGCCGAAGAAGCCCTGCGGATACTCCTGCTCCCGCGCGACCCGAACGACGAGAAGAACGTCATCCTCGAAATCCGCGCCGGCACGGGCGGCGACGAGGCGACCCTGTTCGCCGCCGAGATGCTTCGGATGTACGCGCGCTACGCCGAACGCCACGGCTGGCGCATGGAGATTCTCGACGCCTCGGAGTCGGGCATCGGCGGCATCAAAGAGGCCATCGCGATGATCGAGGGCGACAAGGTCTATTCCAAGCTCAAGCACGAGTCGGGCGTCCACCGCGTCCAGCGCGTGCCGCAGACCGAGACGAGCGGGCGCATACACACTTCCGCCGTCACCGTCGCGGTGCTGCCCGAAGCCGAAGAGGTTGACGTGAAGATCAACCCCAACGACCTCCGCATAGACACCTTCTGCTCGTCCGGCCCCGGCGGCCAGAGCGTGAACACGACCTACTCGGCGGTTCGCATCACGCACATGCCGACCGGCCTTGTCGTCTCGATGCAGGACGAGAAGTCGCAGATCAAGAACCGCGAGAAGGCGATGCGAGTCCTGCGCGCGCGCCTTCAGGAACTCGAAGAGCAGAAGCAGCACGAGGCTCTGGCGAGCGAGCGCCGCTCGATGGTCGGCAGCGGCGACCGCTCCGAGAAGATTCGCACCTACAACTTCAAAGAGAACCGCGTCACAGACCACCGCATCGGCCTCACCATCCACCAACTCGACCTCATCATGGAAGGCGCGCTCGACGAAATCATCAACGCGCTCGTCACGCACTATCAGGCCGAGAAGCTGAAGGCCGAGACGGTCGCGGCCTAGACGGAAGAACTGACATGAACCTCGCAACACTCCGCACGCTCTCACTCTGCGCGGCGCTCCCGTGCGCCGCCCTGCCCGCGCCCGCGCGGACTCCTCAAACGCAGCCGTCTCAAACCGGGGAAGCCTCCGCGCCGCGACCTCCGAAGAACGAGGCGTTGCGGCAGGAGCTTTTGAAAATGTACGAAGCGGATCAGGCCGCACGCGCGCCGATGGGGACGGGCAAGTGGGTCAACGAAGACCAGACGAAAAAGCTGAACGAGACGGACGCGGCGAACACGAAGCGGCTGAACGAAATCTTCAGGCGGTACGGCTTCCCCTCCGTGTCGCTCGTCGGCAAGGACGGCGCGTTCGCGGCCTTCGTCATGGTCATCCACAGCCCGTCTCTCGGCCTGAAGAAGCGGTCGCTCCCTTACATCAAACGCGCATTCCGGCGAGGCGAAGTGCCGCCGGAAGCCTTCGCCTCGCTGACCGATACGATCCTCGCCGCCGAAGGCAAGCCGCAAATCTACGGCACGAAGTTCGACCTCGTCGGCGGCAAGTTCGTCCTCGCGCCGACGGTTGACCCCGCGCACCTCGACGAGCGCCGCAAGGAGCTAGGCCTCCCGCCCATCGCCGACTACGCGAAGGGGATGTCCGACATGTACAAGATGCCCGCTGACGCGAGCGTCTCACACTAAGACTTAAAGACATGAGCACGACGGCGACGCGCATCCTGCTCGTCCGGCACGGCCAGTCGCAAGGCAACGCCGAGCGGCGATTCGGCGGGCACTCGCCGACGCCTCTGAGCGAACTCGGCGTCGAGCAGGCCGAGGCGACGGCGCGTGCGCTCGCGCGCGAGGGCGTGACGGCGATCTATTCGAGCGACCTGCTGCGCGCCGTGCAGACCGCCGAGCCGCTCGCGCGCGAAGCCGGACTCGAACTCAAACGCACGCGCGCCTTCCGCGAGCGCAGCGTCGGGCGCATGGAAGGTCTGACCTTCGAGGACGCGGCGGAAGCCTTCCCCGAAGAGTACGCCGCGCTGCTGCGCCGCGACTTCGATCACGTCCTTCTCGGCGGCGAGAGCTACCGCCAACTTCTCGACCGCGCCTCGGCGGAACTCGACCGCGCGATTGAACAAAACGTCGGCGGCACAATCGCTGTCTTCTCACACACGGGAACAATCTGCATCCTCGCCCTGCACCTGATGGGCGCGCTCGACGCGCCGCGTCTGCGGCCAGTCTGGATTACCTCTGCCAATTGTGGTATTACACGCGTCGAGCTTCGCGCAGACGGCTTCCTTCGCGTGTTAGCGCTTAACGACACGCGCCATCTCACCGGAGTCTAAAAGCGTGTCACAAATAAGACCCTGCGGCTATTGCGGCCACGACTTCCACATCTCAAAACCACACTGCCCGCACTGCGCCCGACCCGCGCTCTACGGGAACGTCGTCACTGCCGAAGACCGCGAAGAAGTCGCCGCACTTGAGCGGCGTTACGAGGCGGCCAAGCTTGCGGCTCGGTCGCGCGGCGCGGAAGCCTTGCGTGCGGTCGAAAGCTTCGAGGCAGAAGTTTCAAACACGCGCGCCGTCATCGCGCGCCCCGCAGGAGAACTCCAACGGCTCTCCACGAGCGACAGGGAGGGGTACGCTTCGTTTTACGAGTTGATTGAGGCCGGCATCAGGTTCCCTTCGGGTAACAAGTGGGACGCCCTCCGCCCCGCAGCCGACGAGACTCTCTTCCCCTACTACAAAGATAAAATCCGTTTCGCGGCGCTCACGCTCGACGGGAAGGGGCTGCCCGGCTACGGAGAATGCTTCATCGTTCTGCGGACGGAAATGATCGAGCACCGCGCCTCGGCCTTCGAGGAAAACTCCCTCCTCTTCTTCTCGAAGCATTTCAAGACCGGCATTGACGAGGAGACCCGCCTGCCGCGAGGCTATCGCGCGACTTGGGGCGAACGTGGGAAACTGTGTGTAGCCAAGCTCGCCGGCGGGATTGACGGGGCGACGACGCCGGACGCATACTCAGGTCTCCTGCTCCGTCAAGGCCCCAGGCCGGAAGAGGATGATTTCGTGGAGGTGCACGTCTGGGGGCCGATGACGATTCGGACTGTGGAGCGTGTTTCTTTCAATAAGCCCACGAGCCGCACGGCGCGCGAAATTACCAACCGGGCGAACAAGCAACGACTGGCGAAATTCGGCGTGACGTTTGGGTGAAGCGATGGATGCCATCATCTCCGGGCGAGCCGGAGTCGCATTACTGGTCGAAGGAGAGGTCTTGTCGTCATTCGACGTTGAAGACCCAGCCACGCTTCTGCCCCGCCAACCCGCCGACCTGCGCCTGCTCTTCGGCGAAGCCCCCGACGTGCAGTTCCTAGAGCACGTGGATCGCGCCGAGGCCGCGCGACAGCTCGACCTCGCCTTCAACCAAGCCTCCGCGCTCGACCTCGCCCTCATCCTCTTCGACCCGGAGTTGACCGGCGACGTGCGCGACGATGCGGCGGTCGAGCTTGAGCGCCTTCTGTCCGACCCTCCGGTCGTCGAATACCTGGAGAACATTCTGTACGGCAGGACGCTTCCAGCCGCCTCCGACATTGCGGGCGCTCTGTTGCGTTGCGCGGGCGGGCGTCTGCCGAAGCTTTCGGTCACGCTGCAACTCCTCGAAGGCTACCAACCCTCGATCCGCGCCGTCTGCGTGGCGTGGGATGCCCTCCCGACGACGCTCTTCGGCGGCGACGAAGAGAAGACGGAGTTTCAGCGCACAGCCGTCCGCGAAGGACTCTTCCGCAAACTCGCCGTCGAAGCAGCCAGCGGCCCGCGCGCCCACGTTGACGAGTTTATCCTTCGAGCAAGACTTAACCCATCCGTCGCCTCCCTAAAAAACGACAGGGAAGTCCTGCAACAATGGGCAAGCCCTTTCCGCTTGCACGCCACCGTCCCGCGCGTCACACATGAGGTTGACGACTTTTTAGAGGAATCATCACAACGACGCGGAAGGCGGCACGCGCGGCGCAGACGCGGAACCGCCGAGGAAGAACTGAATAAAGTTCAACGTCAGATAGACCTTATCGTCGAAGCGATGCAACAACGGAACTTCGCCTTCGCCCGCAAAATCACAAACCAAGTAATTGACTATCAGTTAGAGACCACGAGGCCCATAAACGCGGCCAAAACTTTATGCAATCTGGCTACCGAAGCAAAAGCCCTCGGCATTTATTCTCTTCAACTTGAGTTGACCGAGCGCGCCATCCAGATAGTCCCAGACGATGACTGGTCTTGGACTCAATACGCTGACGCACTATTGAAAATGCATAGACTCGCCGATGCGTTAAAGGCTTATGAGCAAGCCGAGTCTTTCGGAGCGGGCGTGATCGCGAAGAACGGGCGGGCGGAAGTGCTGAAGGCGATGGGGCGTTTGGACGAGGCGCTCGCCGCCT
>DASRCS010000150.1:0-16746 GCA_035652995.1 Pyrinomonadaceae bacterium
GAGCGGCAGGTCGGGCGACATGAGCGAGCCGAAGGTGGCGAACGCGTGGAATAGCGCGTCGGGGATGAGACTGTGCGAGGCGACGATCCCCGAAGTCTCTCCGTCGCCGACGGGATGCACGGGCGTCGCGTATTCAATCGGGTAAAAGTCGCGCTGCGCTTCCATCGCGTGGCGCAAGCGTTCGTCGGCTTCCTCGATGGGAACGGTCTTGATCCATGTCATGTTTGCGATTCCTCCGTCTCGTCTTTGGCGTCCGCGCCTGTGCGGCGGAAGACGAGGTAATAAAACGGCAGTCCGAGCGCCACCACGCCGACGCCTAAGAATGCCTGCTTCGGACTCTGGCTCGCGAGCAGGAAGAGAAGCAGCGCGCTCAGAAGCAGGAACAGGATCGGTGTCGTCGGGTAGAGCGGAGTCATGAAGGACGCCGCCGGGTTGTTGCGCCGCAGGACGAACAGCCCAGCGACGGCCACGGCGATAAACAGCACGGCGGCGAAGAAGAAGTAGGCGATGATGTCGCTAAAGTTTCCGAGCAGGACGAGCAGCGCGGCGAGCGCCGCCTGAATGATGATTGCGCGCGCGGGCGTGTCGAAGCGCGGGTGCAGGCGCGCGACCGAACGCAGGAAGACCCGGTCGCGCGCCATCGCGAAATAGACGCGCGGCGCGGCCATCGTGAACGACGCGAGGCTCCCCGTCACCGCGACGACGACGACGAAGGTGAAGACGAACGCGCCGGTGCGTCCGAACAAAGCCTCGCCCGCTTGCGCCGCGAAAGCCTCGCCCGAAGTGACGCGCTCGGCTGGGACGAGATAGACGAAGGCCGCGCTCGTCAGGACGTACACGGCGGCGACGACGGCGAGGCCGTAAGTGTACGCGCGCGGCAGCGTCCGCGCCGGGTCGCGCACCTCGCCGCCGAGCTTACTTAAATCCCACCAACCGCCGAACGAGAAGAAGGCCGAGACGAACGCGACGGCGAGCGCGCCGCCGAGCGGCATCGAGCCTTCGCGCTGCGCGACGAACGGCGTGAAGTGTGCCCAGTCGCCGAGCCGCAGTCCGAAGCCCCACGCCACGATGAAGAGCAGAACCGCGAGCTTCAAAACGGTCAGCCAGCGCACGAGCCAACCGCCGAGACGCACGCCGCGCACGTTGACCGCCGCTATCACGACGATGAGCGAGACGGCCAGCGCGGTCATGACCGGGTGCGAAAGTCCGAGCGCGTAGCCGACGTAAGACGCCGCGCCGACGGCGAGCGTGGCCGTGAGTCCGGGGTCAATCACGAGCAGGCCCATCCAGCCGTAGAGAAAAGCGAGCGGCTCGCCGTACGCGTCGCGCAGGTAAACGTAGCCGCCGCCGGCTTCGGGCCTCCGCGCCGCAAGCTCGCCGAAGCAGAGCGCGCCGCACAGCGCCATCAGACCCGCGACGAGCCAGACCGCAAGCACCCAGAAGGGCGAGCCGAGCGCCTTCGTCATCTGCGCGGGCGTGAGAAAAATGCCGACGCCCACGACCTCGCCGACGACGAGCGCGGTCGCCGTCGCGAGTCCGATCTGTCTTTTGAGTTCGCTTCGTTCGCCCAAGTGCTTCTCGAAAGCTGCGGCTCAGGATTTCTTTCGCGCGTTCAGAATGTCACACGCGCGGCGAACTGGAAAGCGCGCGGGCCGCCGGAGCCGAAGACGCCGCCCGCGGTCGTCACGGGCCGACCGAAGCTCGACGAGCGCAGGAAGCCCGCGCTCGTCGGGTCGTTGCTGTCGCGCACGAGCACGTTCGAGAAGCCGGAGTAGTTGACGTTCGAGACGCCGAGGACGTTCGTCACGTTGAAGAGGTTGAAGACTTCGGCAATCGGCTCGACCGTCACGCGCTCCTTGATCTTGATGGGGCGCGTGACGCGCAGGTCGAACGAATTGAAGTTGTCCGTGAATCTCGCGTCGGGGCTGACGAGCGGAAGCAGTCCCACTCCGGGCACTCCGCCCGCGGCGTTCAGTTGCGTGATGAAGTTGTTAAGCTGCGCCGCCGTGTGGAAGAGGCGGCCTCCGGCGTTGCGCTGCAACGTGGGGATGCGCGAGCTTCCGTCGGGCAGAAGGATGTCCATCGGCACGCCCGACGCGAGCGTCCAGAGCGGCGCGAGGCGGATTCCGTAAGGCGCATCGAACACGCCCGCGAAGGTGAAGCGGTGGCGCTGGTCGTTCGGCGTGGGGCCGTATTCGAGTTGCAGGTCGTTCGAGTTGAGCGGGCCGTTCGAGAAGGGAATCTGGTCGTCGTTCGCGTAGTTGAAAGACTTGGAAAGCGTGTACGAGGCGCGCAGTTGGTAGCGTCGGGCGTAACGCTTCTCGACGCTCAAGAGCAGTCCGTCGTACTTCGTCTTGACGCTCGACTCAAGGTTCTTGACGAGGTCGGGGCCGCCGACGACGGGGTTGAAGACCTGGCCGATGGTTCGACCGATGATGAAGTGCGTGCCGAAGTCGTGGAGGTAGTCGGCGCGCACCACGAAGTCGCGCGCGAACTCGCGCTGGAAGCCGACGTTGAACTGCTGAACCATCGGGTTCTGCATACCGTTGTCAATGATGTTGATGCCGCCCGCGCCCGCCCCGGGAAGGACGAAGCCGGTGAAAGGGTTGGCGAGCGTCGGCGCTGGCGGCGGGAACTGCCCGCACGTCGGGTCGAAGAGGCAAGGGCCGGGGATGAAGAAGACGTTCCCGGCGCGCACCTCGATGGGGAGCGAGCGACCGTCGAGTCCGCGCTCAAGGGACTCGATCTCAAGAGTGACGCGGTCGTAGTAGATTCCGTAGCCGCCGTGAAGCGACGTGCGACCGTCGGACGTGGCCCAGTTGAAGCCGACGCGCGGCGCGAAATTATTTTTGTCGGCGTGGCGGTCGCCGTGCAGGAACGGGAGCACGAGCGGGTTGATGTCGCCGGGGTAGCGGCTGACGTTCTTCACGTCGGTGTCGAGTTCGTAGCGCAGGCCGAGGTTGAGGGTCAGGCGCGGCGAGACTCGCCAGTCGTCCTGCGCGTAGCCGGCGATGTAGGAGTTGTTCGCGTCGGGGATGACGAGCGGACGGGTGGGCACGCCGCTGCGGAGCGTGACGGCGAACAGGAGGTCGCCATCGTCAACGCGCCCGTCGCCGTTGCGGTCGAAGTCTGGGAAGTCTTCGATGAGTTCGACGCGCCCCCGCTGAAAGACGCCGAGGTTGAAGTCGGCGAGCACGCGCTGGACTTCGCCGCCGAAGGTCAGTGTGTGATTGCCCGCGATGTGCGTGAAGTTGTCGGCGAACTGATAGCGCTTCTGATTGGTCTGCTGCGGCACGCGGAACGACGCGCCGTCCTGGATGCTCGGAAACGTGAGCTGGGGCCCCGGCGTGACGGGCACGGTGACGTTCTCGAACGTGTTGAAGCTGAAGTTGAACTCGTTGAGATCGCGCGGCGTGAGCGTGACCGTGTGCCTCGCGGCGAGCGACTGCGTGTGATTGCGGCTCGACTGGCGCTCCGACGCCGAGCCGATTGAACGAATGAGCGAGCTGGCCGTCACGTCGTCCTCGCGCTGAATCGAGTAACGGAGCGTCAGCGTATTTTTTTGGTTGATGTTCCAGTCGAAACGCTCGGTTGAAAGAAGGTCGTTCAGCGGCGCATCGGCGAAGCCGCGCGTGATGGTGCGGCGCACGGTGTCGCGCGTGCCGACGAGGACAGCGCCGTCCTGATTGCGGTACTCGAACGAGCCGAAGAAGAACGCCTTGTCCTTCTTGACGGGGCCGCCGAGGTTGAACGAATACTGCTCGCGGTCGAAGGGCGGCGTCTGGCCGAGCGTGCGGTCGAAAGTCGCGGGCAGGCCTTGAAGTTTATTATCGCGAAAATAAACCGACGCGAGGCCGTGCAGTTGGTTCGTGCCTGCCTTCGTCACGATGTTGACGACGCCGGAACCTGTGCGACCGAGGCGCGCGTCGAAGCGGTTGGTCGCGACCTGAAACTCCGCGACGGCATCCTGCGAGATGTTCTGCACAGCGCCGCCGACAACGTCGTCGTTCGTGTCCGCGCCGTCAACCGTGACGCTGCCGCCGCGACCGATCTGGCCCGCCGAAGAGATGACGACCGTGTTCGTCTTCGTCGGGTCGAAGTTCGGCGCGGGCGCGTTGCCGGGCGTGAGCAGCGCGAGTTCGAGGAAGTTGCGACCGTTGAGCGGCAGGTTCTCGATCTCCTTCTCGTCAATCACGCGATCAACTTTCGACGTGTTGGTATCAACGAGCGGCATCCTCTCGACGATGTCAATAGTCACCGAGTCCTTCAGGTTGACATCAAGAGGGACGTTGGTCGTCACGCTCTGCCCGACCTGTAGTCTGATCGGTTCTTTAGAAACTTTAGGTGTAAAGCCGGCGGCCTCAACACGCAACTCGTAGTCGCCCGGCGGCAAATTCGACAGCACGTAAATACCTTCGCCGTTTGTCGTCGTCTCGCGTGTCTCGCCGGTCGCGGTGTTGGTCGCCTCGACGGTCGCGTTGGGGATGACTGCGCCGTTCGGGTCGGTGACGACGCCGCGCAGAGTGGCCGCGGCGAGTTGTTGCGCGCGTGCGGGGGGCAGGGAGAGAAGGAGCGCCGTGCAGACTGCGACCGCGGCAGTCAACCGCAAGATTTTTTTTCTCATCTGGATTCGCCTGTCTCGGACAAAAAGGGAAGCTCGAACGTGAAGGCGTATTACCACACAACACACTCGCCCGTGTCATGGGAGATAAGTTGGAGCGCTGAGTCAAACTTTAGTTTGACGAGTCGGTGAAGAACTGCCGCGGGCGTGCCGGCGAAGAAGCGCCGTCGGCGAGACTTGGTGAAATGCGAAGCGGCGTGGCGTCGAAGACTCGTCCGCTCGCGTGCTTATTCGTTCACGCGGTAGTCGAGCAGGAAGCGACCGATCTGAATCGTCGCGCGGCCTCCGACGGGCGGCGCGATGAGGAGCGAACGGACGGCCCTGCCGCCCTTGCGCGCGTCGGCCTCGCCGACCGCTTCGCCGCTCGCGGCGCGGTAGAAGCTGACGTGAATCGTGTCGTCGTCAACGCGCTTGTAGCCGAAGACGTACTGCCCCGGCGGAAGGTCGAAGTCGCTGACACGGAGCGGGGCCTGCGTGATGAAGAAGTGCGAGTATTGGCCTTCCGCCGAGTAGCCCGCGGTGATCATCACCACGCCCGCGATGAAGCGCCCGCGCCCGTCGGTCACGCCCGACGCCGTGCGGAACTCCGTCTCGATGTTCTCCTTGACGACGGGCGCGCGCGCCGGAATGACTCTTCGCAACTCATCCGGTGTGGCCGCGCGCCAGTGTGCGCGGTAGGCCGAGGCGCTGCTCGCCGCCGCTGAAAGGACGAGCGCGGACGCGAGGACGGCTGCGATGACTGTCTTTGTTCTCATCTGTCTTCTCCGGCAAACGGCCCGCGGAAAATCTTTGAGGAGAGCGTTGGCGCGTCCGACATGATAAACGCGGCCCGCGAAACGTCAAAGCGTCCGCCGACTCGCGGCTTAATCCGCGGCCTCCGTTCCGTTATACTTCGACGCAGTTTGAGCGCGCCGCTTTGAGTTCGAGCCGATGCGTCCGTCAATTCCCCCACGCGAGTGTCACGCACGCCTTCTGATGTCCGTCCTGCCGCTGCTCCTGCTCTGCGGCGGGCGGGCGCTCGCGCTCGACCCGCACAGGCAACTCGGACAGTTCGGCACGCGCCAGTGGCAGACCGAGAACGGGCTGCCGCAGAACTCCGTCCACTCGATCATTCAGACGCGCGACGGTTACATCTGGGTCGCGACCGAAGAGGGACTCGCGCGCTTCGACGGCCTATCTTTCGCAGTCTTCGACAAGCAGAACACGCCGCAGCTCAAGAGCAACGACGTGCGCTCGATTCTCGAAGGCAGAGACGGCGCGCTCTGGGTCGGCACCGCCGCGGGGCTCGTCCGACTCTTCAAAGGCGAGGCCGCCGCGTTCACGACCGCGCAGGGCTTGCCGAGCGACGACGTTGAGGTCGCATACGAAGACCGCGCGGGCGACCTCTGGGTCGGGACGGCGGCGGGCCTGAGCCGCTACCGCGGCGGCGCGTTCCAGAATTTCACGACGCGTGACGGACTCGCGGGCAACAGCGTGCAGGCTCTCTTCGAGGACAAAGACGGCGCGCTCTGGGTCGGCACGACCGGCGGGCTGAGCCGTTTCAAGGATGGACAGTTCGTCAGTTTCAATGATGCGGAAGGACTCGCGGGCGGAGTCGAAGCAATCGAGCAGGGCGCGGACGGATGCCTCTGGCTCGGCACGTCCGAAAGTCTCTCGTGCTACAAAGACGGTCGCTTCAAAAACTACAACGCTCGCGACGGGCTGCCGAACGAGCGCGTCATCTCGCTGCGCGCGGACAGACAGGGCGGCCTGTGGGTCGGAACCGCGGGCGGGTTGAGCCGCTTCGACGGCAATCGCTTCGAGACGTTCAATCGCGCCGACGCGCTCGCCGACACGATAGTCCTCTCGGTCTTCGAGGACGCGGAAGGGAGCCTCTGGGTCGGCACCGAATCGGGCGGACTCTTTCAACTCAAAGACAAGAAGTTCACGACCTACACGACGAAAGAGGGCCTGGCGAGCGACATCGTCAAGTCGGTTTACGAAGACCGAAAGGGCAACGTCTGGGTCGGAACATACGGCGGCGGGCTGAGTCTTTTGAAGGACGGCAAGGTCACGAACTACACGACCAAAGACGGACTCGCGAGCAACATCGTGCTCGCGCTCTACGACGACGCGGCGGGCAACCTCTGGGTCGGCACGCCAGACGGCCTGAGCCGCATGAGGGAAGGGAAGTTCACGACCTACACTTCGGCGGACGGACTCCCGAACGACTTTGTCCGCTCGATCTACGCGGACGCTGAAGGAGGCTTGTGGGTCGGCACGCGCGGCGGACTCGCGCGCCTGCGCGACGGCGTGTTCAAGACCTACACGACCGCCGACGGCTTGCCCAACGACTTCGTCGGGACGATCTACGAAGACTCGTCGGGTAACATCTGGGTCGGCACGCTCGGCGGGCTGAGCAAGTTCGCGGGCGGCGCGTTCACGAACTACACTACGAAGGACGGGCTTTCTGATAACGTCGTCATCTCGATCTACGGCGACCGCGAGGGGCGTCTGTGGATCGGCACGAACGGCGCGGGACTGAACCTCCTCGAAGACGGAAAGTTCAAGGCGTTCACGACGCGCGACGGTCTGCCGAACGATTCCATCTACCGCATCCTCGAAGACGCGCGCGGCAATCTCTGGATGAGCTGCAACAAGGGAATCTTCCGCCTGTCGAAGAGTGAGCTTGAAGACTTCGCCGCGGGGCGCACGCACAACTTAAGTCCGGTCATCTACGGCACGGCGGACGGCATGACGACGCGCGAATGCAGCGGCGGCGGCCACCCTTCGGCGTGGGAGGGCGCGGACGGGCGGATGTGGTTCTCGACGATCAAAGGCGTCGCGATGATTGACCCTTCGAGCCTCGCGTCGAACACCGAGCCGCCGCCGACCGTAGTCGAGCAGGTTCGCGTTGACGGCGAACCCTTGCCGGCAGCGCCCGGACTCGAACTCGCGCCGGGCAAGACGCGCTTCGATTTTTACTACGCGGGCTTGAGCTTCGTCGCGCCGGAGAAGGTGCGCTACAAGTACAGGCTCGAAGGCTTCGACAAAACCTGGGTTGACGGCGGCGACCGCCGCGTGGCTTATTACACGAACCTTGGGCCGGGCGATTACAGGTTCGAGGTCATCGCCTGCAACAACGACGGCGTCTGGAGCAGCGCGCCGGCCACGTTCGCGTTCACACTCAGGCCGCACTTCTACCGCACCGCCTGGTTCTACGCGCTCTGCGCGGTCGCGCTCGGCCTCGTCGCGTGGCAACTCTACGCGCTGCGCTTGCGGCAGGTGCGCGCACGCTTCAGCGCGGTGCTTCAGGAGCGCAACCGCATCGCGCGCGAGATTCACGACAATCTCGCGCAGGAGATTCTCGGCATCTCGGTGCAGCTTGAAATCGTCGCGCGCCTGATGTCTTCCTCGACCGAGGCGGCGCGCACGCACCTCGACCGAGCGCGCGCGCTCGTCCGCAGCAGCGTCGCCGAGGCGCGTCGCTACGTCTGGGACTTGCGCTCGCAGTCGCTCGAAGAGCGCGACCTGCCGACGGCGCTCGCCGAGATGACGCGCAGGCTCACCGCCGAGAGCGGCGTGCAGACACAATTCCATGTCGGCGGTACGTTCCGCCCGCTCCCGCAGCAGGTCGAAAATAATCTGTTGCGAATCGGTCAGGAGGCCGTCAACAACGCCGTGCGGCACGCGCGCGCGCGCACCATCACGGTCAACTTAAACTTCGACGCGCGCAGCGTCCGCCTCAGCGTCGGCGACGACGGCGTCGGGTTCGACCGCGGAAGCAGCGGGAACGGCTTCGGCGACCACTTCGGACTCACCATCATGCGCGAGCGCGCCGAGGAGATGGGCGGGACTGTCGTCGTCCGAAGCGCGCCCGGCGAAGGCAGCGAGGTCACGGTCAGCGTGCCCATTGAAGCGTGACGACGGAGAGTTCGATGCTTGACGAAATCGAAGACGCGGCCCTTCCTCAGTCGCGTCGTGCGGAGGAAGAAAACTCGTGAGCGCCGACAGCATACGCATCATCGTGGTTGACGATCAGGCGGTCGTCCGTCAGGGGTTCGTCTCGCTCATCAACACCGTGCCCGGCATGACGGTCATCGCCGAAGGCATCAACGGGCAGCAGGCCGTCGAGCTTTACCGCAAGCACAGGCCGGACGTGATGCTGATGGACTTGCGTATGCCGGTGATGGGCGGCGTCGAGGCCATCACCGCGATCAGGCGCGAGTTCCCCTCGGCGCGCGTCGTGGTGCTGACGACCTACGACGGCGACGAAGACATCTACCGCTCTTTGCAGGCCGGCGCGCAAGGCTACCTGCTCAAAGATATGTTCTTCGACGAACTCGAAGACGCCATCCGCACGGTGCACGCGGGCGGTCGGAGGATTCCGGGCGTCGTGGCCGAAAGACTCGCGGGCCGCGTCGGAGGTTCGGAGCTGACGGGCCGCGAGCTTGAGGTTCTCAAAGAGATCGTCCGTGGCCGGAGCAACAAGGAGATCGCGGCGGCGCTCTCGATCAGCGAGGCGACGGTCAAGAGCCACGTCAACAACATCCTCAGCAAGCTCGGCGTTGACGACCGCACGCAGGCCGCCACGACCGCGCTCCAACGCGGCATCGTCCACCTGCCTTGAGCCGGCTCGGAAGAATCCAACTAAAGTATGATTGGTACCTCAATCTTCAAGGCCATGACAGGCCCCGCGTTCGAGTGCTAGAGTTCGCTTGCCTGGTCAAAGAACCCGGCCCCGCGTTAAGCGAGACGAAGGCCACCCCGCCGATACTTTGTTGCAAACGTTCCGAACCGGCCTTCGTTTCACCCTGAGTTTCCTGCGCGGGGCCGGGCCTCCCTTTTTATGCCCGCAAAATTCATTTGAAGTCGGCGACCTGTTCTCGCCTTACGAGCAGGCCGAGATCATGAAGAGGCCGAGGCCCGCCGCCTCGACCGGATACTCAGGCCAGTGATTTTTTAAGGCTCGCAGCATCGCCGTCTTCTCTCACCTCTGTCGTTGGCAAACAATCAACTCTGGAAACAACGGGCGCCGCGGATTTATTCCGCGCCGGGTGCGGGAGGCTCAGAGCAGCCGCGTCGGCAGCAGCGGACGACCGCTCAGGCGGAAGACTTGCGGGGCGTCGAAGACTTGCGGGGCGTCGCCCGCCGCGGCGAACGGCTCCGGGCGAACGGTCGTCGCGGTCAACCCTTCATCGGTCTCGATTGCGAACGGCTCTTCCCGCGCGGCGGGGCGGCGCGAGAGTCTGAGCAGCCAGCGACGCCCGCTCGCGATTCGTCTCCTGATGTTCAGCCTTCTTCTTCTGCGCATGACGTTTCAGCCTTTCGACCTCGCCTCTCGGAAATGACCGCCCTGCCCGCTTCCGAAACCTTAGTCGCGCGCGGCGGCGAAACCTTACAGACGAATTTTCTTTCCGAGCGTCCCGCGCGGGGCGCATTCCCGCGCACGCGCGAACCGCGGGGGCTGGTCGCCCGCGTGCGGCGAATCATCAAAAAGGAGTGGCGGTTTGACGTGAGGCGTTCAGCGGGAGTGCTGACCGAGGGCGCGCTTCATTCGCTCGCGTGCCTGCGCGGAGAGCGAGTCGCCGTCCGGCGAGGCGTCGTCGGAGACTTGCTTCGAGCGCGCGCCCAAAGTGTCGCGCATGAGTTGAAGTTGTTCGAGGTAGCGGACGCACCAGATGCAGACCCAGAGGTGAATCCTCGTCGCCACGCGCTCGCGGAGCGTGAGCGGGCGCTCCAAAGACTGCGAGATCAACTCGACGGTCTGCCTGCACGTCGGCAGCCGGCGCAGGAAAAAGTAGCGCAGCGCGTGCGCGGCCCTGTCTTCGAGTCCTCGCTCCGTCATCGTCTCGCCCCCACGCCCGCGAACCAGTTGAGTTCGAGGCAGCGTCGCAGGTGCATCCTCGCGCGGTGGAGCATGACCCAGAGGTTGTTCACGTTGATTCCCAAAACCTCACAAATCTCTTCGCTCGCCATGCCCTCCATCTCGCGCAGCGTGAACGCGCTCGCGAGGCGCGCGGGCAGAGGCGACAGGCACCGGCGGAAGGTCTCCCAGAACTCGCCCTGTTCGAGAAGCTCCGCCGGCGTCGCGAGCCACTCGACGGGCGCGCGGTCGGGCGCGAAGTGCCCACGCCATTCGCCCTCCCGCCGGAACAGTTCGTCGTGCCCGAACTCTTCGCCCTCGTCGGGACTCGCGCAAACCTGCCTGCTCGCCCTGCGGAAGTGGTCAACGAGCTTGTGCTTGAGGATGCCCGTCAGCCACGTGCGCTCGGCGCTGCGGCCCTCGAAGTCGCGGCGCGACTGGAGCGCGGCGAGCAGCGTCTCCTGCACAACGTCCTCGGCGAGCGCCGCGTCGCGCAGACGCAGCAGCGCGTAGCGGTAGAGGTGGTCGCCGTGCAGGTCAACCCACTCGGACGGGTCTGCCGCGGCGCGGCCACGGGCGCGTTCGCCCTCGGAGGTCTCGTCCTGTTCCATCTCACCCGACGTGTTTGCGAATTGAGTGCTCACCTCGTCTTCTTAAATCCGTCTGCCTCGGCGTCTCTTCCGCCGAAGCCGCCGCGGTTCGACTCTCAGGAGCGAGCGGCTTCGGGCCGCAGTATGCGACCGACGAAGGGAATCTCGCTGCGGTGCAGAAACAGGACGACCGCGCTGCCGGCGAAGACCGCGAGCGCGAGCGCGAAGAGCAGCCCGCCGTCGTCTTTGACGACGAGGCCGAGCTTGGTCAGGTGGCTCAGGATCGCGCCCGCCGCCGTGCAGAGCGCGAGCAGCGCGCCGAGCCATGCCGTGCGCGGGTAGAGAAGCAGGACGGACGTGATCAACTCGATGACGCCGGAGCCGATGCGCCCGACCGCCTCTCTGTCGCCGAGCAGGGTCGAGAAGATGTACTTCGACTCTTCCGCGCCGGTGAACTTGAAGAAAAGCGTTTGCAGCAGGATGAAGGCGACCGCCAACTGCAAGGCCCAACTGACGACGTTCTGCGTTCTCGAAAGTGACATGGACACTTGTCTCCTCCTCAGAAGTTAAATCCGCGCCGCGCGTTAAATATTCCCGCCGGCCACATGCGCGCAGCAGCACCGCCGGACGGCGAGACCGCTTTCGGAATGGTGGCCGCCTGAGCCGCCGATGCTTTCAAACAACGAGCGCGCGAGCGCGCGGAGCGGCGTCGGCTCGAAGCCGCGCGCGCGGTTCTGCGCGCCGACGCGGAAGGCGATGCGCCACTGCTCGAAGAGCGTGCGGTAGGCCGCGAGCAGCCCGCTTCGCGGGTCGTAGATGTGCGTGGCCTCGGACGTGACGCCGTTGAGTTCGACGACCTTGAAGTTAAGCCCGCGACGGAACTCCTCGACCGACGCCGCGCGGATGTCGAAGCGCCCGAAGTGGAAGCCATCGAAGCCGCGGCACAGCTCGTCAACGGCCTTCTCCAACTCGCCCGTCCACAGCCGGCTGCCGTCAAGGAAGAGCGCGCCGCGGCAGTGAGAGCCAAGCTCGACGAGTCGCACCGACTCGCCGCGGGCCGGCACGTCGCCGAGGCGTTCGGCGTTGACTTTGAAGTACGCGCGGGCCATGCAGACGGCGCGCTCGTCGCGGAGTATCAGAGTTTCGAGCGTGCTCGCGCCGTCGCCCCTGACTTCTGGAAACTGCTTCTCGGTGATCGAGAAGATGCGCCCGCGCTCCTCTTCGGGAAGGCGAAAATAGAAGACGCCGAACTCGGAGCCGGGCGCGTACTCCTGAATGATCGTGTCGCCGGCGGCGTTCGACAGGTACTCTTCCAGCGCCGCGCGCGAACGCACGACGGCGACGCCCGAACCGCGCTGCCCGCGGTCGGGCTTCAACACGACGGGGAAGGTCAGCGAGTGCCAGCTCATGAAGGCGAGAGCCGACTCGATGCGCGCCGACGCGCCAGCCGAGGCAGGCAGCAGCCCCGCGCGCGCGACGAGGTCTCGTGATTCGCGAGACGAAGAGAGAGCGCGCAGGATGTCCATCTTCGACTCGCCGACGAAGCCGCCGCCGGGGATCGCCGGGTTCGAGCAGGTGAAGAGCGTCGGGCTTCCGTGCCTGAGCGCGAGCCACGCGACGTAGGCGACGACGGGCGGGTAGAAGACCCACAGCGGCCAGAACTCCCAGCGTTTGATTCGACGCCAGCGCGAGACGAGCAGCCTTCGCCCCTTGTAGCTCGACAGGCGGACGAGCAGCTTGACGGCGACGAAGGCGAGCGTCCCGCCCAGCAGAGCTTTCAACAGAACCGACTGGCCCGCGGCGAGCGAAGACCTGATGACCTCCGCGCCGAGCAGCGCGGAGAGTCCGACGAGCAGCGGCGTCCAGACTGCGGCGGCGAGAAGGAGGTGGAGCGCGAACCTCAAGGCGCTCGTGTCGAGCGCGCCCGCGGCGAAGTAGGTCGCGACGCGCGTCCCCGGCAGGAAGCGGCTGAGCAGAACAACAGCGCCGCCCCTTCGTCCGAGCCACGCCGAACTCCTCTCCACGTCCGCGGGCTTCAACACCCACCTGAGCGGCGCGCGCGCGAGGGCGGCCCGGCCCAGCAGCCTTCCGGCGAGGAAGATCAGAAGGTCGCCGAAGTAGATTCCGACGAGACAGCCGGATGCGGCGAGCGCGAAGCTCAAGCGCCCCTGCGACGCCAGCACGCCCGCGCCGACGCACGTCAGGTCTTCGCTCACGAACGTCGAGGCGGCGAGCGCGAAGACGACCGCGAGCGCGCCGACCTGCTCCGCGTTCGCGTAGTCGAGAAGGTGAACGGCCCGCGACAGTTGATTCGCCTGCGCGAAGACTTGCGGCGGCATCAGGCAGAGCACGAAGAGGGCCGCGAACGTGGCCGGCAGGAATGCGGCGACGTGCCGCGCGTTGATTGCGGCTCGCGGTCTCATCGCGCTTGAGCGACCTCACGCTTCAGAGGCAGGCAGACGCGCGCCGCGGGCGAGCCGGCGCACGGCGGGCCGGGCTGATACGAGAACTCGACAGTTCCTCCGCCGACCCTCACGCGGCTGAAGCTGACGGTCGCCGCGTCTTCGCGGTGCATGCAGACCGAGAACGGCCCGCGCTCCGGGTGGTGGCTCCCGTGAAAATCGCGGAGCATCGCGGGCGAGACCGCGCCGGACTCTTCGACCATTCGACGGAACAGGAGCTTGCGCGCGGCGATCACTCCGCCGGTTCGGTAAGTGGACGAGGTGAGCGGCATCGAAGCGTCGCCGTCCGCGTCGAACGACCTCTCGTTGTTCTTCCAACGGACGAGCAGCGCCGGCTCGTCCGCGGAGATCGCCGCGAGCGTGAAGGGCCGGTGGCGTGAAAGGTCAGCGCCGGCCACGCGCGCGCGCACCTGCGAGACGCTCGCACAATCCATCAGGCCCGCGAGCAGAAGCCCGCGGCTGCGGTAGTCGTCGCGCGGCGCGGCGTCGCTTCGCAACGAAGGCGCGTCTTCGTAGCGATTCAGAAGGCACAGCGTCAGGCCCGCTTCGTTGACTCCGATCCACGTGCCGCCCGCGTCGCCGTCAGCGGGCGCGACGAATCGAACGCCCCGCGTCTCGCGCACGGCGGGCGGCGCTGCGAGCTTGCGCGCGTGTCGCTCGTCGCGGTTGCAGAAGAGTTCGTAGCCGCCGGGAATCCGCAGCCAGCTCACAGTGCACATACGGCCTCCTCCTCAAACACACTTGAGAGGCCGCGAACGCCCACGTCTTCATGCGCGCCCGCGTCCACTTGCGTGACTGCGCCGTCTCGCGCGCCCGCGTCCTCACGCGCGCCCGCGCCGTCCGCGTTTCTTTCTTGATGCGCGCCCGCTTTCGAGCGCCAGTGCCTGAGCGTCGAAGGCGCGACGCCGAACTCCGCGCCCGGCTCGAAACCCTGAAGGCGCAGCACGAGCGCGACGAGCGCGTAGTGATGGACGGTGTGACTCAGAAGGAACTGAAGCTCGCGCGAGACGGTGGAGACGCACCAGCGCGGCGAGTCGGGCGCGGAGTCCGCCTCGTCTTCGAGGCTGACCTTCAACGGCGCGTCGCCGTCGGCGAACGGCAACGTCCGAAGCTCCGCGATGATGATCCGCAGCTTCGTCGCGGCGAACGCGCGGTCGCGCGCGACGAGCGGGTCGCGCTCGCGCCGTTCGTAGTCAACCCGCCCCGAACGCGCGCCCGCGAGGAAGCCCTCGAAGAAGTCCACGCAGTGGCGGAAGTGCGCGCCGACGCCGCTCCGCACGGGCAGCGCGCCCGTAGCCGAATAGAGCGCGTCGTCGAGACGCTCGACCAGCGCGAGTCCCTGTTCGAGCACGCGCACGCAGCCCGCGGTGAGCTTGTTCTCGTCCTGCGACTGATGACTCCTGCCCTGCATCTCTTGCTCCGTTCAAACCACGGGGACGAACTGCGCGTTGACCGCAGACCAGAGCCGCCGCGCCAGCGCCTTGCGGTCGTCTTCGATGATCGGCTGCTCGCCGAACGATAGCCCCGCGTCGAAGCGCGGCAGCATGAAGAGCGCGTACAGGTGGCGCAGGAATGTCATGTCGCCCCACCAGCACACGGCCTCGCTCGCGTGCGGCTCATTCGGCGGCGTGCGGTAACTGAGGGAGGCGAAGTGGACGGGGATCGAAGCGCGGGCCGCGAGTTCGAGCAGCGAAGACCTGAAGGGCGCGACCCGCGCGCCGCTCGTGCTGGTGCCCTCGGCGAAGAGGACGACGCCCGCGCCCTCGTCGAGCGCGCGTCTCGCCGCGTCGAGCGCGCGCGGCAGGCTTCGGTGATGCCGGCGGTTGACGAAGATCGTTCTCACGCTCCGGCACAACAGGCCGACGACGGGCCAGGCGGCGACCTCGCTCTTGGCGACGAAGACGCAGTCGAGGCGCGCGGCGAGCGCGATTACGTCCATGTAGCTCAGGTGATTCGAGACGAGGAAGAACGCGCCGCGCGGCGCGACTCCGCGCAGGTTGATTCTCATCCCGACGATGCGCGCGGCGGCGCGCGCCCACGCGCGAAAGACGAGGCCGCGCCACTTCCGCGCGAGCGCCGGGGAAGGGAGCGCGACCGCCGCGCCCGCGAGCCAGACGAGATAGAGACACGCGGTCACGCAGCACAGCGCGACGACGCGCGCGGCGGCGCGAAGGTGCCTCGCCAACGTCTTCAAATGTCCGTTCGTCGTCATCGTCGTCACCCGCGGAGCCACGACTCGCGCAAAGAGAATCGAAGGAAGGCCGCCGCTCACGCCTCGAAGAAGAGTCGGCGCGTGCGCTCGTCCATCTCGCGCGAGTCGAAGAGGACGAAGAAGTCAACGGTCTTGAAGCGTCGGTCAATCGCGGGCGGGCCGCAGACCCTCGCGCCGAAGCGCAGGTACGTCTCGAACAGACGCGGCAGCGCGGCCACTTGACCGTCAACGACGAAGTAGCCTTCGGGCACGCACTCGAAGCCGGCGAGCGGCGGGACGGAAAGAGTCGGGTGCAGGTGCCCGCGCCCTTGCAGCTCGTTGAGCGCGCGCAGGCCGTCTTGCGGCTCCTCCGTCGGCAGCGAGCAGCAGCCGAAGAAGTAGCGCTTGCGGTTGTGCGTCATGTAGGCGGCGAGTCCTTTCCAGAGCAGGAACAGAACCTGCTTGTTGCGGTGCTCGCGTGCGACGCAGGCGCGACCGATCTCGACCGCACCGTCAGAGACCTGTCGCGGCAGAAGCGAGAGGTCGAACTCGCCCGCCGAGTAAAACCCGAACGCCTCGCGCGCCGCCTCCGCGGTTCGCAGGCGGTAAGTGCCGACGGCCTCGCCCGTCTCGTCGGTGACGAGCAGGTGATGACACGTCTCGTCGAACTCGTCAGCGTCGCGGCCAGTCAGGAACGACGACTCAAGCCCCTCGTTCAGTTCGACGTTGAAGACGCGAAAGCGAAGCCGAAGCACCGCGTCCAGCTCTTCGTGCGCGCGCGCGAAGCGGACTGTGTACCTGCCCTTCGTGAACTCGGCGCGCGGGAGCGCTTCGGGGCGGAACGGGTACGCCGCCGCCTGCGGCGCGCTCTTCACCGTCGGCAGTAGTGCAGTCTTCATAAAATCTTCTGGCTCAAGTTTCCTTTGACTGCGAATCCATCTGAGAGAAACACATTCTCTGAAGAATCGCAGCCGTAAATTGCTTGGCGTTGGTCATCGTTTCATAGGTAGCGACATAATGCGACAGGTGCTTCTTAT
>DASRCS010000151.1:0-65538 GCA_035652995.1 Pyrinomonadaceae bacterium
TAGCGTTCGCCCCGCCGTTCGTCTCCAACACAGACCTTCACGTCCCCGCGGGCACAGTCTCGCCGCTCGAATCCGCCGGCGCGTCCGGCATCGGCGTGACGACTGACATAGACAACCAGACGCGACCCGGCCCGCCGGGATCGGTCAACGGCGGAGGCACCGCCCCCGACATGGGCGCGGACGAGTTCGACGGCGTCATCGGCGCGTTCGCAACTCCGACGCCCACTCCGACGCCGACGCCGACGCCCACGCCGACGCCGGGGCCTTGCAACTCGTTCGGCGAAGGCTTCGACGACATCACGACGCTGACCGCCGCCGGGTGGGTGCAGACTAACAACAGCGCGCCGGGCGGCACGAACGGCTGGTTCCAGGGCAACCCCAACGTGTTCCCCGCACACTCGGGCGCGACCAGCTCATACATCGCGGCCAACTTCAACGACACGGCGGGCACGAACACCATCAGCAACTGGCTGATCCTGCCCCAGATGACCCTGCGCGACGGCAACTCGTTCTCGTTCTGGACGAGGACGACAGACCCCGGCGCGCAGGTCTTCCCCGACCGCTTGCAGGTTCGCATGAGCACGAACTTCGGTAGTACCAACGTCGGCACGACGCCCACGGACGTGGGCGACTTCACGACGCTGCTGCTCGACATAAATCCGACCTACGTTGACGCATATCCGCACGCCTGGACGCAGTACACGGTCACGATAAGCGGCTTGGGCGGTGTGCCGAAGGTCGGGCGGCTCGCCTTCCGCTACTTCGTCGAGGGCGGCGGGCCTACGGGCAACAACTCCGACTACATCGGCATTGACGACGTGCAGTTCTCCTGCAAGCAGGAGCAGACCATCACCTTCAACCCGCTCGCCGACAAGACCTACGGCGACGCGGACTTCCAGGTGAGCGCCACGGCCTCGTCTAACCTGCCCGTCAGCTTTACCACGTCGGGCAACTGCACGAACACGGCTGACATGATTCATCTGACCGGCGCAGGCTCCTGCACCGTCACCGCGCACCAGCCGGGCGACGCGAGCTTTAACGCAGCGCCCGACGTGCCGCGCACCTTCAACATACTTTCGGCGGTTCTGAATCTCTCGATGACCGCGGACAAAAATCCCGCGCCCGTCGAGCTGAACATGAACTACAAGCCGGTCATCACGAACACGGGGAACGCTCCGGCGACGGGCGTCGTGCTGACCGACACGATTCCCGCAATCACGACGTTCACGGCGGCCACCACGTCGCAAGGGTCTTGCAGTTACGACCTGCCGACGAAGACCGTCACGTGCAACGTCGGGACGATTGCGCCGGGCGGGACGGTCAACGTCCAGATCACCGTCAAGCCGCGCAGCGAGGGCACGCTCAACGACACGGCGACCATCACGGGCGGGCAGTGGGACCCGACGACGGGCAACAGCAGTGCGTCCGTCAACGGCATCCCGGCCATCAAGTTCGTTGACCTGTCCGTGCAGAACACCAACGCGCCCGACCCCGTCTTCGTCGGGCAGAACACGGTCTTCACAATCGTCGTTAAGAACAACAGCACAGTGCTCGGCGCGACGGGCGTCGCGATGTCGGACACCTTGCCCGCCTCGATGACGTTCGTCTCGGCGACGACGAGCCAGGGAGGTCTCGTCACGCCGCCGGTCGGCTCGACCGGCATCGTGACGGCCAACGTCGGCTCGCTCGCCGCCGGGGCCACGGCGACCGTGACCGTGACGGCCAGGAGCATCATCAGCGGACTCGCGATGAACGTCGCGACGGTGACGGGAACCGAGACCGACCCGACTCCGTCGAACAACACCGCGGGCGCGGTGACGACGGTCAAGGACGTTCTGCTTCAGAAGGTGCTCTTAGCCAAGCAGGTGCTGACGGGCGGCTGCGAGAACACGACCGGCAACGTCTATCTGACGGGGCCTGCGCCTCCGGGCGGACTGCTCGTCCCGCTCTCGACGACGAGCCTCGCGGGCGTGGCCGTGCCGTCCTCGGTGCTCATCCCCGCCGGCTCGACCGCCAGCCCGGCCTTCAACGTGACGACCTCGCCGGTCGCCGCCAAGCAGGTCGGACTCGTCAACGCGGGCAGCGGCGCGGGCGCGGTCTCGCGCGGCTTGACGATCAACGTCGGCTCCGGCACGTGTCCCCCGTAGGGGTCGGTGCGGACGCGGCTGTTATGACGGCGCGCGTGTGACGGCGCGCGGCGAGACAGTGGTAAGCCACCTTCTCGCCGCGCGCCTCGACACTTCGCCGCATACGTCCGCGCGCATCGAGGCCGGACTCTGGATGCGTTCAGTCACATTCAATACGCAGAGAAGTTTCGCGTTCCCCGGAGGCTTCGCAGTAAAAGCGTCAGGCGAATTATGCCTTCGTTTGACAACCGTTAATGCCGGTGTTAATTAATATCTGCTCGCGGTGAAGGGAACGGTGTAAACTTCGGGCGCACACTTTTTCCGCCTTAAAGAACCTCGAAAAACCAGACGCGGGAAGCATGCCGACGGCGCGCTTCCGGCCTTTGTTTCAGGGCCGAGCGCCAGTTCGCTTGTAGGAACGCGTTGGCCGACCGTAGCAAGACACAAGCGATAATAATGGCTCCCCCAACTAAGCAGAACGCAGGTGACTTGCAGTCGTGTACCTATCCTTCGGGTGGGGCACGTGTGACACCCAAAGACGAGGAGGCGATGGCGCTCCTCGCCCTGACGCACACGCGCGCCGAGCACGGCCTCTACGAGGCGATGCTCGCCGAGACGCGCGCCAACCAGACTCTCGCCGCACCCTTCAGCATCCGCCGCCTGATGCAGTTGACCGGCCTGCCGAGCTACGGCACGGTCAGGCGCACGCTGCGCGGGCTGGTGAACAAGCTGAGCATCGAGTGCGGCGAGGACGGCGACGGGGCCGCCCGCGGCGGCGCGACCTTTCGGGTTTACTGGCCGGAGGAGATTTTCCGCCGGAGGCGGGCCGCCGGGCGCGACCCGTACCCGGACGAGGTCGGCGGGTTCGGGCGGCACGTCGCCTTCGCCTCCGCGCTCAAACACGTCGTCGGCAAGCACGGCCTCTCGCGGCGCGAGGCGCAGGTCGCACTCCTCTGCACGCGCGGGCTGACCAACGCCGAGATTGGCCGCAGGCTCGGCGTGACCGAGCCGACCGTCAAGTTCCACATGCGCCACGCGCTCGCCAAGTTCGGCGTGAGGCGAAGGGCTGAGCTGATCTCGCATCTGCTCACGCACACCGACGGGGAGTAGTGTCGCGCCCGCGCGCGGGCCACGCTGCGCCCCGTCACTTTGATAATTCGACGCGACCTCGCACGAGGCTTCCCCTTTAATTCGGGGTACGGCGCGGCTTCCCCCTTGGCGAGCAAGAGCTTGCTCAAGGCGGGCAGAGGTTCGCGCGAGGGGAGGAGTGTGTCTGAAGGCGTGCGCGCCGGGGAGGTGAACTTTGGGGCCGGCTAAAGAGAAAAGGAAGAAGCGGAAGAAGACTGCGCTCGTGGTCTGCCGCGACCGCAAGGAGTTCTGGACGACGCAGACGCAGTTCTGGCAGTGGGTCAGGGAGGGCGTCGTCGTCAAGACGGGCGAGCGGCCCCTGCGCGGCGAATTCAGCCGCGAGCACGAGGAGCTGCTCGTGCTTCTGAGCAACACCGTCCTGAGCCTCGCGTGCCCGAACCACTTGAGCGAGGCGCTCCGCTCGCGCAAGCTCGCGGGCGGCTCGAAGTGATTTTCATCTCGAAGTGATTTTCGTAAGAACAGGCAATCATAAATAATTCGGGGAAGGGAAACGGACTCTTAAACGATGAGCCTTGACACGAACGGACAGGGGAAGTTGATCGAGCCTTACGGCGGGCGACTGGTCTTGCTTCTTGCGGGCGACGAGGAGCGCGAGGAGTTGCGCGCGCGCGCCTCCCGGCTGCCTCGCTTGCAGCTCACGCCGCGCAGCCTCTGCGACCTTGAGCTGCTCGCCACGGGCGGCTTCTCGCCGCTCACGCGCTTCATGGGCGAGGCCGACTACGGGCGCGTGCTCGAAGAGATGCGCTTGGCCTCCGGGACTCTCTTCCCGATGCCCGTCACGCTCACGTTCAGGCCGGGCGAGCCTGTGCGACTGGACGAAGAGTTCGCGCTCGTTGACCAGTTCAACAACCCGCTCGCTGTCATGCGCGCCGAAGAAGTCTTCGAGTTGGACAGGCGGCGCGAGGCGCGGCTCGCCTACGGCACGGAAGACCTTCGCCACCCGACGGTCGCCGAGATGAACTCGTGGGGGGGCTTGTGCGTTTCGGGCGAGTTGCGCGTGATTCAGCTCCCGCGCTACTACGACTTCAGGTCCTTGCGCCTGACGCCCGCGCAGGTGCGCGAGCGCCTGTCCGCGCTCGGCCACGCGAACGTCGTCGCCTTCCAGACGCGCAACCCTCTGCACCGCGCGCACGAAGAGCTGACGGCGCGCGCCGCGCGCGAACTGGACGGCGCGCTCCTGCTGCACCCGGTCGTCGGCCTGACCAAGCCCGGCGACATTGACCACTTCACGCGCGTCCGCTCCTACAAGGTTCTGGCCGAGCGCTACTACGACCCGCGGCGGATGCTGCTCGCGCTCCTGCCTCTGGCGATGAGGATGGCCGGCCCGCGCGAGGCCCTTTGGCACGCGATCATCCGGCGCAACTTCGGCGCGAACCACCTCATCGTCGGGCGCGACCACGCGAGTCCCGGACGCGACTCGGCGGGCCGGCCCTTCTACGGCCCCTACGACGCGCAGGAACTCGTCGCGCGCTTCGCCGGGGAGACCGGCGTGAGGCCGATGCCATTCTCCGAACTTCTCTACATCCCGGAAGAGGATCGCTACGAAGAGTCTTCGCGCATCCCCGAAGGCAAGCGCACGGCCTCGATCTCCGGCACCGAGGTGCGCGAGCGATACCTTCAGCGCGGTCGCCAGCTCCCCGAATGGTTCACGCGCCCCGAGGTCGCCTCGATTCTCGCCGAGGCGCACCCGCCGCGGCACGAGCAGGGCTTCTGCGTCTGGTTCACCGGACTGTCGGGCGCGGGCAAGTCAACGACCGCCGAGATTCTGGCCGTCAAGCTCCTTGAGAACGGGCGGCGCGTCACACTGCTCGACGGCGACGTTGTCCGCACCAACCTCTCGAAGGGACTCGGCTTCAGCAAGGAAGACCGCGACACGAACATCCGTCGCATCGGCTTCGTCGCCTCGGAGATTGTGCGCCACGGCGGCGCGGTTCTGTGCGCGGCGGTCAGCCCGTACAGCGCGACGCGCAACGAGTGCCGCGCGACGGTCGGCGGCGAGCGCTTCGTCGAGGTCTTCGTTGACACGCCGCTCGACGTTTGCGAGTCGCGCGACGCGAAGGGCATGTACCGGCAGGCGCGCGAGGGGAAGATCAAAAACTTCACCGGCGTTGACGACCCCTACGAGCCGCCGCACAACGCCGAACTCACGCTCGACACCGTCACGCATTCGGCGGAGGAGAACGCCGAGCGCGTGCTCGCCTGTCTCGTCGAAAAGGGCTTCGTGCGCCCCGCGCTCTCCGAGATCGGCGAGAAGGGAGACGCCGTCCCCACGAACGCCTGAGGCGCGGCGGACTCTGCGCGCGGCGCGAAAATTTTTTCGGGCGTGCCCGCGGCGCGTTCGAGATTTAAGACGCTTCCGCAGTCCCGGCACGCGGGAAGTTCAGAACGGCCCCGTCAGGCTCTTTCGCCTGACCCACACACTCAGAATGGAGACCGCCTCGATGTCGAAACGCTACGCCCTCGCCTGCAGAGGCGCGCGACAACTCCGCCGCGCGCTCGCGCCCTTCGCGCTCGCCTCGGCGCTCCTGCTTCTGCCGCTCGCGTCCGCGCTCGCCGTCAATCTCAACACGGTCAACACGCCGGTCACGCAGAACTTCGACGCCATCGGAACGTCCGCGACGGCGGCGCTCCCGACCGACTTCAGGGCCGACAAGCAGACCACCGTTCAGACGGTAGGCTCTTACGCGTCGGCAGTGACGGCGACCGAGCAGCGAGCCGGGAACAGCATGTCGAGCACCGCGACGAACGGAATCTATAACTTCGCCGCGGGCGACCCGACCACGGCAACCGAGAGGGCCGTCGGCTTTGTCTCCAGCGGCACCGCCACGAAGAGCGCGAACCTTTACGCGAAGTACACGAACACGACCGGCGCTCCCCTTTCGGCCCTCCGCGTCTCTTACGACGTGGAGAGGTATCGCGACGGCTCGAACGCACAGGGCTTTCGCTTCCAACTTTTTTACTCGACCGACGGGACGAACTGGACGAGCGCCGGCACGAGCTTCCTGACCGGCTTCGCGGCCAACGCGGACAACAACGGGTGCGCCGTCGCGCCGTGCGAGACGAAGTCGGTGTCGAATCAGGCGCTGGGCATTCCGACCGTGGCGAATAACGCCGACATCTACCTCGCCTGGAACTACTCGGTCACTTCGGGCACGACCACGACGAACGCGCAGGCGCTCGGCATTGACAACATCTCCGTCACCCCGCTCGGCTCGTCGGTCGGCGCGGCGGGCGTGAGGACGACCGACATCGAGGGCACGGACGACGGCGGGTACGCGATGGCCTTGCAGCCCGACGGCAAGACGGTCGTCGGCGGCTACGCCGTGAACAACTCCGGCGACAAAGACTTCGCGCTCGTCCGCTACAATTACGACGGCATGCTCGACACGACCTTCGGCACGGGCGGCAAAGTCACGACCGACTTCAACTCGACGAGCGACCGCGTCTGGGGCGTCGCGCTTCAGCCGGACGGGAAGATCGTCGCCGCGGGCGAGACCGTCAGCGCCGTCTTTCCCGGCACGAACGACATCGCGCTGGCGCGCTACAACTCGGACGGCTCGCTCGACACGACCTTCGGCGGCACGGGCAAGGTGACGACAGACCACGGCGCGGGCGCGAACAACGCCGCGTATGCCGTCGCGTTGTCGGGCACGAACGTCATCGTCGCGGGCTACGAGACGGTCTCCGGCAACAACGACTTCATGGTCGCGCGCTACACCTCCGCGGGCGCGCTCGACCCGACCTTCGGCACGCTCGGCGTCACGACGCTCGGCTTCTCCGGCGGCAACGACGTGGCGCGCGCCGTCGCCGTTGACGGCGGCGGAAACATCGTCCTCGGCGGCTACGCCAACAACGGCAGCGACGACGACTTCGCCGTCGCGCGCTTCACCTCCGCGGGCGCGCTCGACACCACTTTCGTCGGCGGCGCGGGCAAGGCCGCGCTCGACATCTACGGCGGCTCGGCGGATCAGGCGTTCGCGCTCGCCATCACGCCGACCGGCGCGCCGAACGCGGGCACAATCGTCCTCGCAGGCTCGGCTTACAATCCCGCGACCGGCAACAAGGACTTCGCGCTCGTCCGCTACACCAGCGCCGGCGCGCTCGACACCGCGAACTTCGGGGGCGGCACGGGCGTCGTCAAGACCGACTTCCTCAACAGCCCCGACGTGGCGCAGTCGGTTTACGTCCGCCCGGACGGCTTCATCGTCGCGGGCGGCTTCGCGCGCTTCAGCGCTTCGGGCGACGACTTCGCCGTCGCGCGCTACACCCCGAACGGCTCGCCCGACACGACGTTCAACGGCACGGGCAAGCTCACGATGCGCGTCTCGAACGACGACGAGCGCATCTACGCCATCGCGCGCGAGTTCGACGGCAAGATCGTCGCCGCAGGCTTCGCGACCACGGCCAACTCGAAGCCCGCGCGGCACGACTTCGCCGTCGCGCGCTTCAACGCCGACGGCTCACTCGACTCCGCCAGCCCGACCGCGCTGACGAACCCCGACCTCCTGCTGACGCTCGCGCCCGACCAGGACTCGGTCATCGCCGGCCAGAGCTTCAGCGCGCTCACGAACGTGACGAACCGCGGGCCGGGCAACGCGACGAACGTCGTCATCACTTTCACGATCCCCGCGGGCGTCACGCTCAACAACGTCGCCCAGTCTGCGGGCACGGTTCAGGTCAACGGGCAGACGGTCACGAACACAATTCCTTCGCTCGCGGCGGGGCAGAGCGCCTCGCTGAGCGTCGCGCTCAACACGACGCAGGCGGGCACGTTCGTCAGTACGGCGACGGTCACGAGCAACGAGACAGACCTGACTCCGTCGAACAACACGGACAGCGCGGCGGTGAGGGCCGTCGGCGTCAAGGACTTGTCCTTCACGCCCTCGACCGTCGTGGGCGGCTGTCAGGACTCGACGGCGACCATCACGTTCACGAGCGCCCTGCCCGCGGGCGGCGCGGTCGTCAACATCTCTGACTCCGACCCGTCGGCGGCGAGCGCGCCCGCGTCGGTCAACGTCGCCGGCAATCAGTCGAGCGTCCAAGTCAACGTCACGACCCACGCGGTCGCGTCGAACAAGACCGTGCGCTTCGAGGCGACGCTCGGCACGACGAGCTTCGTCCGAAGGCTCGTCGTCAACGCGGGGGCCTGCAACTAGCTTCTCCGGCGGCGCGCCGACGCGCTCGGCCTGAGCGCGGCGTCGCGCCCGAAGACAAATCAACGTCCTTCTTGCACAGAGGTTTTCTGCCATGAGTGAACCGAAGGGAGGCGGGCGGCTCTTCTGCGCGCTCGCGCTTTTACTGACGGCGCTCGCCGCGCACGCCGTCGCGCAGCAGCCCGCGGCAGCGTCGCAGTCGTCAACCGCCGGTGACTCCGGCGTGCCGACGGCGAGCGACGCCTACCGCATCGGCGTCGGCGACGTGCTTGAGGTGGTCGTCACGACGGGGAGCGGCAGAAGCCCGCAGCTCTCCGCCGACAACTTGCAGGTCAACGAGAAGGGCGAGATTCAGGTGTTCGACGGGACGACGAGCGCCGCGTGCCTGACCGCGAACGAGCTGGCCGCGAGCCTCAAGGCGCGCTACCTTCAGTACAAGCGCGAGCCTCTGAGCGTGGTCGTCAACGTCAAGGATTACAGGTCGCAGCTCGTCGCCGTCATCGGCGCGGTCAAAGCGCCGGGCCGCTTCGAGCTTCGCCGCCCGATACGCCTTCTCGAACTGCTCGCGCTCTACGCCGGCGGCCCTTCGGAATCTTCCGACGGTCGCATCGAGATCGTCCACACGCAGAACAGCGTCTGCACCGGCCCCGACTCGCGCGCCGAGGTGGAGATGGCCTCGGCCTCCTACCGCTGGGACGACACGCGGCTCGGCAAGGGCGCGGCCAACCCTTACGTCCGCGCGGGCGACGTGATCAGCCTCGCCGACGCGCCGCAGGTCTTCGTCATCGGGAACGTCCGCGAGCCGAAGAACATCCCGCTCAAGGAGAAGACGACGCTGACGACGGCGATAGCGATGGCCGGCGGCACGCTCGACTCGACGAAGGCCGACCAGATTCGCATCGAGCGGCAGAGGCCCGGCGCGGCCTCGAAGGACTTGATCGTCGTCAACCTCGAAGCCATCAGGAAGCGCCAGGCCGAGGACGTGGAGCTGATGCCCGGCGACATCGTGGAGGTGCCGTCCTCGACCGGGCGCAGAATCCTGCGCGGGCTGCTGGGGGCGGTCGTCCCCATCACCGAGCAGGGGACAGTCCGCGTCATCAGGTGAGCGACCCCGCCGCCTTCGTCAACTGCACCCACACTATTTTGAGCGCAGCGCGCTGGATTGGATAAAGCCGTGAACGAGCACAAAGAACTGATCACGCTTGAGCCGGACGGGCCGGAGCATTCGAGGCTGTCGGAGAGGTACGCCCCGTCTTACGTGCCGAGCCGCGACTACGAGCAGGACGCGGAGGAGAAGATACACCTGCGCGACTACTGGGTGGCCGCGCGCAAACACGTCTGGCTCGTCGTCGGCATCACGCTTCTGACGACCTCGCTCGCCACCATCTACATGGCGAGCAAGCCCGACATCTACGAGGCGGAGGCGAGGGTGCTCGTGAACCAGGAAAGCCCCAACCCCGCGCTCGGGAGCGCCAAGAACAGCTCGGTCATCGTCAGCAACGCCGACCCGGCCTACTTCAGCACGCAGCTCCAGATCATGACCGGCCCCGGACTCCTCCGCCGCGTCGCCAAGACGCTCGACCTCGAACACAACCAGAGCTTCATCCGCACCGACAGCTCGCAGAACAACTCGACTTGGCGGAACGTGCTGCGCATGTTCGGCATCAAGGGCAAGTCGAACGCGGAGGTACTCGAAGAGGGGCACGGCGACCTGCCGCTGCGGAGCGCGGTCGCGCCCGCCACGCCGAACGACGACCTCGCCGACGCCAAGCGGCTCGCGCCCTACGTCGCGGCCCTCCAGGAGAACCTGACGGTCGAGCCGGTGAAGGAGACGCGCCTCTCGGTGAGGGACACGCACCTCATCGACGTGAGCTTCCGCCACCCCGACCCGCAGGTCGCGGCGAAGGTCGTCAACGCCGTCGCCGACACCTTCGCGCTCGCGAACCTTGAGAAGAAGACCGAGAGCAACACGACGACGGGCGACTACCTTCAGGCGCGCATCGCCGAGTTGCAGTCGCAGATACGCACCGACGGCGAGCGGCTGAGCAACTACGCGAAGGGCCACCAGATTCTCTCGCTCGACGCGAGCCAGAACACGGTCGTTGACCGGCTCGCCGGACTCAACCGCCAGCTCCTCGAAGCCGAGAACGACCGCAAGCTCGCCGAGGCCGCGTACCGCGCGGCGCTCAACCCCGGCGCGGCCAGCGCGCTCGCCGAAGGCTCGGTCAACCAGATCAACGAGCTTGAGCAGAAGGTCAGCAGCCTGCGCCAGCAGCGCGCGCAGATGCTCATCGAGAACACGGAGAAGTGGCCCGAGGTCAAGGACATTGACTCGCAGATCGCCGCGCTCGAAAAGGAGCTTGCCGAGACGCGCCAGCGCTCCAGCTCGACGCTCGTCACGAACCTCAAGACGAAGTACGACGAGGCGCTCGCGCGCGAGAACGCGCTGCGCGACTCGTTCAACCAGCAGCGGGTCGAGACCGTCACGCAGAACGAGGCGGCCATCAACTACCGCCTCATCCAGCAGGAGCTTGACACGAACAAGGCCATGCTCGACGGGCTGATGCAGCGCTCGAAGGAGAACGAAGTCGTCGAGGCCGGCACGCCCAACAACATCTATGTCGTTGACTACGCGGTCGCGCCCGATGCCGCGGTCGCGCCCAAGCGCGTCCGCGGCATCGCGCTGGCGCTGGCGCTCTCGCTCACCTTCGGCATCGGCCTCGCGTTCTTCCTCGAATACCTCGACGACACCATCGCCTCGATAGAGGACGTGGAGCGCATGCTTCACCTGCCGACGCTGGCCGCGATCCCGCTCGTCGGCGGCTGGGGCCGACGCCGCCGGCTCCTGCTCCCCGGCTCGAAGGCGCTCAAGCGCGCGGGCAACGGCAACGGCGGGCCGCCGGAACTCCTCGTCAACGCCGACGCGCGCTCCGGCATGGCCGAGGCATACAGGCACCTGCGGACTTCGATCCTGCTCTCGACCGCGGGGCAGCCGCCGCAGTCCATCCTCGTCACTTCCAGCCTGCCCGCCGAGGGCAAGACGACGACGGCGATCAACACCGCGGCCAGCCTCGCGCAGACCGGCGTCGAGGTTCTCATCCTCGACGCCGACATGCGCCGCCCGCGCGTCCACACCGTCTTCGGCGTGCGCCACCAGGAGGGCCTGAGCACGCTCCTCGCCAAAGAGTTCACCGAGGAGGAGGTGATGGCGATGATCAAGCACGACGAGGCGAGCGGCCTCTACCTCCTGCCTTCGGGGACGGTGCCGCCAAACCCCGCCGAACTCATCGGCTCGCCGCAGATGCGCCGGCTCCTTGAGATACTGAAGAGGCGCTTCTGCCACATCATCATTGACTCGCCGCCCATCGCCACCTTCACCGACGGCGTCCTCATCTCGCGCGCGACCGACGGCGTCCTCATGGTCGTCCACGGCGGCAAGAGTTCGAGCGCCGTCGTCCACCGCTCGTGTCAGCAACTGCGCAACGTCGGCGCGAAGGTGATCGGCGTCGTCATGAACAAGATCAACCTGCGCCCGGACGACGAGTACTACTATTACAACTACTACCAGAACAGCTACTACTCCTCCTCGGACGAGGACGCCCGCGCTGGTAACGGCAACGGCAACGGTAACGGCAACGGAAAGAAGCCGGACGCCGACGGGCGCATGCTCGGACTCTGACGCTCGAAACCTTCCCGCGCCGCTACGTCATTTCGCGGGGCCGCCGCGCCTCCGGCGGCCCCGTCGCGCCCCAAACGATGCACCCGAACAAGACCACGCACGCGAGCGCGGGCGCGCGCGAGTTCGTCTTCGACACGGCGGTCGTCGCCGCGGCGCAGTTCCTGCTCAAGCTGCGCGGGCTGGTCGCCATCCCGCTGATCGTGAAGGTGCTGGGGACGGCGCAGTACGGCGTCTGGGTGCAGACGCTCGCGCTCGTTGACATTTCGAGCAGCGTCGTCGGGGCGAACCTGCACCACCCGCTCGTGCGCTTCCTCTCCGAGAGCCGCGAGCGCGGGCGTTCGATCTACGGCACGCTGCTCGCGGCCACGGTCGCGGCCAGCGCAGCCGGCGGACTCCTGTTCGCCCTGGCAGCCGAAGACCTCAGCCGCGTCATGCTCGGCGACGCGGCTCACGCCTCGGAGGTGAGAGTCGCCGGCCTCCTCCTGCTCTGCTACAACGTCCGGCTGTTCAACCTGAACGCCTACCGCGCGCTCGGTCGCATGAAGCAGCGCGCGGCCATCGAGCTGTGCTCGACCTTCGGCCAACTGCTCGGCGTCAGCGTGTTGCTGTGGATGGGATACAGCCTGCTCGGCGTCTTCGTCTTCATGGGCGCGTGGGAGGCCGCCTTCGCCGTCGCGCTCTCGGCGCACGTCGGCGGGATCGTCGGCCTCGGGGCGTTCGACAGCGGAGTGCTGAAGGACGCGCTGCGCTACGCGCTCCCGCTCCTGCCCGCTGGACTCTCCGTCTGGATGCTCGACCGCGGCGACCGCCTCGTCATCGGGTACTTCAAGGGGCCGGAGAGCGTCGGCATCTATTCGGCGAACTACGCGCTCGCGGGTCTTCTGATGCTTTTCCAGACGCCTTTGCAGGTGACGCTCCTGCCCAAAGTCTCCGCGCTCTGGGGCACTGACGTTCGCTCGGCGGTCAGGTACATCAGCGTCTCGAACAAACTCTTCCTGACGTTCGCCGTCCCTTTCGTCGCGGGCGTGCCCCTGGTCGCGCGCCCGCTCCTGTCGCGCCTGGGGAACGAAGAGATCGGCGCGGCTGGCGGCGTCCTGACTTTCCTCGTCGCGGCGGGCGTGATGCTCTGGGGCGTGAGCGTCATGCAGACGCAGGTCTTCTACGGCGCGCGCCGGACGCTTCCCGTCGGCGTCGTGACGGCGGCGTGCGCGCTTCTCAACCTGATTCTCAACCTGCTGCTCGTGCCAACGTGGGGCGTCGGCGGCGCGGCCTTCGCGACGCTCGTCTCTTACGCCGCGGCGTGCGCGGCGCTCTACGCGCTCGGGCGCAGGATCGCGAGGCTCGACTTCTACTGGCCGCACCTTTTGAAGTGCGTGGCCGCGGCGCTGCCGATGTGGGCCGTGCTGCGCGCGCTCAACGTCGGCGCGCGCCCCGTCTCAATCGCCCTCGCCGTCGCCGCGGGCTGCGCGGTGTACCTCACTTCTCTGTGGCTGCTGCGCGCGGTCGCGCCGTCGGAGATAGGGCTTCTCAAAGGCTTCCTGTCTCGCCGCGTCCCGGAGGTCGAGAATGCTGCTGCTGCTCCTGCTGAAAGATAAGCAAATACAGACGGGCGCGGACTGGGACACGGTCACGAGCATAACGGTCGTCGTCCTTGCCGTCGCCGCCGTCGCCGTTCTCGTCGCGCTCTTCGTGAGCCGTTCGCGTCAACGGCGGCGCGCGAGAAGAGGGCGCACGCGCCGCGGCGCGACGGGCCGCACGTGAAGGCACAGGCCGCGCGTCGAAAGGCGTGCGGCCCCATGTTGAGCGATGCTGGTGACGGGTAAGAGGGCGGGCGCGGCTGGTTGGATGCCGCACGGGTTCAACACGCGCGAGGAGTGGCGCAGGCACGTCGTCGAAGCCGGCTGCCGCGACGCGCGCGAGAACGAGCGGATATTCGACAAGTGGTTCGCGCGCGCGCCGAAGGTCGTCTTCCGACGCGCCGACGCGCGTTACGGCTTGCGCGACAAGACCCTGTGCGATGTCGGCTGCTGCTACGGCGCGAATCTTTTCTTCGCGCGCCCCGGCTCTTACGGCCTGGAAGTCAATGCCGACTACGTGAGGTTCGCGCGCTCCGTGGGGCTGACGGTTCACCGGCGCGACGTTGTCGAAGACGACCTCGGCGATCTGCCGAGGGTCGAAGCCGTGTGGTGCGGCGCGGTCATCGAGCACGTTGACTCGCCGCACATACTCCTGCGAAAACTCCACACGCTGCTCAAGCCGCGCGGCCTTCTTCTGCTGTTCGCGCCCGTCGTGCCGCCCGTCGCGGCGCTGCGCCGTCTGCCGAAGTACGGGAAGAACTTTACGAGCCACCTGCACGACGACCACGTGAGCGCGTTCACGCCGAAGACGCTCCGCTTCACCTGCGAGCGCGCGGGCTTCGAGACGGTCGAGGTGACGGCGCTCTACCGCGCGCCGTTCTCTCTGCTCGACCGCGTGCTGTTTCTCCCGGCGACGTGCCTGTACGTCGGGCGCGCGCGCGAGGGTTGGGACTACCCTGCGAACTCCGGTCGCCGCGTCGCGCAGAACGCCAGAGGCTTCGTCAGCCGCGAGACTCTGCCCGCCGCCGATGCGGACGACGACGCCTGAGCTTAAGAAAAGTTTTATGGAGACGGGTCTGCGAAAAGCTTTGCGCGGCGCGGCGAAGCTGCCGTTCCGCGCGGTCGGCCTCGAAGTCACGCGGCGCGGGCGTGAACTCGATGGCTGGCGCTACGCAGACCTTTCCGCCGCGGACAGGGAGACGGTGCGCGCCGTTATGCCTTACACGCTGACGAGCGTCGAGGCCGTCTGCGCTTTGACGGACGCCGTGCGTCACGTGGTCGCGCACGATGTCGAGGGCGACATCGTCGAGTGCGGCGTGTGGCGCGGCGGGAGCATGGCCGCCGCGGCGAGGACGCTGGCCGCGCTCAAGCGTTTCGACCGGACGCTCTACCTCTTCGACACGTTCGAGGGGATGCCCCGTCCCGGCGAGCGCGACGTGAACTTCATGGGCGAGCGCGCCGGAGATTTATACCGCCGGAGGAACGGTCGCGGCGGAGGCTCCGACTGGTGCCGCGCTTCCGAAGAGGAAGTCTCGCGCGTGATGTCGGCGTGCGGCTACGACGTTTCAAAGATTCGTCTGGTGAAGGGAAGGGTCGAGGAGACCGTCCCTTCGCGAGCGCCCGAAAGAATCTCGATCCTGCGGCTCGACACAGACTGGTACGAGTCAACGCGCCACGCGCTCGAACACCTCTTCCCGCGTCTCTCGCGCGGCGGCGTCTGTATCGTTGACGACTACGGGCACTGGCGCGGCGCGCGCGAGGCCGCCGACGAATACTTCGCGCGGCAGACGCCGGGCGTCTATCTGCACCGCGTTGACTACACGGTTCGCTGCGGCGTCAAGATGTGACGGGCGAGACGGTCGCGTCGTGAACGCCCGCGGCCAATAACGTTTCATGCGCGGCGTCGTCCGGCTTTCAAAATTGATTTCGAGGAAGGGGCTGTACGAGTTCCTCTCGCGCGAGTTCGGGAAGATAGGCGCGGGGCAAGAGGTCTTGACCGTGGGCGCGGGCGGCGAGGTCGGCACGCTGCTCGCCGAGCACGCGCGCCGCAACGGATTCGCCGTCACGTCTTTCGACGTTGACGAACGGTACGCGCCCGACATACTCGGCGACATCTGCGCGCACGACTTCGCCGGGCGCACGTTCGACGTGATCGTTCTCAGCGAAGTTCTGGAGCACGTGCATTCGCCGCACCTCGCCATCGCGAACGTCCGCGGCGCGCTCGGCGAAGGCGGGCGGCTCATCCTGACGGTGCCGTTCATGCTGCCGATCCACGAGCGCCCGCACGACTACTACCGCTACACGCGCTACGGACTCGAATACCTGCTCAGGGATTTCAGCGACGTGAGCATCGGCGAGCGCAACTCGTGGGCCGAGGCGATAAACGCGCTCGCGCCGCGCATGGTGGTTGACAAGAGCAGGGGCGCGCGGCTCGTCGCGCCGCTCTTCGTCGCCGCCGCGTTCGTCAAACTCCCGCTCGCGCTCCTGCTCGGCAGGCTCGTGCGGACTGACATGATGACGACCGGCTACGTCGTGACGGCGAGCAAGTAGCGTCCGCGAATCGAAAGTCGTTGACCTGAGCCGCGAAGCGAAAGCTTGTCCATGTTGGAAACGCTGGTGAAAGAGTCTGAGGCCGTTGAAGGCGCGAGGGCGCGGAGCGTCGCGGGGATAGACCGCGAGCTTGAGGCGGCCATTGACCCGTGGCTCGAACACATGCGCTGGCGCGCGGACTTCGCCGAGTGGCGCGAGGGGCGTCTGTGGCAGGAGCGCAGGCAGCAGGGCGTTCTCAAAAACCTGCGCGCGTTTATTGAAGTGGCCGCGCGGTCAAACGCGAACGGCGATTCGCCGACCGTCGAAGGCGCAAAGACCGACGCGCTCGCGGGCCGCGAGATTCTCGACCTCGGTTGCGGGATGGGCGGACTGACGACGGCGCTCGCGCTCGCGGGCGCGCGCGTGCAGCCGCTCGACTTCAACCGCCACTACTGCGAGATCACGCGCCTGCGCGGGATGCGCTACGGCCTCGCGCTCGCGCCGGTCAACGCGGCGGGCGAGGCGCTGCCTTTCCCCGACGCGCGCTTCGACATCGTCATGTGCGTTGACGTTCTCGAACACGTGCGCGACCCGGAACGGCTCGTCGCGGAGGTGAGCCGCTGTCTGAAGCCCGGCGGACTGTGCCAGATGACGGCCATCAACCGATTCGCCTTCCGCGACCCGCACTACCACGCGCGCCTCGTCAACTATCTGCCGCGCCGCTTCGCGGACAAGTACCTGCGCCTCGCCGGTCGCTCGAAAGATAACGCGCGCTTCGCCGACCGGCAGGCGCTCGGCGAGATGCACTACTACACCTTCGACGGCCTCAGACGCCTGCTCGCGCGCCACGGCCTGACGTTCGTCGCCGAGTCGGGCGAACTCAAGTTGAGGAAGCCCCTGCGCGGCTGGAAGGGACTTCTTCAACGCTTCGGGCTTGCCGGCTTCGCGCACAAAAGTTACCGGGCCTTTTACCAGAGCACATACGTCTGCGTGGCCGTCAAGCGTTAGCGAGATAAGCATCGGCGAGATAAATGCCGGTCGGGCGAGAAGACAGTCGGGCATCAACGGAAGAAGTGGCACAAGCGGCTCGGACAACGGGGGGGGCGACGGACGCGTCGGCGGAGAAAGAGTCGCCGGAGTCCATGACGCACAGGACGATGAGCGGCATGTTCTGGCTGCTCTCAGGCTCCGGCGTGCAGGCGGTGCTGCGCGTCGCGGTGATCGTCGTCATGGCGCGGCTGCTTCGGCCCGCGGACTTCGGACTCGTCGCGGGCGCGCTCGTGCTGATTGATTTCGTCGAGGTCTTCTCCGACTTAGGAATCGGCCTCGTCATCGTCCAACGGCGCGAGCTTGAGGAGAGGCACGTGAGGACGGGCTTCACCGTCTCGGCGCTTCTCGGTCTCGCGTTCGGTCTGGGACTCTGGTTCGCCGCGCCCGCCGCCGAAGAGTTGCTGCGGATGGAAGGACTCGCGCCCGTGCTGCGCTTGATGGCGCTCGTCTTCCCGGTTGACAGCCTCTCGCTCGTGGCGTCGGCGCTCTTGCAGCGCGACCTGCAATTCCGCACGCTCGCTAGAATCAGCGTCGTCGCATACGCCGTCGGCTACGGCCTGATCGGCGTCCCGCTCGCGCTCGCGGGACTCGGCGTGTGGGCGCTCGTCTGTGCGTACCTCGCGCAGACGCTCGCGGTGAGCGTCATGCTCCTCGCCGTCAGGCCGCACGCGAAGCGCCCGCACTTCGACCTTCGGACGCTCCGCGAGATGACCTACACGGGCGCGGGCTTCAGCGCCGCGCAAATCTTCAACTACCTCGCGCTGAAAGGCGACAACGCGGTGGTGGGCCGCTGGCTCGGCGCGGGCGCGCTCGGCATCTACACGCGCGCCTACGGGCTGATGACGATGTCCGTGACCATCTTCGGGAGCGCGTTCGACCGCGTGATGTTCGCGTCGCTGGCGAAGATGCAGCACGAGCGCGAGCGGATGGCGCTCGCCTTCCGCCGCGGCGTCGCGCTCATCACGCTCATCATCCTGCCTTCGAGCGCAGTCGCCTTCGTCCTCGCGCCCGAAGTGATCCACGTCCTCCTCGGCCCGCGCTGGACGGAGGTCGTCGTGCCGTTCCAGATACTCGCGGCGGGGATGCTCTTCCGCACGAGCTACAAGGTGAGCGCGAGCGTGGCGCGCGCGGCGGGCGCGGTCTATCGCTCGGCGTGGCGGCAGGGCGTTTACGCCGTGCTGGTCGTGGCGGGCGCTCTCGTCGGACAGCTCCGCGGCGTCGAGGGCGTGTCGCTCGGCGTGCTGGTCGCGCTCGCGGTCTTCTTCGCGCTGATGGCGCAGTTGAGCGTGAGGCTCACCTCGATAACGTGGCGCGACTACTTCGCGGCGCACGTGCCCGCCGTGTGCCTGACGATTCTGGTCGGCGCGGAGGTCTGGTGCGTCGCGGCGGCGCTGCGTTCGGTCGGCGCGCTGCCCGCCGCGGTTCTCGCCGCGTCGCTCTTTGTGGTTGGGTTGACGTTCCTCGCGCTGCTGCGCCTGTGGCCGAAGTTGGCGCTCGGCGAGGACGGGCTGTGGGCCTTGTGCCGCGTGGCCGAGCGCGTGCCCGCGCGCTTCAAGCCGGTCGTGCGCTGGCGCGAGAGTTTGGAGCGCGCGTTGATTTCGACGTGAGGCGGGCTTACGGCTTTGGCAAGAGTGGCCGAAGAAAAAACAGGCGCGTGGCCGGGCGCGGAGCAGAACGGGCCAGGCAAGGAGCAGTCCGAACCGAGGGCGGAGTCGTCCGGGTTGAGCGCGGAGCAGGCCGCGCAGGAGGCCGAGTACGAGTTCCCTTATCACTACATCCCGCGCTTCGAGGGCGGCGACTTCTCGCAGGTCAGGAAGCTGCGCTGGGGATACGAGTACCTCTCTTACCTCCGCTTCGTCCTCGCGCGGCTCGAAGGCGTCCGCTTCGACTCGCTGCTCGACGTGGGCTGCGGCGACGGGAGATTTTTGCGCGAGGCGTCGCGGCGGTTTCGCGGAAAGAGGCTCGTCGGAGTTGACCTCTCGGCGCGCGCAGTCGAGTACGCGCGCCTGCTCAACCCCGGCGTCGAGTTCGTCGTCGGCGACATCACCGATGGCGCGCTCATCGAAGAGCGGTTCGACGTGGTCACGCTCATCGAAACTCTCGAACACGTTCCGCCCGCGAATGTGCGCGACTTCGTCGCGGCCTTGCGCGGACGGATGAAGGCGTGCGGCACGCTCGTCGTCAGCGTGCCGAGCCGGAACATAAAGATGAGCCGGAAGCACTACCAGCACTTCGACCTCGAATCGCTGGCCGCGTCACTGAGTCCGTACTTTGAAGTCGCGGAGAGCTACTGCCTGAACCGAATCTCGAAGTGGGAGCGGCTCCTGAGCGCGGCACTCACGAACAGGTATTTCATACTCAACGACCGGAGGCTGCTCAACGCACTCTTCCGGCGTTACGAGCGAAGCCTTCTGCTCGCGGGCGAGTCTGACTGCAAGAGGATTTGTGTCGTATGCAGACCCTCGTAGATGCGCGCACGTCAGAGGGAGAAGAAATCGCTTCGGTCGCGGAGGGCGCTCAGCCTTTCGCCGACGACGTTGAAACTTCTCAGCCGCACGTCGCGGGCGCGTCTGCCGCGCGGCTTCCCTCGATGAGGATCGCCTTCATTTACAGGGGCGACCCGCGCCACCGGACGGCGAACCGCCTCTCGATGTTGAAGAACATCGCGGCGGCGAAGCGTCTGGGGCACGACCCCGTTCTGGTCGTGCCGAGGGAGGGCATGACGAAGGCCGTGGCCGCGCGCTCGCTCGAAGAAGCGCTCGAAGACTTCGGCATCGGCGAGCGCTTCGCCGTGACGCGCGTGCCGCGCGCGACGCTGCGCGGTCGCGGCAGGCGCGGCTTCGATTTCCTTTCGGCGTGCTGGGCGCGCGCGCACGGCTTCGATCTGGTTTGGAGCCGCGAGCTGCACGCCGCCGACTACGCCTCGGCCTTCGGACTCAAGACAATCGTCGAGCACCACCACCCTCTCACGGAGCGCCAGTGGAAGGTCGCGCGCCGCATGCTCGCGCGCGAATCGTTCCGCGGCTTGGCCGCGATTTCGGGCGTCCACGCGCGGACGCTGCTCGGCGCGGGCTGGCCCGAAGAGAAGGTCATCACGGCGCACAGCGGCGTTGACCTCGCGCAGTTCGAGCGCCCGCGCGCTCACGTCAGAGAACTTCGGCGCGCGCTCGCCGCCGAAGGGCAGCCGCTCGTCGTCTATGCCGGCAGCCTCTACGCGGGGAAGGGCTGCGAGCAGTTGCTCCACGCCGCGCGCGAGATGCCCGCCGCGAAGTTCGTCTGCGTCGGCGGTCGAGACTTCGAGGTCGAGCGTCTTCGCGCGCAGGCCGACTCGATGGGACTCGCGAACGTCGAACTGAAGGGGCGCGTGCCGCACGCCGAAGTCCCCTCATACCTCCTCGCCGCGGACGTGCTCGCCGCGCCGTTCACCGAGGAGGGGCGCGACGTGTGCGGCAAGCTCATCATCCCTTTCGCGTCGCCGATCAAGCTGTTCGAGTACATGGCGGCGGGCCGCGCCATCGTCACCTCGAACGTCGGCGCGATTCCCGAAGTCGTTCGTCACGAGGAGAACGGGCTGCTCGTCGCGCCGGGGAATGTCAACGAACTCGTCAAAGCAATCGCGCGCCTGCTCGCCGACGCGGCGCTCGCCGAACGTCTCGGCTCGGCGGCGCGCGGGGACGTTCGATTGTATTCGTGGGACGAGCGAGTGGCGCGCGTGCTGGCCTTCGCGTGCGGCGTCGGTCGAGACGCGGTCGCTGCCTGAGTTGCGAGGGACGAGGCCCTGAAGGTTCAGGCTTGCAAGACGAGCGCCGAGGCCGCGCGCTGTTGAGAATGACGGATGGCTCGCAAGTGTCTCGAAACGACGCCGGGGAGGCTCAGACTCGAAGCCTTCCTGGGCGCGCACGCGGGCGAGGGGCTGACGCTTGAGATAGGCGCGGAGGATTCCGAGTGCGCGCGCTGGTTCCCGAACCGCGTCGCGATCAACATCAGGCGGAACGAGCACGTTGACGTTCTGGCCGACGCCTACCGCCTGCCGTTCGGAGACGGCGTGTTCGACGTTGTCCTCTGCGCCGAGGTCTTGGAGCACCTGCACACGCCCGCGGCTGCGCTCGCGGAGATGTACAGGGTTTTGAGGCCCGAAGGCAAGCTGCTCCTGACGACGCCCTTCGCCTACCCGATTCACTACGCGCCGACGGACTACTACCGCTATACGCGCTTCGGCCTGATGCATCTTCTCGGCGCGTGGGAGGTGGAGAGTCTGACGGAGGCGACGACGGACGGCGCGGCGCTCGCTACGTTTTTTCACCACTGGCTTCTGAAGAAGAAGGGACTCGCGTGGAAGGCACCGAAGCTCGCGTGGTGGTGCGTCTGGCGCGCGCTCATCAGCTCGTACAGCCGCGGGGCGACGAACGGCCCGCGCGCGAACGGCCACACGCACATGCCCGTCGGATATTTGGTCGTCGCCACGAAGCCCGCGTCGGCGAAGGACGGCGCGAAGGGGAGTTCGTGAGGGCCGTGCGCGGGAAGCAACGTCGTGCGCGCAAGCGCGCGGGCGGCGTGTGAAAGTCAGATGTCAGCTTTGAGAAAAGTCGAAGCGATTGAAGTGAAAGACGCGGCGCACGCGCGAGGCGCGGCGGGCGCGGCGTTGACGGCGCACGCCGGGGCGCAGGCGGCGCGGGTCGAACCGGAGGCGGAAGCCGCGCGGCTCCCCGTCGTCTTCGTCGTGACGCAGAGCGGCAGCCGCGCCAACGGCGGGGTCGAGAGCATCACGCAGGTGTTGGAGAATCTTCGCGGCGTGCGCGCGCTCGTCGTCACGCAGGCGGAGACGCGATTCAACCGGCGCTGGCGCGAGGCGGGCGCGCGCGTTCTCGTCTGGCCGATGCCGTCGCTCGGCCTCGTGTCGCTTCTGAAAAATAACCTTCGCACGTTCAGGCTGCTTCGCTCCGAAGGGTGCCGCGTCGTCCACTGCAATGACATCTACGCGCTCTGGCAGACGGCCTTCGGCGCGCGTGCGGCGGGCGCGCGGGTCGTCTTCAACGTGCGGAACGTCAAGCCCGCGGGCAAGGCTTACGGCTGGCGCTGGCGTCTCGCGCGACGCCTGAGCGCGCGACAGCTCGTGCTCTCGAAGGAGATGGGCGAGTCATTGGCGCGGCGACTCGGCGTCAAAGATTCGGGCGCGGTCACTGAAGAATCACGCGCGGGCGTCGGAGAGTCGGGCGCGGGCGTTGAGCAGTCGAACGCCGCGCGCATCGAGTTCATTTACAGCGTGGTTGACACGCGCCGCTTCAGGCCCGCGGGCGCGTCGGAGCGCGCCGCCTTGCGCGAAAGGCTCGGCGTCGGCGCGGACTGTTTCGCGGTCGGCGTGGTGGCCGCGTTCGACCCGCGGAAGGCGCAACTGGATTTCGTCGAGCGGGCCGCGCCGCTCCTCAAACGTCTCGCCCCGCGCGCGCGCGTTTACTTCGTCGGCGACTTCGAGCCGGCTCGCGACGAGTACGCGCGCCGCTGCGCGGACGCGACGCAAAGAGCAGGCTTGGGCGACGCGGTCTCGTTCGTCGGATACACGGAAGACGTTGCCGGCTGGTATCGCGCGCTCGACGTTGTCGTCGTCGCGTCGCGCAACGAGGGGCTGGCGCGCTGCATGATCGAGTCGCTCGCGTGCGGGACGCCGGTCGTCTCTTTCGACGTGTGCTCGGCGCGCGAGATTCTGGAAGGCCGGGGGTGCGGCGTCGTCGTCCGGTCGGGCGACTACGAGGCTTTGGCCGGCGCGCTCGCGTCGCTCGCGTCCGACGGCGAAGGGCGCGCGCGTTTCGGCGCGTGCGGCGTCGCGGCGGCGCGCGAGCTGTTCGACCCGCAGCAGGTCGCGCAAAAGTACGAGCGTCTTTATCTCTCACTGGCCGGGGGTTGAGCTGATGGAACTTGCGAGCAAGGTCGGTCTTGAAAATTACGGGGCGCCGTCGGCGGTCGCGGAGCGGCGGCCAGCCGAGGCGGAGTCCGCGTTCCTCCCCGTCCACCTGCTGTACAGGGTCGCCATCGTGGCCGTTTACGCCATCATCCTTTTGACCATCGTCCTCAACGTCAGCGTCAACAGGAAGTCGCCGGCCTTCATCCTGCTCTGCCTCTCGCAAGTCCTGAACTTCGCGGTCATCCTCTTCCCCGTAATTTTTTACAGGCCCTCGTTCGGGTGGTTCCACCCGCTCGTCTTCTACACGTGCCAGTACCTTCTGTTCCAGTTCCGCAGCTTCGCGACCTACCTCGAAGGCATCAGCCACCACAGGGCGCTCCCCGAATACAGTGTCGAGGACATCGTCCTCCTGGTCTCGTTCGCGCTGACGCTGCACGCCGTCTCGACGCTCGCCTACTACTTCGGCTTCTGGTTCGGCCCGCACATCCGAGTCCCGAAGATGAACTTCCGCCAGCCGCGCTGGCTCTCGCTCAAGGCCGCCGCCGCGGTGCTCTTCTCGGTGATCGTCTTCTGGCTCTACATCGAGCGCGAGGGGGGCCTGACCGAGCACCTGCTCTCGTGGCAGGAGGGAAGGCACGAGGCGCTCGCGGGCGAGTACTACTGGATCATCCTCATCAAGGTTTCGGCGATGGCGTGCCTGCTCTGGTTCGCGCTCAACCGCCGCGCCATCTACCAGCCGTTCTTCTGGGTGTGCGCGGGCGTCTCCGTGATGATCAACTTCCTGGCGACGGGGTCGCGCAGCACGATTGTCGTCTTCTTCGTCGTGGCGATGCTCGTCTGGATGCTGCGCGAGAGGAAGTTCGCGCCGACGCGCATCATCGCCATCGGGCTGCTGGGCGTCGTCCTCATCAGCTTCCTCGGCGGCTTCCGGTCGCGGCTTTGGAAGGGGCAAATCTCCATCACCGCCGACGGCGGCGACGAGCCGACGCTCGTGGACTACTTCGAGCAGGGCGCGACGGAGTCGGCGGAGCGCGCGTGGACGAACAACGGGATGCTGCCGATTCTGGCGCGCGTGCCGAACGACGTTGACCTCCTCTACGGGAGTTCGTACCTCGCGCTCTTCACGCTCCCGATCCCGCGCAGCGTCTGGCCCGACAAGCCGGGGCAGGTCGGCGGACTCGTCGGGGACGTGTTCTTCAACTCGCCCGCCGGCACGCCGCCCGGCCCCATCGGCGAAGCCTACTGGAACTTCCACATCCCCGGCGTCATCATCATCTTCTTCATCTTCGGCACGTTCATGAAGTGGCTCTCCCGCTGGTTCGTCAGGCATCAAAGATACCCGGCGGCGGTGCTCATCTACCTGACCGTCCTCTTCACGATTGACCCCAGCACGCCGGGCATCGTCGTCTGTCTGATGCTCGTCGTCCCGCTCGTCGTGCTGCTCCGGTTCGTGGGCGCGCTCAAGCTCACGGGGAAGGCGCGGGCGTGACGCTCCCGAACCTCGTCATCGCGGGCGCGCCGAAGTGCGGCACCAGCTCGGTCTATCGCTGGCTCGCCGACCACCCGCAGGCGTGCGCCTCCCGCGTCAAGGAGACCTTCTACCTCATGGACGAGGGGCACCCGCTGCAGCGGAAGGGGACGAACTTCCACACGGGCGGGCTGGAGGGCTACGCCGCGTTCTTCCGCGAGCAGGCGAACGGCTGTCGCGTCGTCTTCGAGGCCACGACGCACTACATCTACCAGCGGACGCCGGTCGAGGTGCTGTCGCGCCTGCCCGCGCCGCCGCGGGTCGTCTTCGTCCTGAGGAAGCCTTCCGAGAGAGTCTATTCGTCCTTCCAATACTCGAAGAACAACCTGGCGAACGTGAGCGGCGACCTCTCGTTCGAGCGCTTCGTCGCGCTGGTGAAGGCGGGCGCAGGCGGCGCGGCGTTGGGGGAGTTGGCGGGCGAGAGCGCCTACGTCCTCGGCAACGACATCAGGTACAGCCGCTACGCGGAGTTCATCGCGCCGTGGGTCGAGCGCTTCGGCAGGGAGCGCGTCCACGTCCTCCTGTTTGAAGACCTGAAGTCGAACCCGCGCGCCTTCATGAAGGGGCTCGCCGCGCGCCTGCGGATTGACCCGACCTTCTACGACGGCTACGACTTCCCGCTGATGAACGAGACCTTCGGCGTCAGGTACAGGGCGCTCCACCGCGGCGCGCGCAGGTTGAACGCGCTCGTCCCCGGCGGCGGGCTGAAGGCCGCGCTCAGGAAGGCTTACGTGAGGGCGCAGTCGAACGGGGCGGCGACGGGCAGAACGCCGGAGGACGCGCGCGCGCTCGAAGAACTCGAACGCGAGTTCCGCCCGTTCAACCGTAGGCTCGCCGACGAGTTCGGGCTAGACCTTTCCGCCTGGGAGTGACTTCCGAGTTTGTCGCACACGACCTCGCAACTAGAAGCCGACGTTGAAGGCCGCGAAGACCGCGTCGTCGGCAGCGCGAACGGCGGGAGGACGAGCGTCCTCCTCTTCACGACTATTCTCGGCGGCGGCGGGGCGGAGAAGCATCTCCTGCGCGTCGCCAACAACCTCGACCGCGAGAGGTTCCGCGTCTCGGTCGCGCTCGTCAAACCTCGCGGCGAGTTCGAGCCGGCGCTCGCCGCCGACGTGCGGAAGTTCCACCTGAACCCGCGGGAGAAAGGCTCGACGACGGCGCGCGCGCTTCAGTGCGTCGCGCCGCTGCGCCGCCTGATGCGGAGCGAGCGCCCCGACATCGTCTTCTCGGTGATTGACCTCGTGAATCTCGTCAACCTGTTCGCCGCGCGCGGCGTCGAGCCGCAGCCGAAGATCGTCCTCGGCCTTCAGACGCCGCCGACGATTGCTTACGACTCGCCGCACCCGGTCTCGAAGTTGATACTGCGGCTCATCCCGCGGCTCTACCCGCGCGCGGATCACGTCGTCGCGCTCTCCGAGGGCGTCGCCAACGACCTCGAATCGCTCTCGCCGCGGACGCGCGGGCGCGTCTCGGTCATCCACAACGCGGGCGTCGGGAGTGAAGTCGGAGAGCTGTCGCGCGAGAGGCTGGGCGCGGGCGAGATGCCGGACGGCCCGCTCGTCGTCGCGTGCGGCAGGCTGAAGCCGCTGAAGGGATTCGCGCACCTGATCGAGGCGCTGGCGGAGGTTCGCAAGAGCGTCCCGGCGCACCTCTGGATCGTCGGCGAGGGCGACGAGCGCGCGTCGCTCGAAAGAAAGATCAGACGGCTCGGACTCCAGTCCTGCGTCCGGCTGCTCGGCTTCCGCCAAAACCCTTACATGTACATGGCGGCGGCGGACGTGTTCGTCCTCTCGTCGCTCTACGAAGGTTTCGGCAACGTCATCGTCGAGGCGATGGCGTGCGGCACGCCGGTCGTCGCGACCGACTGCCCCTACGGCCCGCGCGAGATCATCCGCGACGGCGAGGACGGTTTACTCGTCGAGCCGTCGAGCGCGCAGTCGCTCGCGCGCGGCATCCTGCGCGTGCTCGGCGACGCTGAGTTGAAGAAGCGACTTTCCGAAAAGGGGAGCGCGCGCGCGCGCGACTTCGAGGCGAAGTCAATCGCCGACAGGTACGGCGAGTTGTTCCTGCGCGTCGCGAATGGCGCGGCGGCGCGCGCCGTTGATTCGGCTGTGAGAGGCGCTGCGCTGTGAAGACGCTCCGCGCGATCTGCCTCCACGTCGAGCGCCTGCACGAAGACCGCGTGTGGCGTCGGCTTCAGGCCGCGCTCGACGAACTCGACCGGAAGGGCTTGAAGATAACCTTCCTCGTCTATCCGTTGCGCTCGGTCGTCGCGGGGAGCGACGTGCGCGCGCGCGTGCGCGAGTTGGCCGAGCGCGGCCACGAGATCGGGCAGCACACACACTTCTACGCCGGCGGCGAGACCGAGAGGCCGCACAAGCGCACCGACCTGAGCGACCGCAACGTGCGCGAGTGCATCGCGCGCGACCGCCTCTGGCTCGGCGAGTGCGGCGTCGAGCCGAAGGGTTTCTGCGGCGGCAACTTCATGATGACCGAGGCGGCGTTCGAGGCTCTGGCCGACGCGGGCTTCACATACGACTGCTCGGCGCGGCTGCCCTGGGAGCGAAAAGATTTCGAGACGCCGCACCCCTGGGCGGAGGGCGCGGAGGTCAGGCGCTTCGGCGGTCGCGCCCTCGTGCTGCTGCCGAACACAGAATACCTGACGCTCCCGCAGATGCTTCACCCGCGCCGGCGCAAGCGCCGTGCGAAGCTCGCGAACGGCGGCGGCTTCTACCAGCTCGTGATGAATCACGACTACGACCTGCTCCGTTGGAAAGTCTGGTACGGCCTTCTCGCGCAGTTGCGGAGCGCGGCGGAGACGAGGACGGCGGGGCAGTTGGCGGAGATGTGCCTGACGCACGAAGACGAGAGCTTGTGTGCCGGCGACGAGAGCGCGCGGGCGTTGGCGGGAAGCGCGACGGGCGTTGTCGGAAGGTAAGGCAGCAACGATGGAAGGTAAGGCCGCGACGGCGGACAAGTTCACGGCGCTGGCGCATGGCTGGTCTGAGAGGGAGTACGGCGACCCTTCGTCGTTCATGCGCCGCCGCGCCGCGTTAGTCCGCGGATGGGGCGCGGCGTTGCGACCCGGCGACCGCATACTCGAACTCGGCTGCGGCGACGGCGCGCTCTCGTGCCTGCTCGCCGCCGAAGGCTTCGACGTGACGGGCGTTGACATCTCGCGCGGCATGGTCGAGGAGGCGAAGGCGCGCGCGCGGAGGGAGTCGGTCGCCGCGCGCTTCGAGGTGGCCGACGGCGAACTCTTCGAGGCGGGCGAGCCTTTCGACGCGGTCGTCTCTTTCATGAGCGCGTTCTTCACCTACATCGAAGACCCCGCGAAATTTTTGGCGCGCGTCGCGCCGCTCGTCCGCAAGAAGGTCATCGTTGACTGGAACTTCCGTAGCCCCTGCTCTTTCGCCGAGGCCGCCGCGGCGTTGGAGCGCGCGGGACTCAGCCGCGTCGAGTGGCGACCGTGGTTCGTCCCGCACACGACGACGCAGGTCTCGCGGTCGTCTTTGCGCGAGTGGGTCGAGGGGCGGCCCAACCTTTCGCTCTTGCTCCTCACGCTGAAGCGCTGGCACTACACGGTTCAATTCAAGGGAGAGCGGGCGGACGCCGCGCGGACGAACCTCGCGGCAGCGCAGGCGAACGTCGCGGCGCTCGGCGAGTTCAAGGGCAACGCGCTACCGGGAAGCGTCTTGCAGCGCGCGTTAATCAAGGTCGGACAGGTGACGAGGTAAGGGCACAAGGTAAGTCGCAAGCCTCACGGAGCAGGTCAAAGGAAGATGTGCGGAATATTAGGCGTCGTAGCGACTGACGGCGGGCGCGTGGAGCGCGGGACGCTCGAAGCGATGAACGAGCGGCAGCGCCACCGCGGGCCGGACGACGGCGGCGTGTGGCTCGGTGGCGCGGGCGACGTTCGCGTCGGGCTGGCCTCGCGCCGGCTCTCGATCATAGACCTCTCGCCGCGCGGCCACATGCCGATGCGGAGCGCGGACGGTCGCCTGCGAATCACGTACAACGGCGAGGTCTATAACTTCAAAGAAGTTCGGCGCGAGCTTGAGTCTTTGGGCTACGCGTTTCGCTCCGACACGGACACGGAGGTCGTGCTGAATGCTTACGCCGAGTGGGGCGCGGAGTGCCTGCACCGTCTCAACGGGATGTTCGCCTTCGCCGTCTGGGACGAGCGCGAGCGCGAACTCTTCGTCGCGCGCGACCGCGTCGGCAAGAAGCCGCTGCACTACGCCGAGTGGGATGGGAAGTTCGCGTTCGCCTCGGAGATCAAGGCGCTCCTCGAAGACCCGACGCTCCCGCGCGAACTCGACCTCGACGCGCTCGACCTCTACCTGACCTTCCGCGTCATCCCGCACCCGTACACCATCTTCAAGCGCGTGCGGAAACTCGCGCCCGGCCACTACCTCGTCTGGAAGGACGGGCGCGTGCGCGTGCAAGCCTACTGGGACGTGTTCGGGCGCACGAACGGCGAGGTGAGTGACGGCCACGGGGCGAACGGGGGAGGCGGCCACGCGCGGCGCGAAGAGAGCGTCGCCTCGATCAAGCGCGGCCTGTACGAGCTTGTGGAAGACGCCGTGCGGCTGCGACTCGTGGGCGATGTGCCGCTGGGCGTTCTGCTCTCCGGCGGGATTGATTCGAGCGTCGTGGCGGGCTTGATGGCGCGGCAGACGGGCGCGCGCATCAAGACCTTCACGCTCGGCTTCCTCGGCGCGAAGGGCGCGCTGCAAGGCTACGACGAGTCGGAGAGCGCGCGGCGCACGGCAGAGTATCTCGGCAGCGAGCACCACGAACTGCTGGCGACCTCCGAGTTAGTCCGCGACGCGATACCCGAAGCGCTCGACCACTGCGACGAGCCGTTCGCCACTTCGTCCGTCATCCCGACCTACCTTCTCTCGAAGCTCGCGCGCACGGACGTGACGGTGGCGCTGTCGGGCGACGGGCCGGACGAAATCTTCGCGGGCTACCGCGCGTACCTGCTCGAACCTCTGGCCGGGGTTTACATGCGCGTCCCTTCGCTGCTGCGGAAGGGGCTGTTCGAGCCTGCGGTGCTGGGCCTGCCCGCGTCGGACGCCACTCCCCTGATGCGAAACATACGCCGCACGCAGCGGTTCGTGCGCGCGCTCGACCGCGTGCCCTCGGAGCGCTTCTTCCGTCTGACGAATAAGTTCTACGACGTGCCCGCCGCGGAGATTTACGACCCCTCTTTTCGCACGCTCTCGCTCGACTTGGCCGAGCGACTCTACCGCGGCTACTACGAGGAGTCGCGCCTCGACCGCGACCTCATCAACCCGATGCTCTACGTTGACTCGAAGATCAAACTGGCCGACCACATCCTGACCAAAGTTGACCTGATGAGCATGAAGGTCGGACTCGAAGTCCGCTCGCCCTTCCTCGACTACCGCGTCGTCGAGTCGGCCTTCCGCATTCCTGGCAAGCTCAAGATCAACTGGTTCCGCAAAAAACACCTCCTGCGCGAGACCTTCAAACACCTGCTCCCGCGCCACCTGCTTTCGCTGCCGAAGAAGGGTTTTGAGATTCCCATCAGCGAATGGCTCAAGCGCGAGCTGCGCGAGATGTTCCTCGACACGGTCGCGCCGCCCGCAGGCGGCGGCGTCCTCAACGACGCGCTGATCGAAAGCCTCTACGCCGAGCACTGCCAGAACCGGCGCGACCATTCCGAGAAGCTCTGGATACTTTTCGTCCTGCGCCGCTGGGCACGCAGGAACGGCATCAGCCTCTAAACAAATTTCAAGGACGGAGAAATTTCAGGTGGACGAGAGAGAGGTGAGGGAGATTATCTGCGACAAGTTCCTCGGCGGCGACGCAGGGTTTCCCATCGAGGCCGACACGAAGTTGCTGGAGGAGGGCATCTGCGACTCGCTCGGCCTCGTCCAGATAGTTTCAGAGATTGAGAGCCGGCGACCCGGCCTCCGCATCCCCGACCAGGACGTGACGCGCGAGAACTTCGGCTCCATCGCGGCGATACTCGACTACGTCGCGCGCAGGGAAGCGGCGTAGTCCGGTGTAATGAAGAAAGTTAAATTGCCTCCGGCTTTAGCCGGAGTGATAAGGCATCAGATGTGTTCTCGGCTTTAGCCGAAAGATTCGGCTAAAGCCGAGAGATGTGTTGCCAATCCTTTCCACTAGCTTCAGCTAGCGGCAATTGATTCTTCCCGTGTCAGAGTCGAACGGTAACGGATTAGACGAGAGCCTGACGCTCGCGCGCGTTCTTCTACGCCGTCTTGAAGAAGAGCCGGAGTCGGTCGCGTGCTGGCTGGTCGGGAGCGACGGCGAGAGCGTCGCCGTCACCGTGCGCGAGTTGATGGCGCGCGCCTCGGATTTTGCCGCGCGCTACGGCCCGGCCACGCAAGGGCGAAAGATCGCCGCCGTCTGCCTCGGCCACGGGCCAGACCTTCACGCGGCCTTTGTCGGCGCGCTCTTGGCGGGCCACATCCCGACGATGATCGCGCCGCCCTCGCCGCGCATGGAGGCGTCGAAATACGCCGACTCGTTCCGCCGGATGCTCGCACACATACGCCCGTCCTTCGCCGTCGCGGACGGCGAGGCGCTGTCGAAACTCGACGCGCTCGCGCTGCGAGAGTTCTCCGGCGCGGAGTTGGTTAACCCTTCCTCGGTCGGCGGCGGCGACGGCGCGCGCTTCGAGCCGTGGGAAGGCGACGCAGGCGAGGTCGCGCTGTTGCAGCACTCGTCCGGCACGACCGGACTTCAGAAGGGCGTCGCGCTCTCGCACCGCGCGGTCATCGCACACAACCGCGCGTATGCCGAGAGGATTGGGCTGATGCGCGACGACGTGATCGTCTCGTGGCTGCCGCTCTATCACGACATGGGGTTCGTCGCGTGCTTCCTGATGCCGCTGCTCGCGCGCGTGCCCTTCGTCGAGCTTTCGCCGTTCGACTGGGTGACGCGGCCCGTCTCGCTCTTCGAGCAGATCGGGCGTCACGGCGCGACGCTCTGCTGGATGCCGAACTTCGCCTTTCAGTTCATGGCCGACGCGGTGCGCGCGGGCCAGATGCACGACGGCCTGAGCCTACGCACGATACGCGCGTGGGTGAATTGCTCCGAGCCTGTGCAGCACTCCGCGCACCGCGCCTTTCTCGAACGCTTCGCGGAGTACGGCGCGAGCGAAAGGCAACTGACGGCGAGCTACGCGATGGCCGAGAACGTCTTTGCCGTCACGCAGTCGCTCGCGGGCGAGTACCGCGTGCTCCGAGTCAACCGACGCGCCTTCACCGACGAGCATCGAGTCGAGCCGGACGATGCAGACGACGCGCCCGCGTTCGTCTCGAACGGCAGGCCCGTCGAAGGAACGGAGCTTATAGTCTTGGACGAGCGCGAGCAACCGCTTCCTGAGAACCGCGTGGGCGAACTCGCGGTTCGCGGCGAATACCTTTTCTCCGGCTACTTCCGGCGCGAAGACCTGACGCGCGAAGCTCTGACCGAAGGCGGCTGGTACAAGACGGGCGACTTAGGGTTCGTTCGCGACGGCGAAGTCTATGTCACGGGCAGACGGAAAGACCTCATCATCATTCAGGGGCGCAACTTCTACCCGACCGACGTTGAGAAGATCGTCGCGGGCGTCGAAGGCGTGACGCCGGGGCGCGTCGTCGCCTTCGGCGTGGCTGACGAGCGCGCGGGGACTGAAGGCTTGGTCGTGCTGGCCGAGGCCGAAGAAGGCGAGAACGCCGGACGGCTCGCGCTCAAAATCAGGAACGCCGTCGCGCAGGAACTCGACTGCGCGCCGCGCGACGTTCGCGTGGTGCCGCCGCGCTGGCTCGTCAAGACAACGGCGGGGAAGCTGGCGCGCGCGGACAACCGGAGCAAGTACATCGAACATTTCGTGAAGGCGGACCGAAGAAGCCCGGCCCATGTTTGAGACCCCGCTCTTCTGGGCCTTGCTTCTCGCGTCGGCGGCCATCTTCCGCGTCGCCGCTTCCGCGCGCGTCCGCGCCGCCGCGCTCTCGCTCGCGGGCGTCGCCGCGCTCGCCTTCGTCGTCGAGCTAAGCCCCGCGCTGATTCTCTATCTCGTCGCGGCGTCGCTGTGGATTTTCTTCGGACTCAAACTGACGCGGAAACTCGGCGAGGCGCGGCCTTACCTCGCGTCGTTCCTCGTCTTCCTGCCCGTCGTCGTGCCGTGGGTTACGGGGAAGCAGTCTGCCGCGCAGGGGTGGAAGCCGCTCGTCTTTCTATACTTCGTCGGCTTCTCCTTCTTCCTGATAAAAGCATGGACGCTCATCAAGGACTACCACGACCGGCGCGTCGAACGGTTAGACCTGTTTGTGGTGCTCGCGTACTTCCTCTTCTTCCCGGCCTACGTCGCCGGGCCGATGCACCTCTACGGCGAGTTCGACGCGACCTTGCGCGAGCCTGCCGCGCTCGACGGCGAGGCGGTCGTGGACGTTCTCTTCCGCGTGCTGCTCGGCTTCGTCAAGATAAAACTCGTGGCCGCGCTCTTCACGCCTTTGAGCCTCGAAGCGCTCAAGTCGGCGGGCGCTTTGACGGCGCGCAGGATAGTCGTCGGGAGCTTCGCCTACTCGGTCGTCATCTGGGCGGACTTCTCCGGCTACACAGACCTTGCGATAGCGACGGCGCGCGTCGTCGGAATCAGAACGCCAGAGAACTTCAACTACCCTTATGCCGCCGCGAACATCAGAGACTTCTGGCAGCGCTGGCACATAACGTTCAGCCGCGTGCTGACCTCTTACATCTTCGTCCCCGTCTCGCGCCGATTGAACGCTGCGTTCGGCGCGCGCAGGAACGCCGTGCTGATCGCGTCGTACCTCGTGACGTTCCTCTTCTGCGGCTACTGGCACGGGCCCACTTTGAATTTTCTCTTGTGGGGGCTTTACCACGGCCTGGGGTTAATCGTTTACGACCTCTACCGGCAGGGCGCGAACAGGCGACGTTTGAGGAGAAAAGGGAAGCCGCTTTTTCGCCACGCGGACGTTCTGGGGCGCGCGGCGTCGGTCGCGCTCACGTTCACGTTCGTCTCGCTCGGCTGGGTCTTCTTCGTTCTGCCCGCCGGGATGATTTTCAGACGTTGACGCGGAAGGCCGCAGTCTGAAACCTACGCCATGATTCTGCTGCTTCAGGTAATCACTTCGAGAGACATCCAATCTCTCGCGTTGGCCGCGGCGCTCTTCGTCTGTCTCGCCGCCGCCGCGCTCGTCTTCAGGCGAAGGCTTGCGGGGCTTCTGACCGAGAGGGAGTGGCACGTCTTCTTCAAGCTCGTCGCCATCGTCGTCATGGCGCTGCTGCTGATATTCACGAGCATCGCCGTCGAGTTCCCGGCGGAGAAGTTCATCTACGGAAGGTTCTGATGCCGGAAGCCGCAAGCGCACATTCGCAGGCCGCGAGCACACAAGCGCCCGTCCGCTGGGGCCGAGTCTTCGGGCTGCTCCTGCTCGCGCTCGTCGTCGTCGAGGCGGCGTCGCAGGTTTACGTCTATGCTTGGGCGGGCGAGCGCTTCCGCTCCTTCCACAAGCAGACCTGGTCGCCCTACGGCCTCGTGCGCAACAACCCCGATTTGACGCTGCCCGGCTTTCACCACAACCGCAACGGCTTCCGCAACCTGCGCGACTTCACGCAGCAGAAGCCCGCGAACACGCTGCGCGTCATCATGCTCGGCGGCTCGACGCTATACTCCGGCATCGCCAGCACGCACATCAAAGGCGCTGAGCGCGTTGACAGCGACGCCACGGTCGCGCAGTTCTTGGAGCAGGAGCTTCGCGCAGACCCCGCGCTCGACGGGATGAACGTCGAGGTCATCAACGCCGCCGTCAACTTCAACCGCATCGTCGAGATTTCGGGCGGCTACCTCGCCGAGTACGCGCACTGGCAGCCCGACGTGGTCATCGTCTTCGGCAGCGCCAACAACTTCAACGTCTCGATGCCGGAGCGCGGCGAAGTTTATCGGCGCGAGTACGGCGTCCAGCCCGACCACGCGTGGAAGGCCGAGTTCGACCGAACGGCGAACCGCAAGACCTTCCTCGCGATGTCCGAGCACGCGGTTCTCTACCTCGAAGACAAACTCGCGAGCGTCGCGCTGGCGAAGAAGGGATTGACGAGCGCGATTGACGACGCCTTCGCCCTCTCGCAACGCCACTCGCTCGCGCGAGAGCCTGCGCCGCCGCGCACATACGCCGACCGCGAAGAGTGCGACCTCTACATCAAGGAATACCTCGGCTACGCCGACGCGCTCGTCGCCGCCGCGAAGCGGAACGATCAGGACGTAGCCTTCTTCTGGGAATACTTCCTCCGACACCTCGGCGGCATACGCCCCTTCAGCGAGAAGGAGCAGGCCGTCTATAACAAGATACGCCGCGGGCAGAGCCGGCAGGAGATAGACTTCAACTTCTACGCGCGCGACCGCCTCGCCGAGTTTTGCCGCGAGCGCGGCGTCACCTTCCTCAACCCGCTCGACGTTCTGGAGACGAACCGCGAGACCGTCTTCATTGACTACCTCCACTACACGAAGGAAGGCAATCGCGCGATGGCCCACTTCATCTACGAGCAGATGCAGGACACCTTCCGCCGCCGCGCGCAGCTCGTCAGGCAGGGCGAAGGACAAGCCAGGGACATTGAGCAACAGCGCGCCGACGAGGAGCGCCAACCGAGCGGCGACGGCCAACGGCAAGCCTCGCCCGCGACGAACGAATGACGGCGGACAGGCGCATCCGTGTCGCGCTCCTCTGCGCGGGAGAGATCGGCTACCGCTGCCTCCTGCGCGTCGCGGAGTCGGACGCGGCGAAGCTCGCGGCGGTCTTCACCTACCGTGTCGAGCCGCCGCAGGGCGAGTACCTCGAAAAGATTGTTGACGTGGCGCGCGGCCTCGGCGTTCCCGCGCACGACGCGTCGAACGTCGGTCGGGAAGAGTTCGGCGCGGCGTTGTCGGGCCTCGACCTCGACTACATCATCGCGGTCAAGTGGCGCACGATGATTCCTCGAAGCGTGATTGAAGCGGCGCGCGGCGGCCTCGTAGTCTTCCACGCGTCGCTTTTGCCGAAGTACCGCGGCTTCGCACCCGTCAACTGGCCGCTCATCAACGGCGAGCGCGAGACCGGCGTCACGATGTTCTACGCCGCCGACGAGGTTGACTCCGGCGACATCATCGAGCAGCGCGCGCGCGCCATCACCGACGAGGACGACGCGGGCACGCTCGACAGTTGGCTCAACGAGACGGTCGAACAGATGCTCTTTAAAAACCTCCCGCGGCTCGCGTCCGGGACAGCGCCGCGAGTCCCGCAGGATCACGCGCGGGCGACCTACGCCATCTGGCGCAGCCCCGAAGACGGACGCATTGACTGGTCGCAGCCGACGCGCACAGTCTTCAACCTCGTGCGCGGCCTGACCATCCCGTACCCCGGCGCTTACTCGATGCTCGACGGTCGCAAACTCGTCATCTGGTCTGCGGAGATAGAAAAAGAACCGCGCCGCTACGTCGGCAGAATCCCCGGCAAGGTCGAGCGCATCATCCCCGGCGAAGGCGTCTGCGTCCTCACAGGCGACGGCACGTTGAAAATTAAGAGCGTGCAACTCGAAGGCGACGAGCCGCGCCGCGCCGACGAAGTCGTCCGCCGCCTGAAGACAAGGCTCTACTGAGATGAGAATCATCATCGTCGGCGGCGGAGGATTCATCGGGAGCGCGCTCGTGAAGCATCTCTCGGCGCATCACGAGTGCGTCTGCTTCGGCCACGGCAGTCGCTTCGGCGAGTTGCGCGAGAGGGTCGGCGGCGCGGTCGAGTACGTCGAGGGGGACATCACGGACGCCGCGGCTATGGGCGCGACATTGCGCGGCGCGGACGCAGTCGTCCACGCGGCGGGCACGGGCGGCGAGGCCGACTGTCTCGCAAAACCCACCGGCTCTCTGCTCGCGCACGTCCACGGCACGCACCTGCTCGCGCGCGAGGCGGCGCGGGCGAACGCGCGCTTCGTCTTCACCTCGACCATCGCGGTCTATGGCACTTATCATTCGCGCCCGATGCCGCTCGACGAAGAGATGGACGCGAGGCCGGACGAGTTCTACGGCGCGCTCAAGGCGACCGCCGAGCGCGCGCTGATTGATTCGGGGCGCTTCCGCGTCCTGCGCCTGTCGAACGTTTACGGCTACGGCAGCGGCCTCTTCTCTTCGTCGAGCGGGGTGGCCGGGAAGTTCGTCGAGCTTATCGCGCGAGGCAGGCCGCTGAGAGTTTACGGCGACGGCTCGCAGTTGATTGATTACGTGCACGTGGGCGACGCGTGCCGCGCGTATGAACTCGCGCTCGCCGAACCCTCCGGGCGCAGCTTCGTCTATAACGTCGGCGGCGCGCGCCCCGTCTCGGTTCGCGAGTTGGCCGAGACCGCTTCGCGGCTCGCGGAAGAGTTAACGGGCCGCCGTGCAGAAATCGAATACGCGCCCGCGCCCGAAGGAAAGCTTTGGCCCGACCGCTGGCTCTCGGTCTCGAAGATTGAAAGAGAACTCGGCTGGCGTCCGCGTGTGACTCTGGAAGAAGGGATGCGGGAGATGATCGCGGGCCTAGCGCGCGAGCGCGTCGTGGCTTGATTGACGATTAGTGCGTCGGAATTTTGAGGAACGATTCGGATGAGTGAACAGGTTTCAGCCGAGCGAAGGCGCGTGAGCGGCGCGCGCCCGCTCTTCCACGAAGAGGACGTGCCTGAACTGATGGGCCGCCTCGAAAAGATTATCCGCGGCGGTCGCCTCATCTTCGGCGAGAACACGCGCGAGTTCGAGGAGTCGTTCCGCGCGTACGTCGGCACGCGCAACGCCGTGACGGTCAACTCCTGCACGACCGCGCTCGAAATCGTGATGCGCTTCTACGGCGTGCGCGGGCGCGAAGTTATCGTGCCGACCAACACCTTCGCCTCGTGCGTCAAGGCGGTCATGTACGCGGGCGGCACGCCCGTGCTCGCGGGCATGAACACGGAGACGTTCTGCCTCGACACGGAAGACGTGCTCGCGCGCATCAACGAGAAGACGGCGGGCGTGCTGGTCGTCCACATCGCCGGACTCGTCTATCCTGAGATGGATCGCCTGCGCGAAATCTGCCGCGAGCGCGGACTCTTCCTCGTCGAAGACCCCTCGCACGCGCACGGCGCGACGATTGACGAGCGCCCCGCCGGGTCGCTCGCCGACGCCGCGTGCTTCTCGTTCTACCCGACGAAGGTCATGACGACCGGGACGGGCGGGATGATTACGACAGACGACGACGCGCTCGCCGCATACGCGCGCTCCGTGCGTCATCACGGGCAGGGCGAGAGCCTTGAGTCAATCGTCAACATGGGAAACGACTGGTGTATGGACGAGTTGAGCGCGGCGCTCGGCGTCTATCAACTGAAGCGTTTGGAAGAGAACGTCGCGCATAGGAACCGAGTGGTCGGCTGGTACAGGCGCGCTCTCGAAGGCGTCGGGTGGATAAGGATTCCGAACTACGCCGAGAACCTTCGCCACGCCTATTACAAGTTCCCCGTGATGCTCGAAGAGGGCGTTGACAAGGGCAAGCTGCGGCGCGTGATGCTCGAAGATTACGGCGTGGAACTCGGCTCGATATACGACCCGCCGTGCCACCTTCACCCGGTCTTTCAGAAGGAGTTGGGCTGGCACGCGGGGATGTTCCCCGAAGCGGAAGCCGCGCTCGGAAGGCAGATCTGTCTTCCCGTCCACGCGGGCGTGAGCGAAGAGGACGTGGCTGCGGTCGTCGAGGCGCTGCGCGAGGTCGAGATACTCGTCAGGAAGTAGAAGACGGATGCTCGTCGCAATACACCAGCCTGAACACATGCCGTGGCTCGGCTTCTTCGAGAAGATGCTGCGCGCGGACTTGTTCGTCATGCTCGACGACGTGCAGTTCTCGAAGGGCGACTTCCAGAACCGAAACCGCGTCAAGGGCGCTGGCGGCGCGCAGTGGCTGACCGTGCCGGTCGTCCAAAGATTCCCGCAGCGGATAAACGAGGTCGAGGTGGCCGGAGGCAGTTGGCGCGCGAAGCATTGGAAGACGCTCGCCTCATGTTACGCGAAGGCGCGACACTTCGAGACGTTCGCGGGCGCGTTCGAGGATTTCTATCGCCGAGAGTGGTCGCGTCTCTCGGAGCTTAACGTCGCGGGCACGGGGCTGCTCGCGCGCGCGCTCGGAGTCGAAACGAAAGTCGTCTTCTCGTCGTCGCTCGCCGCCGGCGGGCGCAAGTCGGAACTCGTGCTCAACATCTGCAAGGCGGTCGGCGCTTCCGCGTATTATTCGGGAAGGGTGGGCAGCACTTATCTTGACGCCGAAGCCTTCCGCCGCGCCGGCATTGATGTCGTCGTGCAGGAGTTCGAGCACCCGACTTACGAACAACAGTTTATGAAAGGTGAGGGCTTCGTGCCGAACCTGTCCGCGCTCGACCTGCTCTTCAACTGCGGGCCGGACGGCCTCGAACTGCTCAGAGGCGCGGGCCGTAGCTCGCTGGCTTACACTCTGCATTGAGGCGGGCGAAGGCCGGAGAAAGACGACGACACGAGTCAGGCGGCGATGAGTTTTGAAGTGAGCGAGCCGGTTCGAGTCCTCTACGTGATCGCGGAGTACGACCGCATCAGCGGCGGGCAGCAGAGCCTCCTCCAACTCGTCCGCGCGCTGCCCGCGTCGGGCGTCGAGCCGCTGGTCTGCTTCCCCGGCGAGGGGCGCTGCACCGAAAGCTACAAACGCGCGGGCGTGCCCACAGTCGTAGTGCCGGGGCCGCCGATGCTCACGCAGTACGGGCAGCACCTTCTCGGCATGTCGCGTCTTTCGGCGCTCAGGATTTTTCTGACGCAGATGCTGCCTTACGGCTTCAAGGTCGCGCGCGAGATGAGGCGTCGGCGTGCGCGCGTGCTCCACTGCAACTCCGTTCGGTCGCTGCTGTTCGCGGGCGTCGTCCCGCGTTTGCTCGGCCACACGGTCGTGTGGCACGTGCGCGGGCAGTTGCTCCCGTTCGGCGGCGCTGTGCGGCGCGCGGCGGAGTCCATCGCCACGTCAATCGTCCTCGTCGCCGACGCGCTCAGGGTAGAGATAAGCCCGCGCGCGCGCCGCAAGTGTCGGACGATCTACAACGGCATTGACGAGCGCGCCGTCGTCGAGGACGGACACGCAGCTTCTGAAGCCGACGCCGCAGAAGCTAACGCCGCCGCCGAGATTCACGCCGTCGCAGAAACCAACGGCGCGCGACCGTCGCTTCCTTTCGAGTTGGATGAAGGCCGACGGGTGGTCGTGACCGTCGCGGCGGTGACGCCTTTCAAGGGATACCATCACCTGCTCGCAGCCGCGCGGCTCGTCAACGAGCGCACGCGCGGTCGCCGCCCCGTCTTCGTGAGCGTCGGCGACCTTTTCGATAAAGACTACGCGAGCCACCTGAAGGAACTCGCCGCCGAGTACGGGCTGGACAACTTTCATTTCCTCGGCTGGCAACGGAACCCTTTCCGCTTCTACCGGCTCGCGGACGTTGTGGTTCTGCCGACGGTCGAGCGCGAGCGTTTGCAGGTGGGCGACCGCGCGGTTGACGTTCGGAGCGGCGAGGGTCTGCCGCGCACGGTGCTCGAAGCGATGTACGTCGGCAAGCCCGTCGTCGCGACGAACGTCGCGGGCACGCGCGAGCAGATCGTTGACGGCGAGACGGGCTTGCTCGTCCCGCCCGCGAACGCCGAAGCCTTGGCGTTCGCGATTCTGCGCGTGCTCGAAGCGCCGGAGGACGAACGCAGGCTGATGGGCGAGCGTGCCTCGACGCGCGTGCGCGAGAAATTCACGACCGAGCGCATGGCGCGTGAGACGGCTGCGCTCTACCGCGAACTGCTCGGCGTCAACGAAGCGCGCGCCGCAACTGAGAGACTGGCGGAGAGCAGGGGGTAAAAACTTTTCGATGTGGCGTTCGGTCACACAGCACCACCCGACAATCGGTTACACGTTCATTCCCGGCGTCCGGGCGCGCGTGAGCCTCCCGAACGAGGACGTGGCCTACCTCGTCAGGGTCAACGCGCAAGGGTTCAGGTGCGACCACGACTTCGCGGCGAAGGCGGAAGGGAAGGCGCGCGCGCTCCTGTTCGGCGACTCGTTCACGGCGGGCGACGGCGTCTCGAACAAGCAAAGATACGGCGACCTTCTCGAAGGGATGATTCCCGGCCTCGAAGTCTATAACTTCGGCCTGCCGGGGACGGGGACGGATCAACAGTATCTCGCATACCAGGAATACGCAGCCGGCGTCGAGCACGACCTTCTGATACTCGCCGTCACGGTCGAGAACATCGGTCGCGTCGCCTCGCGCTTCCGCCCGTACATCAACGAGCGCGGCGAGACGGTCGTCTATGCCAAGCCTTACTACTCGCTCGAAGGCGGCGCGCTCTCGCTGAAGAACGTGCCCGTAGCGAAAGAGCCTGTGCGCGAGGAGGAGTTGGGCGCGGACGATGCCGTGCACGTTGACCGCGGGTTGCCGTTCGCGGGGCTTAGAAAAGTCGCGCGGCGGTTGGGGCTGCGCGACCTCGCGCAGAGAGTCACGCACTTCCAGCCCGTGCCCGACTACCGCGCGCCTGACAACCCGAAGTGGCTGCTGATGCGCGCCATCCTCGAAGAGTGGATCGGCGCGAGCCGCGCGCCCGTTTTGCTCGTGCCCGTGCCGCTCTTTCCATTCGTCGAGGGCAGCGGCGACGCGTCGCACTACCAGGCGCGCTTCCGCGAGTTGGCCGACGCGACCGGCTGCGCGCTCCACGACCCTCTGCCCGACTTGCGGGGCTACACGCCCGACGAGCGCCGCGCGTTTCGATTCGAGCGCGACGTGCACCTGACTCCCGCGGGCCACGCCGCGCTCGCCGCGTCGCTCGCGCCCGCGGTCGAAAGACTCCTGCGCGCGGAGGGCATGTCGGTTGGCGCGGATGCGCGCTGAAGTTTTATGAGCAAGACAGTCCTCGGCATCTCGGCCTTCTACCACGACTCGGCTGCGGCCATCACGCGCGGCGGCGAGATAGTCGCCGCCGCGCAGGAGGAGCGTTTCTCGCGCAGGAAGCACGACCCGCGCTTCCCCGCGCGCGCCATCAACTACTGCCTCGAAGAAGCCTTCGTCGAGCCTTCGGAGTTGGACGCGGTCGTCTTCTACGACAACCCTCTGCTCACCTTCGACCGGCTCGTGAAGAGTCTGATGACGGTCGCGCCCGCCGGAGTCGAACAGTGGACGAAGGCTTCGCGCTCGTTCCTCGGCGTCAAGGCCGTCGTCAAGGAGCACGTCCGACGCGCGCTCGGCTGCGACGTGAAACTCCTCTTCGGCGACCACCACACGGCGCACGCCGCCGCCGCGTTCTTCCCCTCGCCGTTCGAGGAGGCCGCGATTCTCACGGTTGACGGCGTGGGCGAGTGGGCGACGCTCACGCTCGGTCGCGGCGAGGGCGGCGGCGTCGAACTGCTCCGCGAGATTCGCTACCCGCACTCGCTCGGACTGCTTTACAGCGCGATGACTTATTACTGCGGCTTCAAGGTCAACAGCGGCGAGTACAAGCTGATGGGACTCGCGCCCTACGGCCATCCGGTTTACGCCGACGCGATCCGCGAGCACCTGATTGACGTGAAGGACGACGGGTCGTTCCGCCTGAACACGGACTACTTCGGCTTCCTCGAACGCGACGTTATGACGAACGAGCGTTTCGACTCGCTCTTCGGCGGCCCGGCGCGCGCGCCCGAATCGAGAATCACGCGGCGCGAGATGGACTTGGCCGCGTCCGTGCAGGTCGTCCTCGAAGACGTGATGCTCAAACTCGCGCGCGGCGCGCGGCGGCTCACCGGCTCGAAGAACCTCGCGCTCGCGGGCGGCGTCGCCTTGAACTGCGTGGCGAACGGGAAGATTTTGCGCGAGCGGATTTTCGAGAACGTCTGGATTCAGCCCGCGGCGGGCGACGCGGGGAGCGCAATCGGCGCGGCTCTGCTCGCAAACTACCAATACTTCGGCGAGCCTCGGCGCGTGAGCGCGGCGGGGCGCGATGCGCAGAAGGGGAGCTACCTCGGCCCGGCCTTCAGCGGCGCGGAGGTTCGCGCCTTCCTCGAACGGCGCGGCTACCCTTACGCGTCCGCCGCGGACTCGCGGGAGCGTGCGCGCGTCGTGGCGCGGGCAATCGCGGACGGGAAGATCGTCGGCTACATGGTCGGGCGGATGGAGTTCGGCCCGCGCTCGCTCGGCGCGCGCAGCATCCTCGGCGACCCGCGGCGCAAAGAGACGCAGGCCGTGATGAACCTCAAGATCAAGCACCGCGAATCGTTCCGCCCCTTCGCGCCCGCCGTGCTCGCGGAGAAGGCGTCGGAGTATTTCGAGCTTGAGTCGGAGAGTCCATACATGCTCCTCGTCGCGCCCGTGCGCGAGGAGCGCCGCCAGCCGATGAGTCGGGCGGAGTTTGAGAGCGGCGACACCGATGACATGCTCGCCGTCGTCAACCAGCCGCGCTCGGACATCCCCGCGGTCACGCACGTTGATTACAGCGCGCGCGTGCAGACCGTCCGCCGCGAAGACAAGCCCGACTTCTACGACGTGATAAAAGAGTTCCACGAGTTGACCGGCTGCCCCGTCCTCGTCAACACCTCCTTCAACGTGCGCGGCGAGCCGATAGTCTGCACGCCCCAGGACGCGTACCGCTGCTTCATGCGGACGGAGATTGACCTGCTCGTCATCGAAGACTGTCTGCTCTGGAAGGACGAGCAGCCCGCGTTCGAGGATTCGGGCGACTGGAAGACTGAGTTCGAGCTTGACTGAAGAGGCGCAGCGGACATGAGTTTAGCTAGAGAGAAAGCCAAAGTGACGAGCGGAGACGTGGCGGGCGGCAAAGACCTCCGCGCCGCCGAGTTCTTCCGTGAAGTCCTGACGCCCGCCGCCGTGCGCGAGCGCGCGGAGGGGCGCGAGTTCTTCGCGCTGCGACCGGACGCGGAGGCCGAGAGTTATTTCGTCGAGCCGACGCGCCGCGTGACGACGCGCGAGGATTTTGAGTTGCGCGCGGCGGGGTCAATCGAAGAGTTCGTCGGCGCGCTCGCCGCGCTGTGGGCGGCGGAAGGGCGCGACGGACTCGCGGCGATGGCTCAGCGGCTCGGCGAACTCGCGGCGGAGTTCGGCGAAGGCGAGGAGCAGCGCGAGGACGTTTCGCCGTTCACGTACGTGATGTTCTGAAGTTGAGGGCGCGGGCGAGACGGCAGGACGCTTAGACGGATGAGCGGGGCGGCAAACAACGGGGCGGGGTCGGGCGGGCGCGCGCGTCTGTTCGACACGGCGGTCTTCACAATCTCGCTCGACTTCGAGTTGATGTGGGGTTCGTTCGATTCTGGGAAGCTCCGCAAGTTCGTCTCGCACTTCGGGCGCGCGGACGCTTTCGCCGAGACGCGCGGGATCGTCGAACGCCTGCTCGCGCTCTTCCGCAAGTACGACGTGCGCGTGACGTGGGCGACCGTCGGCCACCTCTTCCTCGAACGCTGCGAGTCGCGCGAAGGCGTCAAGCACCCGGAGATGCCGCGCCCGCGTCACGAGTGGTTTGCGGGCGACTGGTACGAGTTCGACCCTTGCGGCGACTCGCGACGGGAGCCGCTCTGGTACGGTCGCGACATGGTCGAACAGATTCTCGCCGCGGAGCCGAGGCATGATGTTGGAAGCCACTCCTTCTCGCACGTCATCTTCGGCGACGCGGGCTGCACGCGCGAGGTGGCCGAGGCCGAGGTGCGTCGCTGCGTCGAACTCGCGCGCGAGTTGGGGCTGAAGCTTGAGTCGTTCGTCTTCCCTCGGAACAAGCTCGGACACTTGGACGTTCTGCGCGAGCACGGCTTCAGCGTCACGCGCGGCGAGTCGCCGTTCTGGTTCGCGAAGTTCAGGAGCAGGACGCTGCGGCGCGCGGGTCACGTCATAGACGACCTGCTCGCCGTCACGCCCGATTGCGGCCTGCCCGTGAAGTCCGATTCGGGTTTGTGGGTGACGCCGGTTTCGATGTTCCTGCAATCAATGGACGGCGCGCGCAGGCTCATCCCCGCGCGTTCGAGGGTCAGGAAGGCCGTGAAAGGAATCGAGCGCGCGATCAGCGAGCGGTCGCTCTTTCACCTGTCGTTTCACCCGACCGAGAACTTATGCTTCCGCACGGACGAGATGTTCCGCGCGCTCGAAGAGATCGTCGCGCACGCCGCGCGCAGGCGCGACGAGGGGCTTCTTCAGGTGATGACGATGGCCGACATCGCCGCGCACTGCGAGCGACGCGCGACGAGCTTCGAGGAGATGCCGGCTTAACTTTCGCGCCGCGGCATTCTTCTTTCGGATTGACTCTTCCAGGCTGTGAACAGTCCGCTCAAGGTTATACACATCTCGTCGGTTGACCTCGGAATCTCTTTCCTGATGCCGCAGCTTCGCGCGCTTCAGGCCGACGGCTTCGAGGTTCACGCCGCGTGCCCCGACGGCCCGCTCGTCGCTTCGTTCGAGCGCGAGGGAATAAAGGTTCACCGCGTCGCCGTCACGCGCGAGTTGACGCCCGCGGCTGACGTGAAGCTCCTTCGGAGTCTCTACAAAATCATCCGGCGCGAAAGGTTCACGGTCGTCCACACGCACACGCCGAAGATCGAGTTCGTCGGCCAACTCGCCGCGCGGCTCGCGCGCACGCCGGTCGTCCTCTACACGAATCACGGACTCATCTTCCTCGGCGGGATGAGCGCGCCGAAGAGGCTGATGTTCAAGACGGTCGCGCGCGCCGCCGGCCTCTTCTCCGACCGCGTCATTTCGCAGAGTGCGGAGGACATCTCGATTATCCTGCGCGAGAAGATTTACCGCCGCCGACAGGTCGGCTTTCTCGGCAACGGTATTGACATCTCGGAACTGCGCGCCGAGAGGTTCACGCCCGAACAGGTGCGCGCGAAGAAGCGCGAGGTCGGGATACCGGAAGGCGACCGAGTAGTCGGCATGGTCGGGCGCTACGTCCGGGAGAAGGGCTACCGCGAGTTCTTCGAGGCGGCGCGGGCAATCTTGCGCGAGAACGAGCGTGTGTCGTTCGTCACGGTCGGCGTGCCTTTGGAGAGCGAGCGCGACCCGGTTGACTTTTCTACCTTGCGCGAACTCGGCGTCGAAGAAAAATTCTTCGTCCTCAAGTCCAGAAGCGACATGCCGGAGCTTTACGCGCTGATGGACGTGATCGTTCTGCCCTCGTACCGCGAGGGCTTCCCGCGCAGTTTGATGGAGGCGGCGGCGATGTCGAAGCCGGTCGTGGCGAGCGACGTTTCGGGTTGCAGGCAGGCGGTCGTCGAAGGCAGAAACGGCTTCCTCGTTCCGGTGAAGGACTCCGCGGCGCTCGCGTCGAAGATAAGACTGCTGCTCGAAGACGACGCGCTCGCGGCGCGACTCGGCGCGCAGGGCCGCGCGCTCGCCGAGGAGCGCTTCGACGTGGAGAAGGTGATCGGACGCCTGCGCGGATTCTACGACGAACTCCTGAGCCGGAAGCTGCGCGGCTACGAGCGCGCGCCGGAAGCCGACTTGCGGCGTCGCGGCGCGGAGTCTTTCGAGAGCTGAGTCGTTTCTCACAGTCGGATGAAGACGGAACACGCGGGGGCAGAGGTTTAGTTGATGGCGGGCAAGAACGTTCTCGTGATCGCGGCGCACCCGGACGACGAGGTCATCGGCGTCGGCGGGACGATTGCGGCGCACGCTGCGGCGGGCGACTCGGTGTTCGTGCTGATTCTGACCGAGGGCGCGTCCGTGCAGTTCCCCGGCGACGAGGGCAAGGCCGCTTTGAAGAAGCGACAGGCGCTTGCCGCCGCCGAACTCCTCGGCGCGCGCGAAGTGTTCGCGGGCGACTTCCCAGACCAGCGGCTCGACGCGACGCCGATCATCGAGGTCAACCGCTTCGTCGAAAACGTCGCGCGCAGAGTGAAGCCGGGCGTCATCTACACGCACCACTTCGCCGACCTGAACGCCGACCACCGCGTCGCATACGAGGCCGCGGCGGTGGCCGCGCGCCCGTTCAGCCTGCCTTCGTTCGAGAGGCTTCTTTGCTACCAGGTTGACACCGTCGCGCACGCCGGGCGCGGCGCTCAGCAGTTCAACTTCTACTCGGACATCACCGCGACGCTCGAACTGAAGCTGCGCGCCATGCGGGTTTACGAGACCGAGGTGCGCGACTACCCGCACCCGCGCTCAATTGAGGCGCTGCGTCACGCGGCCATGCGAAACGGCGCGGCGGTCGGCCTCGGCGCGGCGGAAGTTTTTCAGACGGTGCTGGAGGTGCGGCGTGGTTAGCCGGGAAGCGACGGAAGTCGGCCCGAAAGTCTCGAAGGCGGTGACGGGGCCGGGCGCGCTGTTCTCGCCCGCGAAGCGCGCGATAGACATCGCAGGCGCGTCGCTCGCGCTCTTCGTGTTGCTGCCCGTTGCCGCGCTGATCGCCGTCGTCGTCAGGCTCGGCTCGCCGGGGCCTGTGCTGTTCCGTCAGAAGCGTCTGGGGAAGGGCGGCGTCCCGTTCACGCTCTACAAGTTCAGAACGATGCTCGACGACGCGCCGATGTTGAGAAGCGCCGACGGCTCGGCCTTCGTCGGGGCGGGCGACCCGCGTCTGACGCGCGCCGGTCGCTTCCTCCGCGACTCGACGCTCGACGAGATACCGCAACTCTTAAACGTGCTCAAAGGCGACATGAGCCTCGTCGGCCCGCGGCCCGACCTCGTCGAGCAGTTGGAACTCTACGACGACCTGATGCGGCGCAAGCTTGAAGTCAAGCCCGGCATGGCGAGCCTCTCGCTCGTCCACGGTCGCAACGCGATAGCGTGGCGCAGGCGCGCGGAGTCGGACGTGTACTACGTTGATCACCGCTCGCTCCTGCTCGACGCGAAGGTTTTTTTGATGGCCTTCCTCCTCGTCCTTCTGCGCCGGGGCGTTTACTACCCGAAGGATTACACGGGCGAAGGCTCGTAACTGAGGCTCGACGTTCACAGACGAAAGAGTTTTATGCGAGACACTTTTCTACACTTCTCGCCGCCGCTCATCGGCGAGGAGGAGATCGCCGAGGTCGTTGACACGCTGCGCTCCGGCTGGATCACGACGGGGCCGAAGGTGCGCCGCTTCGAGGAGGAGTTCGCGGCCTACGTCGGCGCGCCCGCCGCGCTCGGCCTCAACTCCTGCACCGCCGCGCTCCACACGGCGCTCGCCGCGCTCGGCGTCGGCGCGGGCGACTGCGTCGTGACGACGCCGATGACCTTCGTCTCAAGCGTCCACGTCGTCGAGCACGTCGGCGCGCTCCCACTGCTCGCAGACGTTCATCCCGACACGCTCAACATTGACCCGCCGCGCGTGGCCGAGGCGATAGAGTCTGCGCGCGCGCGCGGCCTTCGCGTCAAGGCGCTTCTGCCCGTTCACCTCTACGGCCACCCTTGCGACATGACGCCGCTGATGGAGTTGGCGCGCGAGTACGGTCTGGCCGTCGTCGAGGACGCGGCGCACGCGCTTCCCGCCGCCCACGAGGGGCGCAGGGTCGGCTCTTACGCGGAACTCTACGGCGTGCCCGTGCTTTCGTGCTTCTCCTTCTACGCGACGAAGAACCTGACGACGGGCGAGGGCGGGATGTTGACGGGGCCGGCGGAGTTGATTGACGAGGCGCGCGTCTGGAGCCTGCACGGCATGAGCCGCGACGCGTGGAACCGCTACGGCTCGAACGGCTCCTGGTTCTACGAGGTCGTGCGCCCCGGCTTCAAGTACAACCTCTCGGACATACAGGCCGCGCTCGGCCTCTGCCAGCTCAGGAAGCTCGAAGGCTTCCAGACGCGCCGCCGCGAGATAGTGCGCCGCTACAACGAGGCCTTCTCGCAACTTGAGGAGTTGACCGTTCCCGCTGAGCGAGCGGAGGTCGAGCACGCCTGGCACCTGTACGTGCTGCGCCTCAATCTCGAAAGGCTGAAGATCACGCGCGACCGGTTCATCGAAGAGATGCGCGCGCGGCGCATCGGCACGAGCGTCCACTTCATTCCGGTGCACACGCACCCTTACTACCGCGAACGCTACGGCTTCGCGCCGGAGGCATTCCCCGTCGCGCTCGGAGAGTTCCGACGCATCGTCTCGCTGCCGCTCAACCCGCGCATGAGCGACCGCGACGTTGAGGACGTGATCGAGGCGGTGCTGGACATCGTCGAGAAGTTCAGGCGTTGAGCTAAATTCTCGATTCATAAAAAAGCCCTCCCCTCCGCGGAGCGCGGGGGCAACGAACAACCCACTTCATCCTACATTCCCCGCCGGCCCCTGAAGCCGGCACACCAACACCCGATCATGGAGAGCACGCGAGGAAATCTACACATCGAGCGGAGGGCGGTCGCCGGCGAACCCTCGCACGCGCGGCGGCGAATCATAACCAAGAGGCGGCTGCACTACGTCATCGACTTCACGGTGCTGGTCGCGTCGTTCACGATGGCTTACCTGCTGCGGTTCGACTTCGAGCTGCCGGACGGGCAGGCGCGCTACTTCCTGACGCAACTCCCCTGCGTCGTCGTCTTGCAGATGACGGCGCTGAGCCTCGCGGGCGTTTACACCTTCATCTGGCGCTACGTCGGCATGTCGGAGATACGGGCCTTCGCCAACGCGGCGCTGTGGTCTGCGCTCCCCGTACTCGCCGCGCGGCTCCTGCTTCCGCCGAGCATGAACGACTGGCGCGTGCCGATCTCGATCTGCCTCGTGGACACGACGCTCGCCTTCGGCGGCGCGCTCGGCCTGCGTGTGCTCCGGCGCGCCGTCTATGAGCGGGCGAACAAGAGGCAGGGCGGGCGCGGGCGCGGCGGCGGGGGGAGGCCGAAGCCCGTGCTTCTGATCGGGGCCGGCCACGCCGGGATGCTCGCGGCGAAGGAGATTCGCGGGCGCGGCGACACAGACCTCCAGATCAAGGGGTTCGTTGACGACGACAGGTACAAGACCGGGCTGATCCTTCAGGGCGTGCGCGTGCTGGGCACGACCGCCGACCTGCCGCGACTCGTCCGCGAGCTGGAGATTGACCACGTGATCCTGACCGTCGCGCGCGCCTCGCGCCGCGACATCCGCCGCATCGTCAGCGCGTGCGAGCAGATTCCGATCAAGATTCGCGTGATACCCGACCTCTTCGAGATACTCCACGGCCACGTCGAGGTGAGCCACATCCGCGACATAGAGATCGAAGACCTTCTGGGCAGGGAGCCGGTCGAACTCGACTTCGAGGGCATCAGCCACTTCATCGGCGGCAAGGCCGTGATGGTCACGGGCGCGGGCGGCTCCATCGGCTCGGAGCTTGCGCGGCAGGTCGCGCGCTTCAACCCGTCGCAACTCATCCTCATTGACCGCGCCGAGCCTGCGCTCTTCCAGATAGACCGTGCGATACGCGAGTCGCTGCCCGCGCTCCCCACCAGCTCGCTCGTCACTGACGTTGGCGACGAGGAGCGCATGCGCTGCGTCATGGCCGAGCACCGCCCGCAGGTCATCCTCCACGCCGCCGCGCACAAGCACGTGCCGATGATGGAGTCGAACGCGGCGGAGGCCATCAAGAACAACGTCCTCGCCACCTACACGCTCGGTCGCCTCGCCGGCGAGCACGGCGCGGAGGTCTTCGTGCTCATCTCGACCGACAAGGCCGTCAGGCCGACCTCGGTCATGGGCGCGTCGAAGAGGATGGCGGAGCTGGCCGCGCAGAGCCTCGGCTGTCGTTTCGAGACGCGCTACGTCGCCGTCCGCTTCGGCAACGTCATCGGCTCGACCGGCTCGGTCATCCCGATCTTCCGCGAGCAGATACGAAACGGCGGGCCGATCACGGTCACGCACGAGCAGATGACGCGCTACTTCATGACCATCCCCGAAGCGGCGCAGCTCGTCCTTCAGGCCGGGGGCATCGGGCGCGGCGGCGAGATTTTCATCCTCGACATGGGCGAGCCGGTGAGGATACTCGACCTCGCGCTCGACACCATCACGCTGTCGGGGCTGAAGCCCTACGAGGACATTGACATCGTCGTCACGGGCGTGCGCCCCGGCGAGAAGCTGTTCGAGGAACTGGCCGTCAGCGAGGAGCAGATCACGAAGACGCTGCACCCGAAAATCTACATCGGGAACATCGCCAACTATTCGGAGGACGAGGTCGCCGGCGCGCTCGGTCGCCTGGGCGAGTGCGTGCGGCGGGGCGACGAAAAGTTGATACGCGAGATCATGGCGGACTTCCTGCCCGAAGCACGGCTCGGCGTCGCCGGCAACGGTCACGCGGAGGGTAACGGCCATGCTGACGGCAACGGCCACGGCCACCCTGAAAGTAGAGGCTTTGCCGCCGGCGGCGGTAACGGTCACGCGAAAGGCAACGGCGGCGTGAAGCCGGACAACGCGAAGGCGGACAGGGCAAAGGCGGACGACACGAAGGCCGCCTTCAACTGATGCGCGTGCAATCCGTCCTCGCCTCTCACAACGTTTCAGCCGTGTCCGAGCATCCTGCGCCGCGCGGTCGGAGGGAGCGTGCCGCACGCCTCGCGGGGAGCGCGGTCTTCTACTGCTCTTTGCTGCTCGTCGCGCTCGCGGCTGTTCCCTACGGCTCGGTCGAGTTCTGGTGGGCGTCAGCTTTCGAGGCCGGCGTGTTCGCCGTCGGGATGCTTTGGGCCGCGGAGTCGCTGCTCACGGGCGGGCTGCGGCTGCGGCGACACGTCCCGCTCCTTCTGCCGCCGCTCGCGCTCGCGCTCTTCGCGCTCTTCCAGACCGTTCCGCTCTTCCGCACGGCTGCGGGCGTCAGCATTTCACTCCGTCAGGCCATCAGCGCCGACCCGTTCGAGACGCACGCCTTCGCGCTCCGCCTCTTCGCGCTGACGCTCCTCGGCGCGATGCTCCTGCGCTTCACCGCGGGCCGCAGGCGGCTGACGATTCTCGTCCTGACCGTCCTCGCGGTCGGCGCGGCGAGCGCGCTCTTCGGCATACTCAGGCAGGGCGCGCAGACGGCGGAGACGGGCTTCGTGCTGCCGGCGCTGCCGCGCGGGATCGGCTACGGGCAGATCATCAGCCGCAACCAGTTCGCTGTGTTGATGGAGATGGCGCTCGGCCTCGCGCTCGGGCTGGCCGCGTCGCGCTCGGGCGGGTTCGCCGCGTCGCTCTTCTACCTCTCGCTCGCCGTGCCGGTCGGCGCGGCGCTGATACTCGCCAACTCGCGCGGCGGCATCCTCACGATGCTCTGCCAAATCCTCTTCGCCTCGCTGCTCGCCGCGCCCGCGTGGGTGAGCCGTCGAGAGAGAGGTGTAAGCGAGTACGGTGCGCGCGGGCTTCGACGCGGCGCGGGCACGCTCAGGTCGCGCGCGGTGGCGCTCGCGGCGCGCGCGGCTCTGGCGTTGGCGCTCGTGTCGCTCGTCTCGGTCGCGGTCGTGCGGGTCGGCGGCGAGCGCGTGGTGGAGAACATGAGCACGGTCGGCGAAGAACTCGGCGCGGCTGGCGCGGACGCGCGCACGAACACGCGGCGCGTGGACATCTGGCGCGCGACGTGGGAGATGTTCAAAGACAACCCGCTCGCGGGCGTCGGACTCGGCGGCTACTGGGCGGCGATACCGCAGTACCACGACGCCTCCGGCGAGTACACGCCGCAGCAGGCGCACAACGACTACCTCGAACTCCTCGCGAGCGGCGGCGTCGTCGGCTTCGCCGTCCTCGTCTGGTTCGCGTGCGTCTTCCTCGCGCGCGCCCGCGCCGTGCTGCGGAGCGGCGATCCATTCAGGCGGGCCGCGTGCATGGGCGCGCTCGCCGGACTCTTCGGCGTCGCCGTCCACAGCCTCTTCGACTTCGGCCTCCACCTCACGATCAACGCCGCCCTCTTCGTCCTGCTCGCCGTCATCGCGACGAGTGACGTTAACGGCGATGCTTTACACAGGGCGGCGGCGGGCGGAGCGAGACTGCGTGTCGAATAAACAAACGTGCGAGCCGGGATGTTCATGCAAAGCATAGCGGTCGGGAAATCGAACCTGTCGAAGTTGGCATTTGCGGGTTGCGTGCTGCTGGCGGTCGCGTCCGGCGTTGCGCTGGTCTTCAACCTTTACACGCGCGGGTGGTTCGCGGGCGGCGCGGCGCAGGTTCAGAAGAAGGGCAAGGAGGCGAAAGCGCCCGACGCGAAGAGTCAGGGGCGCGCGCCTTCGCCCTCGCGTTTGCCGCCGGACGTTGTACGCGACTTCGGCTACAACGCCGCGCACCTTCTGAACGGGGCGGGCGCTCCGCTCTACGCGGCGGACGAACGTTACAGCGTCTTCCTCTCTCGCTTGAAAGAGTTCCCGCCCGAAGTCCTCATCGTCGGGAAGGAAGCACCGTTCACGCACAGCCTCGGCCCCATCCTCTCCTTCGGCGGCGAGAACAGGACTTTCCCCGCCGTGCCGAACCGCAAGGGCGAAGACCCGCGCCGCATGCTCTCGCCCGAAGAGTTGGTGATGAGGATCAAGGCCACGGAGCGTTTCGTCTCGGACGCTCACGCGGCGGGCGTGCGTACAGTCATCCCTTACATCTCGCCGATGACGGCCTACGGCAACGCCGAGAAGCGGCTCGGCTTCTTTCAATTCTTCGACGCGTGGGACAAGTACGAGAAGCAGTTTGAACTCGGCGCGCGACCCGCGGGCGACCCCGCCGACTGGACGCAGCGCGACAAGGAAGGCAAGACATACTTCCGCATGGGCGGCGGCGCAGAAGACCTGGAAGGCATGACGCGCTACAGCATGTGCGTCAACAATCCGGGCTGGCGTCGCTGGCAGACGGTCGTCGCCGACTGGGCCGCGCGCGTCGGCTACGACGGCCTCTGGATGGACAACGTGTTAGTCCACCGCTGCTACTGCCAGTACTGTCAGGCCGTGGCGAAGGAGTTGGGCACAGACCTCTCGCGCGAGCCTGACCGCGTGTGGCTCGAAAGCTACTCGCGCTACTTCAAAGAGCTTCGCGCGACCGGCGAGCGGCGGCGCGGCGGCTTCTACCTCGGCGGCAACTACCCCGAACTGCCTTACCAGCGCGCCGTCACAGACGACCTCGACCTCGCGATGGTCGAGCAGGTCTGGCTCGGCGCGGCGCGCATCCTCTGGCCGGGCGGCGTGTGGACGGGCTTCTACCCGGCGATGCCGAATCAGAAAGTCTTGGGCGCGCGCACGCGCGGGACTTCGGACGAGCGCTCGCTCAACAACATCTGGCTCGCGCGTCTCGCCTACGCGATGCGCGGCGGAAGGGGCGTTCACTTCCTTTCGGGCGCGCCCGCGGGGAAGGGGCCGGAGTTCGCGCACAACGAAGACTCCGCGGTCGTCGCGCTCGCCGAGGGCGCGGCCTTCGGCGGCGGCGTCGCCGTGCAGGTCACGGGGCAGTACCCCTTCAACAGCGACACGGACATCGCGGCGCACAAGGCCCGCCAGCGCTTCTTCAACTTCGCGCGCTCTCACCGAGAGCTTTACGAGGGGCTGCTGCCGGCGGGCGACGTGGCAATCGTCGTCTTCCCCGACGGCGACGCCTCGGCGCTCGTCGAGGCCGAGCAGGTCGAGGAGTCTCTGCTGTGGCGCGGGATTCTCGTTGACGTGCTCGACGGCGACAAGCAGAGCGCGGCGACGCTCTCAAAATACGGACTCGTCGTCGTGCCCGGACGCGCGACGCTGCCCGAATGGATGAAGCCGCTCCCCACGTTGCAGAGTCCAGACCCGCTCACGCCCGAAGAGGTTCGCGACGTGAAGAAGACATTTCAGCGCGAACGCGGCGAGGCGCAGATCAGGCAGACGAAGCTCGCCGCGCTCGTCGCCGAGCGCGCCGCTAACCTGCGCGCGCTCACGCTGCCGCAGGATTCTCTGCTCGAAGGCGCGGCGTGGGCCGACGCTCATCGGATGGTCGTCCATCTTCTAAACTTCCGCACGCCCATCGGACTCGCGAACGGCGGCAAGGTCGCGGCCTTGACGAACGTCGCCGTCCGCCTCCGGCTCCCGAAGGGAAAGACGGCGCGACAGGTGAAAATCTATTCGACCGACGGCGCGGACGAGAAGCCGATAACATTTAAACAGCAAGGGGACGCGGTCGAGTTCACGGTGCCTTCGGTGCGCGTCTATTCGGTTTGCGAAGTGACGTTTTGAGCGCGTCGTCGGCGTTGTTTCGACTCGGACAAAGTGATTGACCTTTGTGGCGGCGGGAAGTACACTCCGATTTGTCTTGAGCGCCGCCGCGCAGCCCGCAGTCTCAGGTTAGCCGCCGACGACCCGACAGAGGAGACCTGATCTCATGTTTTCAACGCGCAGAAATATTTTTAGGGCGGTCGCACTTTTCACCGCCGTCTGCGTCGCGCACGTCTGCGTGTTCGCCGCGACGCCCGACCCCGCGGCCATTGTGCAGCAGACGGGCGGGACGCTGAGCACCACGAACAACCAGCCCGTCACAGTCAACGGCAACAGCGTCAAGCCGGGCACGACCGTCCTCACAGGCTCGACGGTCGAGACGCCCGCGGGCATCGGCGCGACAATCGAACTCGGTTTCGCGGAGCTGCAAATCTCGCCCGGCACCGAACTCGTCCTCGACTTCACGCCCGGCGCGAGCGTGAAGGTCACGCTCCGGCACGGCTGTGTGTCGCTGAGGGTGCAGGGCGACGCGCAGGGCACGATCATCACGCCCGCCGGGACGAGCGTTCCGACGGGAGACAAGAAGTTCGCGCAGGTCTGCGACGATCATGGCGGTGGGACGCCCGTCGTGAATCCCGGCCCCGCGGTCGGCGCGAGCGGCATCAACAAGACAGTCCTCGCGCTCCTGCTCGTCGGGACTTCGAGCGTCGTGGTGGCTCTCATACTTCGCGGGCGAAACCCCAGCCCCTCGAACCCGTAAAAACTTTTTCGCTCCGCAGTACGGAAACTTTAAGGGCACTCACGACCGAGTGCCCTTAAAGTTTTTTAGAGCGCTCGCGCCGGCCCGATGATTCGTTAAGCCGTCTCCTCGGCGCGCCGGTGCGTCGCGCGTTCGGAAGGCTTGAGGCGCTGACGACATTTCGCACATGAAGACACACGCCCTCCGGCGGCTGCTCACGCCGCTGGCTTCTTTAATCCTGCTCGCGTCGTGCGCGCTGGCGGCGCGGGACGCTCTGCGCGCGGGCGCGGCGCGGCTGCTCGCCGTGTACGCGGTCGCATCGGTTCAGAGCGGGCCTGCGTTGAGCGCCGTCGAGACGAGTCCGGCAGACCCGGAGACGCACTCCGCGCGCGGCGTCGTGCTCTACGACCTGAAAGATTTGCGCGGCGCGGTCGAAGAGTTCGAGCGCTCCGCCGCGCTCCGCCCGCGCGACTATCTGCTCTGGCTCCAACTCGGGCGCGCGCGCGAAGAGGCCGGCGACGCAGGCGGCGCGTCCGCCGCGCTTCAGGAGGCGATGAGGCTCGCCCCTTTCTACTCGGAGCCGCGCTGGCAATACGGGAACGTTCTGTACAGGCGTGGCCGGCCCGTCGAAGCGTTCGACGAGATGCGCCGCGCCGCGGAGTCGAACCCCGCGCTCTACCCTGCCTTCGCCGACCTGGTCTGGGGCACTTACAAGGGAGACGCGCAGGCCGTGGAGGCGGTCGCGCGACCGCAGACCGACGCGCAGCGACTGATGCTCGCGCGTCTCTTCGCGAGGAAGGGCAGAGAGGACGACGCGCTCGCGCTCTTGCGCGGGGTCGGCGAGATCGGCGCGGACGAGCGCAAGTCTCTCCTCGCCGAGCTGCTGAAGGCGAGGCAGTTCAGGGCGGCTTACGAGGTGTGGTCGCGCGGTCGCGGCGGCGAGGCGGGCGGCGTCGGAGTCGTCACGGACCCGGGCTTTGAGGGTCGCGTCAACACTTCGGAGGCCGGCTTCGGGTGGCGGCAGGAGCAAACATTAGAAGGCTTGTCGCTGTCGCTCGACGGCACCGAGCCGAGGGCCGGCGCGCGCTCGCTTCTGATCGAGTGGCGGGGGCACGCGAACGCGGGCGCGTCGGTCGTTTCTCAACTCGTGCTCGTCGAGCCGGGGCGCTACCGCCTGAGCTTCGCCGCGCGCACGGAGGGCGTGAAGACGGGCGGGCCGCCGCTCGTCTTCGTCGCGGACGCGAGCGCGGACGACGGGCGCGTGCTAGCCCGGTCGAACACTCTGCCGGAGGGCACGTCCCCGTGGCAGGAGTACGAGTTCGAGTTCGTCGCGCCCGCGACGACCGAGGCCGTCGTCATCGGCGTCAGGCGGCAGAGTTGCGAGGCGACTCCCTGCCCGATGTTCGGTCGCGTGTGGCTTGATGATTTTTCCCTGCGCAAGCTCGACGCGCGGGACTCCACGAACGCGGGGCGCGGCGGCTCTCCCGCCACGCGCTGACACGCCGCACTTCATTCGACGGACTTTTCACGCCAGCGGTTACGGCAATCACCGACCGACCACCTACCTTCCTCCGAAGACTTCACGCGAAGTCGGCGACCTGGCAGAAGACTTTGATCGCGCCCTTCGCCTCCTCCAGCTTGTCGTACAACTGCCGGTAGCCCTCCAGCCCCTCGACCCTGTCCGTGAGCAGGCGCGAGAGCCAGCCCGGGTACTCCATCTCCGCCTGCGACATGTCTCTCACGCCCGCCTCGAAGTACTCCCGGTTGGCGTTGACGGTCCCGACCATCACCTTGTTGCCGAGGACGAACTCCAAATTAATCTTGTCCGCCGGCACTTCAACCTTGCGGTCGCCGCCCGTCACGCTCGACAGCACCAGCACGCCGTTCTTCGCCAGCGCCTGCATCGAGTCGAAGGCTATCGGCGAATAGCCCGTGGCCTCGAAGATGAGGTCGAAGCCGCCCGCGTATTTTTTCGGCGACTCGGCGACGGGCACCTCGTCGCTCGTCACGTAGGTCGCGCCGAGCGCTTCGACCAGGTCGGAGTTCAGGTACGGCTTCGGAATCTTCCCGAAGGTTATCACCTCAAGCCCGCGCAGCCGCAGCAGCAGAGTCGCCATGAGTCCGATGGTGCCCGCGCCCATCACCGCCGCGCGTCGCGGACGCCAGACGCGCAGCCGCCGCTGAATCTCGAAGGCTTGCGTGATGCCCTTCTCGACGACCGTCATCGGCTCAAGCAGCACGGCGACATCCCGAAGCCCCTGCGGTATCTTGACAATGAACTGCGCGTCGTCAACGTAGTATTCGGCGAGGTAGCCGTGCAGGAGATTGATGCCGCGCTCGTAGTAAACGGAGTCGGTCGTCATGTCGCTCGTCCCGATCAGGTCGTAGATGCTGTGGCCGGGGCGGCGGACGGTGGCGACGGCGTAGTCGCCGGGCTTCAGCTCCGTCACGTTCTGACCGACGGCTTCGACTTGGCCGAAGCTCTCGTGGCCGGTGACGAGGAAGTCGAAGCCGGGCGGGGCCTGGCCGTACTCGGCGGCGTTGATCTCCTTGTCCGTCCCGTCAACGCCGACCCTCAATACTTTCACCAGCACGCCGCGACCGCCCTCGATGTCCGCGACCTCCGGCGTCCGCATCTCGACGAGGTGTGCGCTGTTCGGCTTGCCCGGCGTCACCGCTATCGCTTTCATTCGTTCCTCCCTTTGCCGCAGTCCGAGTTTGTTTCTAACGCGCGCCGAGATTCAGTCTGAGTCCCGCGCGCGCGCGACGGGGCTGACCCAGAGTGACGACCGGCGTCCGCCCGATCTCGTAACGTTGATCGAATAAGTTTTCAGCCGCGACGAACAACTCGAGTTGTCGCGCGAGTCGGCGCGAGGCGAAGGCGTCGAGCGTGAAGGCGCGGTCGAGCGGAAAAAGATTCTGGTCGTCGTCGAACTGCACACCCGTGAAGCGGCCTTGCAGCGCGGCGGTCAGCGTCTTCGCATTCGAGTAGCGCGCCTGAAACGTAAACTGGTCGCGCGCGACCTGCGGGACGCGCAGACCTTCGAGCGCCGCGTTCGTTGGAAACCTCGTCACGACCGCGCCGGAGAGGAACAGGCCGCCGGAGACGGACAGGTCGCGCGCGACGCGAGCCTCGGCCACGGCCTCGATGCCGCGCGAGCGCGTGCGACCGAGGTTCTGTCTCTGGCGCGTGATGAGTGCGGGCGTCGTGCTCAGCGTGACGTTCGCGACGGGGCTTGTGATCTCGGCCCAGAAGAATGTCGTGCGCGCGTTGAGTCTGCTTCCGAAACCTTTGACATTGACTCCGGCCTCGCCGCCCGTCAGGTGCTCGGCGCGAAGGTTATCGTCGGCGAGGGTCAGGACGTTGCCGACGCGGAACGAGCGGTAGAGTTCGTTCAAGGTCGGCGCGCGGAACGAGCGGTAGCCGGAGGCCGCGAGCGAGACGTGCGTGTTGATTTGATAGAGCGCAGAGAGCTGCGGGCTGACGGCAGACTCCGTGCGGTCGGGGAAGAGGATCAACGAAGACGCGCCGCGCGTGACGGGCCGCGACGAAGAGAGCGCGTCGTAATTGCGCCAGCGGTCGAAGCGAACGCCGCCGGTGACGAGCAAGCGCGAAGTCACGCGCACGAGGTCTTCGACGAAGAGTCCGGCGCTGCGCTCGCGCCCGCCCGCGCTCAGGTATGCTGTGGGCCGTCCCGACGTGTAAGCGAGTTCATTGCTCACGCCTCGAACCTCGCGACCCTCGAATCCTGCGACGAGCGTCTGCCTCGCGCCGAGCGCGCGCGACCATTGCACACTGAGGCCGACGAACTGTGAGGGCACGCGCTGCACGCGCGTCAGCGTCTCGCTGTTTCGATCCGCCGCGATGGACGAAAAATTCTGGTCGTAAGTCTGCGCGCCGCCGTAGGCACGCGCGCTGAAGCTCCCGAAGAGCGCCGACTGCCAGTCGCCGCCAGCGGCGAACTCGCGCAGGTGCGTGCGGTTGGTTTGCAGGGGCGTGCCGTTCGTGCGCGCCTCGCCGTAGTACGAAGCGCTCGCGAACGCCGTCAGGCCGTCGCGGAATTTTCTTTCGAGCCTGAAGTCGAGAGCGGAGTGGCGCGAACCCGCGAGCGTGTCAACGCGCCCGCGCTCTCGCTCGTCAACGGGGACGTAGCCGTCGGTGCTTAAAAGCTCGCCCGAAAGACTCGCGCCCCACTTGCCTCTTTGTGCGCCCGCGAAGAGCGCCGCGTCCGAAGTGTGCTGGCTCCCGGCGGAGAGTTCGAGCGAGAGCGTCGGGGCTTCGGGCCGGCGCGTGATGACGCTCACGACCCCGCCGAGCGCGTCGCTGCCGTAGAGCGATGACGCGCCGCCTTCGAGGACTTCGACTCGGTTGATTGCCGCGCGCGGCACGCGGCCCCAATAGACCCAGCCGCCGAAGGGGTCGTTCAAAGGCACGCCGTCGGCGAGCACGACCGCGCGGCTCGCGCCGCTCGCGCCAGTGCCGCGCAGGCTCACGCCCTGCGAGGTCGGGTTCGCGGTGAGGCTCCCCGAACGGCGGAAGAGTTGAAAGTCGGGCACCTGCCTCAATGCGTCGTCGAGCGTGACGGCAGCCGACACCCGCAGTTCTTCCGGCGTGAGCGTGACGACGCTCGCCGCCGTCTCGCCGACGCGCGTCTCGGTGCGCGTGGCCGTGACCGTCAACTGTTCCGCGAGCGGCGAAGGCGCGAGCACGATCTCGATCTGCGCGTCGCCATTCTTCGACGCGCTCCATCTTTCCTGCGCGGGCGCGAAGCCTTCGGCGCGCACGACGAGCGTGCCCGCGGCGACGTTCACCGACTCGAAGACGAAGCGACCGTCGCCGCCCGTGAACGTCTGTGCGACGACCGTCGAAGTCGAGCGGAGCGAAACCTGCGCGTGCGCGACGGGGGCTTTCGTCTGGTCGAGGACGACGCCGGACACACGAACGCCGGGACTCGTCTGCGCCGTCGCGGGCGCGACGTGCGAGCAGATGACGAAGGCTTGCGAGCAGGTTAGGAAGAGTGCGACGAAAATCCGTTTCATGCGTGTGCCGCCGACTGCCTTCAACTATAACCTTGAACACGACCGGCGGCGAGCGCGCCGACATCAGGGCTTGATGACCACGCCCCAGGGGCCGTCGCCGGCCTTGACGGTCGCGACAACCTGGTTGGTGTCCGTGTCAACGACCGACACGTCGTTCGACAGCCCGTTCGCGGCGTAGAGTCTCTTGCCGTCGGGCGTGATTGCGATGCCCCAGGGCCTTTGGCCGACGGGTATCAACGTCAGGAGTTTCATGCCCCCCGTGTCGAGGACGGCGACGCTGTTGCCGCGGCCCGTGGCGACGTAGAGGCGGCGCGCGTCCGGTGAGAGGGCCATGCCCTTCGGCTTCATCTCCTGCGTGCCCGCGCCGGGCAGTCGCACCGTGCCGACGACCGTGTGGCCGTTCGTGTCCACGACCGAGATCGTCCCGCCGTTCTCGGCGGAGACGAAAGCGCGCGAGCCGTCGGGCGTGAAGATCGCGTCGCGGGGCCGCGCGCCGACGAGGAAAGTTTTGACCAACTGCCCCGTGCCCGTGTCAATGACCGAGACCGTGCTGCTGCTCTCGGACGTGACATAGACCCAGCGACCGTCGGGGCTGATGGCGACGCCTTCCGGCTCCGCGCCGACGACGAGCGACGAGAGAATCTTGCCGGCCTTAGCGTCAACGATTGAAGCCTCGCCCGCGTCCTCGTCGGCGATGTAGAAGCGCGTGCCGTCTGCGTTGACGACGAAGTTCTCCGGGTCTTCGCCCGCGTCGTATGTCGCGATGACCTTGTCGCTCGCCACGTCAACGGCGACGATTTTGTTGACGTGCGCCTCGACCGCGCCCTTGCCGCGCTGGTACGGGTAGCTCGCGGCCACGTACACGGTTTTGTGGTCGGGGCTGAGGCGTATGCCGCGAGTCCTCGCGCCGACCTTGATGGTCGAGACGACCTGGTTGTTCGCGAGGTTGATGACCGTGATCGTGCCGTCGCGCTCGTTGCTGACGTAGGCGAGCGGGCCGGACCTGCCGCCGCCGCATGCGGAGAGGAGTGAGAAGACGGCGAGTACAACGAACGCAGCAGAAGCGGCGAAGCACGTCGAACGACCTGCGCTCGACGGCGACGAAGGCGCGCGCGGCGTTAAGACGCGCGCGCCTTCGTCGCGAGACGCAGTTCGTGTGGCCCGTCTCGGAATCATTTGAGCGTGTAGAGGTATCCGGCGATGTCGCGCGCGTCCGCGTCGCTGACGCCGAGGTTTGGCATCGCGGTCAGCGGGTCAACGCCGCGCGGGTTTTGAATCCAGCGCACCATGTTGTCGGGCGTGTTGGTCATGACGCCGGCGATGTAGGTGCGGCTCGCGATGCGCGTGAGGGGCGGGCCGACGAGCGCGTCCGCGCCGGTGACGCCGGGGATCGTGTGGCACGAGGCGCAGCCGTATCTCCTTATCTTCTCGCGCCCGCGCGCGGGTACCCCGCCCGTCATCGCCGCCGCCCTGCGCTCGGCCTCGCCGCCGCACGACGCGAGCGCGAGGAACGCGAAGGCCGCCGCGCAGACGAGCGAGAGTTTAAGTGTCTCTGCCTTCATCAACGCCCCGCGAATTTTTCTCATCGCACGCCTCACGGCCCGACCAACGCTCCTTTCTTCCGACCAACGCTCTGCCCCTTCTGTTCGGCTCAGGCTTCGCTCCGACTCTCCGTCAGGCGCGCGAGCGCTTCGCGCTTCAGGACTCTGCGCTCCGACTCGCGCATCCAGCCGGCGCAGAGCGCGAGTCCGGCGATGATGTAAACCAGCCCGGCGGGAACCCACATGATGAGTCCGCCGAGCTGCTGGTCTTCGAGCGGCGAAAGGCCCCACGACGCGGTCGTCTTCTCGTAAGCCGGATACAGCACCGTGCCCGTGAACGTGATGAGCGCGCCGAGCACGCCGCTGTGAACCGAGGTCGTGAACAGGTAAAGCACAGCCGCGCCGTAGCCCATCAGCCCGCGCGGGCCGTGGACGAGCGCCCACCAGAACAGGAGCGCCGAGCCGAGAAAGCAGACGTGTTGGAGCGTGTGCACGAAGTCGCTTTCGAGCGTCGCCTGAAACAGCACGGGCGCGTGCCAGACCCACAGCGCCGCCGCGTGAATCGCCCACGCGGCGAGCGGATTAGTTATCGAGCGCCACACGCCGCGGAACCAACGCACCTTGCCCCAGCCTCCGACCCGCCGCGCCCAACTCTGCGGCAGCGCCCAGAGGAACGCGATGACGGGCCGACCCAAAACAAGCAGCGGCGCGGCGACGAGCATCAGGAGTTCGTGCTGCGTCATGTGCGCCGAGAAGAGAACTTCGCCGAGCGGGTGCAAAGGGCTGACGAGCGCGACGAAGAGCGCGAGCCAGCCGCACGCGTAAGCCGCCGACTCCCAACGCTTGATGCCGCGCCCCGCCGAAGCCTCGCGCCACAGCCTCCGCACACCGCGCAGATAGAGCCAGCCGGAGAGCGCGAGGCTCACGATGACGAGCGGGTCGAGTCCCCACGTGAAAGGCAGGTCGCCGAGGTCGTGCGGCTCGTCGCCGTGAGCGAGCGCGGTGGTCGCGAATGCGGCGAGCGCGAAGAAGGCGGCGAAGAGTCGGAAGCCGAGTCCGAAACGGGCGCTGAGTCCGTTGCGGGAGTTGAGTCCGAGTCGAAACCTGATTCCTGTTTGGGAGTCGCGCCGAGTCAGACAGTCGAATCTGAGCGGGACGCGCCTGCCCTCATCCGACCTCTGGCCTCTGACCTCTGACCTCTGACCTCTCATCTCTGGCACGCCCCGTAAACGAAAATCGGAATCCACTGCGCGATGAGGACGAGCGTGATGAGCGCGCTCTCCATGATGCCGACGAGCGCCATGAAGCGGCTGCGCGGAATGACTCCCGCGCCCTCGTCGTCGGTCTCGCCGCCCGCGAGCCGCCAGTTGCGCAGGGCGAGAAGGCCGCACGCGACCGTCAGAGCCAGCGTGAGCAGCGAGACGAGGTGCAGCCCCCACGTGTGGGTCGTGCCGCAGGCCCAGTACACGAGCGAGTAGTTGACCTGCAACTGGATGAGCATCGCGAGCGGCGGTACAAGTACGCCGACCCAGAGCGACCACGGGCCTGCTCCTTCCTTGAACTCCTTTACGGCTTCGTCTTCCACTCTTCCGATTCCTCGACGTTCAAAGCACGCGCGGCGCGAGATAGACGGTCGCGTAAACCAGCAGCCAGATGACGATGACGAAGTTCCAGTAGATGCAGTTCTCCGAAACGTCCACGAACCGCTTGCCCTCGATCGGCCCGGTGAACATGAGCACGATGAGGACTATCGTGTCGGCGATGTCCGTAAAGAGGTGCATCGTGTGGAAGCCCATGTTGACCCAGACAATCGAGCCGTAGGCGTTCTGATACCAGGTGCAGTTCAGGTGCCGGAACTCGACGAAGCGGATCACGGCGAAGGCCAGCGCGAACAGCAGCGTCGCGATCATCCAGAGGCGGACGCCTCGGAGGTCGAGCTTCTCCGAAGCCTTCTTCGCAATGTGATTCGGGAAGAAGCTCACGAGGAGGATCGCGGTGTTGACCGTGCCCCAGAGCAGGTCGGGCGGCTTGAGGCCGGGCGGCCAGTGCGGGACGCGCGTGCGGAGGAAGAAGTAGGTCACGATGAAGATGAGGAGCATCGCGCCCTCCATGAACATCATGCTCCACGTCGCCCACCACGTCAGCGCGCGGTGGCCGAAGCCGTAGGTCGGAAGGTTCGACACGTCTATGTTCGCACGCGCGCTCATGAACGTTGCTCCGCGAAGCGCAGCGCCTCGCGCTCGCCGATCTTCTCCTTGACCTCTTCGGGCGGTCGCTCCTCCGCCTGCCTGCGCTTCGGCCAGAACCAGCCCGTGAGCGTGATGCCGACTGGTATCGCGCCCCAGACGACCGCCCACGGGTTGAAGATCGAGCCGATGAAGAGTCCCGTCGTCGCGAGCGCCGCCAGGAGCGGCCAGATGGTCGGCTCCGGGAACTGCTCGACGTGGTCAGGTTCCGCGTCGAGCATCTTCGTGACGAGCACGTGGCGGATGTCTGTCCGCAAGCCCACCACGACGGGCTGGTCTTCGGGCTGCTCCCAGAGCGTGTCGCGGCCCGCCACGGTCGGGATGTGCAGGAAGTTGTAGCTCGGCGGCGGCGACGAAGTGGCCCATTCGAGCGTGCTCGCACCCCACGGATTGTCGCCCGCGACGAGGCCGGTGCGCCGGCTCTTGATGGCGTTGACGATAAAGACCAGAACTCCCAAAGTCAGGAGCATCGCGCCCGCGCTCGCCGCGAGGTTCATGTTCGTCCAGCCGAGGTCGGGCAGGTAGGTGTAAACGCGCCGCGGCATCCCCCACAGGCCGAGCAGGTGCATCGGGAAGAAGGTCAGGTTGAAGCCGACGAACATCAGCCAGAAGGTCAGCTTGCCCAAACTTTCCGAGAGCATCCGCCCCGTGAACTTCGGGAACCAGTAATGGAATGCGCCGAAGAGCGGGAAGACCGCGCCGCCGATCAGAACGTAGTGGAAGTGCGCGACGACGAAGTAGGTGTCGTGAACCTGTAGGTCGAGGGGGACGCTCGCCTGCATCACGCCAGTCATCCCGCCGAGGATGAAGACGAAGAAGAAGCCGAGCACGAAGATGAACGGCGTCTTGAAGACGGGACGGCCCGCCCAGATGGTCGCGATCCAGCAGAAGATTTGGACGCCCGTGGGGATGACGATCATCATCGTCGCCGCCGTGAAGAAGCTCTCGCCCATCCGCGGCAATCCGGTCGCGAACATGTGGTGAACCCACAGGCCGAAGCCGATGAAGCCCGTCGAGATGAGCGAGAGCACGAGCGCCGTGTAGCCGAAGATGGGACGGCGCACGAAGGTCGGGATGATGGTAGCCGCGAATCCGGTCGCCGGGATGAAGATGATATAGACCTCCGGGTGTCCGAAGAACCAGAAGAGGTGCTGCCAGAGAATCGGGTCGCCGCCCTCAGCCGGGTTGAAGAAGTGCGTGCCGATGAGCCTGTCCATGATGAGGCAGGAGCTGGCGAGCGCGACCGTCG
>DASRCS010000152.1:0-6153 GCA_035652995.1 Pyrinomonadaceae bacterium
GATGTTCGGCTCGACGAAGCCGGGATGATTGAAGAAGGCGCGCAGCTTCTCGACGCGCGGCGCTCCTTCGCCTACCTGTTCGCGCGCACGCTCGATGTCTTCGCGATACTGTCGGCAGCCTGAGTAAGAGCTGTAGGCCGACGTGACGAAGGCGAGCGCGTTCTTAATCCCGTCGTCGCGCATCTGCCGAATCGTGTCCGCGAGGAGCGGGTGCCAGTTGCGGTTGCCCCAGTAAACGGGAAGCCGCGGCCCGTTCTCTTCAAGCTCGTGCCTGAGCGCGGCGATGAGCTTTCGGTTCTGGCCGTTGATGGGACTCACGCCGCCGAACAACTCGTAGTGGTGCGCGACCTCGCGCATACGCGACTCCGGCACGTTGCGACCGCGCAGCACGTTCGCCAGAAACGGCATCACCTCGTCCATGCCTTCGGGGCCGCCGAAGGAGACGACAAGCAGTGCGTCGTAAGTCTGATTCATCCGAGTGATTGTTTACCTTTGGCTGAGTTCGTGCACAGCTTCGACGAGCGCGACGACGTTCTCGACGGGCGTTTCGGGCAGGATGCCGTGGCCGAGGTTGAAGACGTGGCCGGGGCGGTTCGCGGCCTGGTCGAGAATTGCTTTCGCTCTTTGACGAATGATGTCGGGCATCGTAAAGAGCGCGATTGAGTCGAAGTTGCCCATGACGGCAACGTCGCCGAGCCGCGCCCAGGCTTCATCGAGACGCACACGCCAATCGAGGCCGATTACGTCGCCGCCCGCCTCCTTCATCAACTCAAGCAGACCCGCAGTGCCCGTGCCGAAGTGTATGACGGGAACGCCCGGCTTGACCTGCCCGATGACTTCGCGCGTGTGCGGCAGGACGAACTCGCGGTAGTCGTCGGGGCTGAGCGCGCCGACCCAAGAGTCGAAGATTTGGACGGCCTGCGCGCCGGCCTCGGCCTGCGCGTTGAGGTAGCGCGCGAGCGCCCGCGCGATCAGAGACATCAGCGCGTGCCACGCGCCCGCGTCGGTGTACATCAGGCGCTTCGTGTTGATGTAGTTCTTCGAGCCGCCGCCCTCACAGATGTAGGAGGCGAGCGTGAACGGCGCTCCGCAGAAGCCGATCAGCGGGATGTTGGGCCGCAGCTCGCGCCGCGTGATCTTGATTGCGTCATAGACATAGGAAAGAGAACTCACATCCTCGACTTCGCGGACGCGCTTTACGTCTTCAGCCGAGCGGACGGGGTTGTGGATGACCGGGCCTTCGCCTTTCGCGAATTCGAGGTCGAGTCCCATCGGCTCGATGATGAGGAGAATGTCGGCGAAGATGATGGCGGCGTCAACGCCAAGGCGGTGCGCGGCATAGACCGTCACCTCGGAGGCGACCTCCGGCTTCTTGCACATCTCAAGAAAGGTGTGGCGCGCGCGCACGTCGCGGTACTCCTTCATGTAGCGCCCGGCCTGCCGCATCAGCCAGACGGGCGTGTAAGGCACCTGCTCGCGGCGGCAGGCGCGCATGAAGGGGCTGTTCTGAAGTTCGTCGGTCGGCGCAGTGCCGCCAGTCTTCGTCGCTTCGCTCATTCTCTTTTTCCGGTCGTGAAACTTACGCGGCAGTCGGTCCGTTCAGTTTTCCGCGTCCACGCGCCGAAGCACTATAACAGTTGGCAACTTTCGACGGCTAATCGCGCGGGCGCTCAAAAACAAAAGGGAAGTGAGCGGTTTGAACGTTAAGGCGTGGGCGGACGAATCTGTTAAAATTTCCTGCCACAAATCTTGTGACCGCGGTGTTTATGAGGTTGAGAGTGGCCGGATGAGCGAACGAGCGGCAGAAGCTTTGATTGACTCGGTGCCAGAGACGGTGCAGTCGGCGGCGACTCCCTCTTTCGACGAGGCGTTCACCTTGCACCACCGCGCCGTCTTCCGCGCCGCCTACGCGCTCGTCCGCGACTCCGGGCTGGCAGAGGACATCACGCAGGAGGTCTTTCTCAAACTCTACCAGCACCTCGGCTCTTTGCAGAACGCCGAACACGTGCGCCCCTGGCTGCTCCGCGTCGCGTCGAACACGGCGCTGAACACGATTCGCAGCCGCAGCCGCACGGGCGCGCGCGAAGAGGAGTTCGTCGCCGCCGCGTCGGTCGGAAGCGCGGGCGCGCACGTCGGTGTCGAGGCCGACTACGAGCGACGCACTGAGATCGAAGAAGCGCGGCGCGCGCTCGCGCAGTTGAAAGAACCGATGCGTAGCTGCGTTCTACTCAAAGAGCAGGGGCTTTCGTACCGCGAGATCGCGCAGGCGCTCTCGATCAAAGAGTCGAACGTCGGGAGCCTCGTGGCGCGCGGGCGCAAAGAGTTCGCGAGGGTTTACGGGAAGATCGGAGGACGCCGATGAACAGAGGTTGTTTGGACGAAGCCGTTTTGCAGGCATACATTGACGGCGAACTCTCTCAGGCAGAGACGGGCGAGGCCGCGTCGCACATCGCCGCGTGCGCCGCGTGCGCCGCCGCGCTCGCGACCGCCGAGGGCGAAGCCGCACTCTTCTCATCCGCCTTCGCGCTTGACGATTCCGTGACCGTCCCGACCGAAGCGCTCCGCGCGCGCATCAGCGCCGCCGTCGCTCAGCTCGAATCAGCGCCTGAGACGAATCAAGGCCGCACGCGCGGCTGGAACTTCGGCGGCTTCTTCGCGTCACTCGCCGGCCTGTTCGACTTCACCCCGCAGCGCGCCGCCGCCTTCGCGAGCATCCTCGCCGTCGTCGCCGTCGCGCTCATCTACTTCGCCGTCAACAGGCAGCCGAGCAAGCCCGCGGTTTCAAAGCAGGACGAGATTGCGAGCAACATTAAGAACACGCCGCCGTCAACGCCGACCAGCGTCGCCACGAACGGCAACGAGACGAATGGCGGCGGCACGGGTGAGATTACGAACGCTGGCGAGGTCGGCAACCAGTCGAAGAAAACTGCGGTCGCTCCTGTTTCATATCATCGTCGTCATGTCGGCGGCAGCGGCGTGAAGACTCCTATTGACAAGGGGCCGGAAGCGCCAAAGCTTCTGCCGGGCGAGAAGGATTACCAGACGGCAATCGCTTCGCTTGAGAAGACCATCAAGCTCGGCGGCGACGCCGCGCTGAGGCCGGCGGTGCGGGTCGAGTACGAGCGCAATCTCGCCATCCTCGACAACGCCATCGCGCAGACGCGGCAGGTCGCCGCCAAAGACCCGAAGGACAAGGACGCCGCCGGCTTCCTGATGTCCGCATACCAGAGCAAGGTCGAGCTTTTGACGAAGGTCGCGGATCAGGCGCAGGTCGCCGCGCTCGGTCGTTAAGCCGGATTCATACTGATGAAGTTTTTATTCTCAACAATACTGTTCGCCCTCTTCGCCGCGCCGCTCGCGTCGGCCCAGACGGGCGGCCACGTCAGGAAGGCCGAAGTTCAGAAGACCGTGCGCGCCGAGACGGAGCGCGAGGTCGAGCGCGAAGCGGAGACGGCGGCTGACGAGGGCTTCGCGCCCGAACAGCACGTCGGCGCGGCGGCGGACGTTGCCGTCTCGCTCTGCGTCGCGTCGGGCGACGTTGTGGTGCGCGGCTGGGATCGTCTGGACGTGCAGGCGAGCGCGTCGGAGTCGGGCGTCGTCAGGCTCGACGCGGGCGGCGGCACACCAGCGCGCCGCGTCGAGGTCGTCGTCGCCGAGGACAAGGACGCGAGTCCGTTCGCGGGCGGCTGCGGCTCGACGGGCACGCTCGAACTGATGGTTCCGCGCGGCGCGTCCGTCAGCATTCAGGCGCGCGACGGCCACGTCGAGATCGCCGAAGTCGCCGACGCGCACGTCCAGTCGCTCAGCGGCGACGTTGACATCCGCCGCGCATCGCGCTCGGTCGAAGTCTCGTGCCTGAGCGGCGACATCTCGGTCGAAGATTCGAGCGGGCCGGTGCGCCTCGCCGCCGTCAGCGGAAACATCGAGGCGCGCAACGTCCGCACGGTCGCGCAGGGCGACAACTTCGAGGCCAAGTCAACGAGCGGCGACGTGACGCTCGAAGGCGTCGCGCACTCTCAGGTCAGCGGCGCGACCGTCAGCGGCGGCGTCCTCTACACGGGCGCGCTCGCGCGCGGCGGCATCTACAACTTCCAGACCATCTCCGGCGACGTGACGCTCGAACTGCCCGCCGACTCGTCCTTCTCCGTCCACGCGAAGGTCGTCGCGGGCGGCGACATCGTCACGGACTTCCCCGTCAAGTCCTCGTCCGTCACGAACACCTCGACGCAGACCGACGCGCAGAGCTGGCCGATGCCTCCGCCTCCGCCCGACGGCAGGAAGCCGGGCAAGGTGAAGTCGCCGAAAGATAAGAACGGGTCGGAGACGCGGCTCGACGGAACGGTCGGCACGGGCGACGCCGTCCTCAACCTCAGCTCGTTCAACGGCTCTCTCCGCCTGAAGAGGCAATAGAACTAGGCCCGACACTCTCACGACCACGCCGAAAATTTTTGCCACGAATCGGGCGCGCGCGGTGTTTCCTCGTTGAAGAACGGACGGGGAAACATCGCGCGGGGGAGCGCAGGTCGTCAGCGCCCCGCGTCGGTTCAGGAAGTCAGACTTAAATCCGAGAATCGGAATCCGAGGAGGAAGAATGAAGCGCGCAAACTCTCTCTCAACCGCCGCGGTGCTGGCCGCGCTCGCACTGCTCGCGCAGGTCACGGGCGCACGGACTAACAACGCTCCCGCCGACGCTTCGACGAGCGCGAACGCGGCGGCGGCGACTTTGCCTCAGGACAATCAGCAGGGCAGCGAGTTCCGCTGGCACGAGGCGCTCGCCGCCGGTCGGCTCATCGAGATCAAAGGCATCAACGGCGGCGTCGAGGCCGAGCCTTCGACGACGGGCGAGGTCGAGGTCGTCGCGACAAAACGCGCGCGCCGCAGCAACCCCGACGACGTTCGCATCGAGGTCGTCCGCTCCGCCGAAGGCGTCACCATCTGCGCCGTCTATCCGAATCCGGGCGGCGAGCCGAACACCTGCGCGCCCGGTCGCGGCGGCCACATGAACACGCGCGACAACGACACGAGCGTCAACTTCACGGTGCGTGTGCCCGCGGGCGTCCGCTTCGCGGGCCGCACGGTCAACGGCAAGGTCAGCGCCGACGGCCTGAGCGCAGACGTTGAAGCGACGACGGTCAACGGCTCAATCAACGTCTCGACGACGGGGCTGGCGCGCGCGCAGACCGTCAACGGCTCGATCAACGTCACGATGGGCCGCGCCGACTGGCAGGGCGAGATGAATTTCAAGACCGTCAACGGCGGCATCAACGTGAGCTTCCCCGCGAGCCTCGCCGCCGATGTCGAGGCGAAGACCTTGAACGGCGACATCTCGACCGACTTCCCGCTCACCGTGCAGGGCACGTTCGGCAGGCATCACCTGTCCGGCTCAATCGGCGGCGGCGGTCGCGAGCTTCGACTCGAGACCGTCAACGGCAGCGTCCAGATTCGCCGCGCGTCGTAAACGAATTGAATTCCTTTGTGCCCTCTGTGAATACCTCTGTGGCCTCTGCGGTTAAATAATCCGGACTCAACCACAGAGGCCACAAAGGAACCACAAAGGACACGAAGAGTTGAACGAGGATAGAAGGATGAAGAGTACACGTTTAATGTTCGGCCTGCTGGCGCTCGCGTCGCTCGCGCTCGCGGCGTCGGACGCGACGCGCGCGCAAGTGTCGCGCCCCGAATTGACGGAGGAGTTCCACCAGACCTACCCGCTCACGGGCGAAGGTCGCGTGAGCCTCCAGAACATCAACGGCGGCGTGCGCGTCTCGGCGTGGGATCGCAACGAGGTCAAGGTTGACGCCGTCAAGCACGCCTACACGCAGGAGCGCTTGCAGGAGGCGAAGATCAAGGTTGATTCGGGGGCGGCATACCTCCGCATCGAGACCGAGTACCCCGAATACAACTGGAGCGACGACGGCACGCGGCACGAGAACCCCGCGAGCGTCGAGTACACGCTCACAGTCCCGCGCAACGCGCGCCTCGAAGACGTTGAACTCATCAACGGCGCGCTCACCGTCGAAGGCGTCTCCGGCCCCGTCCGCGCCTCCTCGATCAACGGTCGGGTCAGGGCGAGCGGACTCGCGGGCGCGGTCAACCTCTCGGTCGTCAACGGCACGCTCGAAGCGACGCTCGACCGTTTGAACGACGCGGGCA
>DASRCS010000153.1:0-9303 GCA_035652995.1 Pyrinomonadaceae bacterium
TTCGACGGTCTTCGCGAACGCTGACTTCAAAGCCGCGCCGTCGGACGCGCGGACATAGACACGCGCCAGCTCGTGGAAGACGCCGAGGTCGAGCGGGTCTTCGGCGTGCATCGCTTCGAGCACGCGGCGCGACTCTTCGACACGGTTCAACTCAAGCAGGCGCGCGGCGAAGCGGCCCTCGAACTCGCGCCGGTATCTTCCCGTTCCGCGCGTCGCGCCTTCGCGCAGCAGGCGAAGTGACTCTTCCGTGAACCCGATGCGACGGTAGAAGTTCGACGCCTCCTGAATGACGCCGTAGTTGAAGGGAAATTTGGCCGCGAGTCTTCGGAGGACGGAAGCAGCCGGCGCACGCTCGCCGTCGCTCCCGTAACTATCGGCGAGTTGCAGGCTGTAAGAGATCAAGTGTCGCGGGCTGCGCGCCACCTGAACCAGACGCCTGAGACACGCGCGCTCGCCGCCATCGTCTTTGGCGTCGGAGAAGAGTTCTTGCGCGCTCTGGATGAAATCTTCGTCGCCGCTCCGGGCGACCTCGCGCGCGAGAAGCTTCGAGGCTCCGTTCCAGCGGCTCACGTCCTTCAGCAGTTCGGCGTAGCCGAGCAGGACGCCCGCCGGACTCCCGCCCTGCGAGACATTCGCCCCGCGCGCGCCTTCGCTTCGTTCGCGTGTGAATGAGGCGGCGACGAGTTCGGGCACGCCGGGCCTTTTGAAAAGCACGGCGAGTCGTCTGCGCGCGCGCCTGTATTCGGGCGCGTCGCGGTCGAGAGACTTGACGTACTCGGCGACCGCCGCCGGAAGTTTATGCTCGGCTTCGAGAATCGCGCCGGCCTCGAAGGCGTAGGCCGCGCGGTCGCCGCTCTCGCGCCGCAGCTTGCCGATGATTTCGAGCGCGTCCGCGTATTGAAAATAGTCCCAGTTGACGGTCGCGGCTTCGAGATACGAGTCAGACTCGCCCGGCGCGACGGCGACTAGTTGCGACCACTCGGCGCGGGCGCGCTGGTAGTCGCCGAGTTCGGCGAGGATTTCTCCGGCGCGCGTGCGTAAGCCTACGTCCGACGGTCGCGCGTCGGCGAGCGCGAGCGACGTGGCGGCGGCCTCTTCCAAGAACTTCCGGTCGTGCTGGCCGAGCGAGCGCGTGAACGAGACGAGGCGTTCGGCGAACTCCGGCGTGTTCGGATAGAGCCTGTTCAGCTCGCGGTACGCGTCCACTGCCTCCTCGTAATTCGAGAGCCGCGCCGCCGCGTCCGCGCGGAAGAGTTTGTAGGGCAGCGACGCGACGACCGCATCAGAGCTGACGTTGTTCGGGCCGGAGCCGCCGACGTTCTTTGAGTTGGAGCCGCCACCCTTCGAGTTCGATCCGTCAACGTTCACCGAGTTCGAGCGGTCGCCGTCCTTCAACAACTCACGCGCGGCGTCGAGTCGCGCGCGCAACCCGCCCTGCTCGGCGAGGCCTGCGAGGAACTGTTCGCGTATCTCCGGCGAGACGAAATAGTATTCGGCGAGAAGCTTCTGATATTCGTCCCAGCGCTTGTGCTCGGCGTAGAAGTTCAGAAGTCCTCGGACGAAGCGGAGGTCGTCGGGGAAACGTTCGTGCGCGAGGTTGTAGAGGCCGAGGGAGAAGTCCGGGCCGAAGCCGAGGTCGTCAGCGCCCGCGCGCGTCTCGACGAACTTTTCGAGGTAGCGTTCGGCCTCGTCGTCGTCGAGCTTGGCGATAAGCTCGCGCGAGTAGTCCTCGAACTCCTGTTTGCGCTCGCGCCTGAGCATCCAGCGCGCGAGGCGGTCGCGCCAGAGTTCGGTGGGGAAGCGTCCGAGCGCCTCTTTGTAAACGCGCGACTGCTCGTCGAACAGGTTGGTCTGGCCGAGCCACTGCAACATCTGCTCGTAAAGCCCCTGCTCGTTCGGATACTTCTTTATCTCGGCGGCGTAGAGCGCGAGCACCTCTTCCGTCTTGTTCTCGCCCGCGAGCGAAGCGACGTAGCGCGCCAACACGTCGGCGTATGTGACTTTGACATTCAGCGGCTTTTCACCGCCGCGCTCGTCGTCACGACTGTCGCTCGTCTCTTCAGTGCGCGACGACCCGTCGCCGTCAGCCGTCGCGTCGCCTTCCGCCGTGTCTCCTTCCTGAAGACGCCAGCGGTCGTCGTCCTGCGCCATGAAGTCGCGGTACGTGTTCGAGTGGTAGGAGTAATCGTCATCTTCTTCCGCGTCTTCGTCGGTCGTCCTTATTCCGGGGTTCGACCTGGGCGGGTACTCGGCGAGCGAGGGCCGGATCGCGGTCGGCTCCGAAAGCGTGTCGGAGTAAGTGCCCGCGTCGGACGCTTGCGGAGAGGCGACGAGCGGCAGTTTCTCGTCGCGGTGCTTGCCGAGGTAATCGAGCGCGTGCCCGTAAAGCGCGCGCTCCTCTTCGTGCCTGCCGAGCAGGACGTAGCAGTCGGCGAGCTTCAGCGCGGCCTCCGGGTACTGCGGCGCGTCCGAATATCTCTGCTCGAACTCGGCGAGCGCTGGCGCGGCGACCTCCGGCTCTTTCGCAGCCGTGTAGAGTCTGACGATGTCGAGGTACATCTGCGCGAGTTCGGGCGACGTTGGGTTCTCTTCCTTATAGGCGTTGAAGATGCGGTAGGCCGCCGCGCGGTTGAAGAACTTGACCGCCTCCGCGTCCGCGCGCTTCAACTCGCGCGGCGGGTTCGTGTCGGAGAAAATGAGCGAGAGCAGGCCGCCCACGATGCCGGGCTGAGGGTCGGACGACGCAACGTCGCGGTAGAACTCCAAATCGCCGCGCGTCAAAGCCACGCGCTCGTCGCCCGCGTCCGAGAGAAGCTCGAAGAGTTGATAGAGAACCTTCGCGCGTTCGGGCGACCCCTTCTCAAGACGCCCGCGCGCGACGAGCGTGTAGAGGAAGCGCGAGGCCGTGTCGCCGTCGCCTTCTTTAATCAAGAGGCGCGCGACCGTGGCGAGTTCTTCCGGCTTCCAAGCGATGCCGCGCTCGGCGCGCGCCCGCTCAAGCCGCGCGAAGATTCCTTCCGGCGTCTCGTCGTAGGCGTGCTTGCGGAAGTGGTAGAGCCTGACCGCGGTGTCGAAGTCGGAAGGGTCGCGCTTGAACGACGCGCGCAGCTCGCCCTCGTAGGCGCGGTATCGGTCGTGGACGCGGAGGAAGTCGTAGAACTTTTCCGAAAGGCCGTCGGGCCAGAACGGGTCGAAGGCCGCGCGATAGACCGCCTCGGCCTCGCGCGGGCGCTTCGCCGCGTCGAGAATCGAAACCTCTTTTCCGAGGAAGTAGCGCCGGTGCGCGGGGAAGCCTTCGCGGTAGCGGCGCACGGCGTCGAGCGCGGCGGTCGTGTTCTTCTCTTCGACGAGCCTGCCGATGTATCCGGCGACGACGCGGAAGTCGGAAGGCCGCTCGGCGATGACGCGCTCGAAGAATTCGGGGTTGAGGTAGTGAGCGAACTTCTGCGACTCGGCGAGCCTGGTGAGGCGTTCGAGCACGGCGGCATGTTCGTCCGCGGGCGCGACACCCAGCATCTTTTCGAGCGTCGCGGCCTCCCGCTCGAACGACGCGCGCCGGTGCTGGAAGTCGGCCAACACTCCGAGCGCGTCGAAGCTTTGGCCCGCGAGCGACGCGTACTCGTTCGTCTCGCCGTCGGCAACGTCGTAGCGACCGAGCTTCTCGTCGAGCCGCGCGAGCGCGAGCAGGACGCGCGGCTCCTTCGGCCTGTGCGCGAGAAGTTCGGCGAGCCGGTTGCGCGCCTCCGCGGTCGGGAAGGGAACGCGCGCCCGCGCGCCGAAGAACTCCGCGCGCGTGTAGAGCGCCGAGTCAATTAATCTCTCGACCTCGTCGCCCTTTCTCGCGCCGATGTCGCTCTCATCCTTCGACGCCGCGGCGCGCCGCGCGATGACGAAGCAGGCGGACGCCGCCGCGACCGCGAGCAGCAACGCGAGCAGTGTCGCCGCCCGTCTCGGCTTACGCCTCTTTGATGTCGTTGCCTTTCCCGTCATATTCAGACCGCCCGTCGAACCTGTAGGGGCAGGGCTTGTCCCTGCCCTTCGTGCGTGTGACTCATGCCTTGCGTGTCAATGAATCTCCGGCGGGCAGGGACAAGCCCTGCCCCCACAGAATTATTTGTCAACCAAGCCTCGCGCAGTCGTCGCGCGCTTATCGTCCGACGACTTCGACCGTGATCTCCGCGTCCGACTGGTTGTGCGCGAAGTCTTCCGCCGAGACGGTCACGACGTAGCGGCCCGGCGCGAGCGTGGCGGGGACGCGAAGGAGGCCGACGTTCGTCTTCTCCGCGGCAGACCAGCGGAGGTCCGCCGCTTGCGCGCCGAACATCCTGGCCGTGAGTCGGACGGTGTCTGCGTCAGCGGTCGCGTCTATCTTCAACTCGTCGCCCGCGCGCACCGCGTCGCGCGCGGGCGTGACCTTCAGCTTCGGCGCGTGGCTGTCAACGACGAAGCTCTTTTCTTCCTCGTAGCCGTTGCCGTCCGAATCCGTCATCAGCAGGCGGCAGCGGTACGCGCCGTCGGGCATCCACGCGGGCGCGAGGAAGCGTCCTTCCCAGACGCCTTCCGCCTGAAGAAATTTGAGCGGCAGCGTCTCGCCGAACGGGAGGACGGCGAAGACCGACTTGATCGAGGCGTCGGTCTTGACGCGGATGACGGGGTCGCCCGGCTGGATGAGGCGCGGGCGGAGCAGCGCGCGCGGCGCGGCGATGAAGGCCGTGTAGGGCGTGACGAACTTGTACTTCTGCGAGAGGCGTATGACCTCGGCGATGTAGTCCTCGCGCTCGCCGTTCAAGTCCATCTCGCGCAAGAGGGCGTCAACGCGCGCACGCGCCCAGACGCGGGGCAGGTGCGCGTGCGCGTCGTCGAACTCAGGCAGGCTCACCTCGCGCGCGAGCGTGACGGCTTCGGTGCCGTAAGTTCCGGTCACGCGCATGACGGTCTGCGGCTGCGGCCTGCGGTAGCGACCGACGAAGGAGAAGCTTGAGCCGTCGGCGACGTATTCGCCGGTCGCGTAGGTCTGGTAGAAGTTCGAGGGGTCTGTCGGGTCGAACTTCAAGCCCTCGACGTTGGCCGCGCCGACCTTCTCGAAGAAGAGTTTGAGCGCGAGCGCGATGTCTTCGGTCTCGCGCGCCTCCGCGAAGTGGCCGTGCGTCGAGTGCGCGATTTCCTCCAACAGCGTGTGATCCGCGTCGCCGCCGATGGCGAAGGCGAAGACGCGCGCCGGCGGATTCGTCGCGTCGCCCTTCGACTTCAGCACCTGAAGAATCTTCTTCGCGTCGGTCGTGCCGAGCGTGGGGTTGAAGTCGGAGACGAGGATGATGTCGCGCTCGCCCGCGGGGAATTTCGCGGCGCGCGCCAGACCTTCGAGAAGGGCTTTCCGCAGGTCGGTCGCGCCGCCGAGCGAGGACGAACGGACGAAGTCGAGCGCACGCTCGACCTCGTCGGGCGTGGCGGTCAGGGGCGCGTCCGAGAGCGCCGTCGTGTCCTGATTGAAGAGGACGAGATTGAAGCTGTCTCGCGGCGTCAGGCCGTGCAGAAAATAGTCAACGGCCTCGAACGCGCGCGCGAGTTTGTCGCCGCGCATCGAGAGAGAAGTGTCGAGCAGGATGACGACGTTGCGCGGGCGCGCGTCAGAGTCCGGCGATTGCGCGTCCGGCGCGGCTGCGGCTTGCCCTTGTTCGTCGCTTTGTCCGGCCCGCCTGTGACTCTGATTGAAGATTGCGGTGGCTTGAAAGTAGCCGTCCGGGTTCTGCGCGGCGAGCGCGGGGTCGCGCAGGTCGTAGGCGGTGATCTGTTCGGGCGCGCGGTAGGCGATGACGGAGAGCGTGCTTTCGGGAACTTCGATCCGGTAGTTGAAGGCGAAGTCGTCCGTGAGCTGCACGTCGTGCGCCTGAAACTCTGCTTCGTAGTCGTTGGGGTCGGAGCGAATCGTGGTGACGGGGTATGCGGCGGCGGTGAACTCGGGCGCGGAGACGGGGTAGTCGCTGAGGACGCGGACGTGGAGGTTGAGTTCGCCGACGCGCTGCGCTTCGCCTGCCGCGGGCTTAAGCGGGAAGCTGAAGTGCGAGGTGAGTCCGTCAACGGGGAGCGTCTCCGTGTATTCAAGTTCGACGCGCTTCGTGCCGCGCGCGGGGATCGGAAAGACTTTGGCGGAGAAAGCGGTCGTGCCGCCGTGTTCGTCGTCTTCTTGAAGAAGACCGGGGTCAACCTGCTGTTGCTTGACAGAAGCATAGACGGCATCGGCGCGCCGCTTCTCCATCATCACGCCGGGGATGCGCGTGTCGCCGTCCCACACGGCGAAGTCGGAGACCGAGGCTTGCGGCGGGAGGTCGAAGAGGTACTTGCCTTCGAGGATTTGCGGCGAGTGGCTGTCGAAAATTTGCAGCACGCGGACGCGCGCGTGCTGGTTGTCAACGAGCACGTCAACGTTCATCATGGCGAGCGAGAGGATGGAGTCGTCCGGCTTGTCCGTAATCGAAGACGGAATCAGCACGCCCGACTGCGCGCTCCCCTTCGACGGCGCGAGCGTCGTCGCCGCGGCGAGCGCGGCGAGCAGCAGGACGAGCAGCGCGAGACGACGCGCGCCTGTTGAAGTTGATTCACGCCTGCGCGTTTTTATTGAACCGGAAGGCTTCATTGACACGCTCCGAGCCGCGTCGGCATTTTGTTTTCTCGATTGCCACGAGCTTTAGCTCGCGGGGTAAAAACTAACTCTCATCAGAGTCTAGTCGGCTGTTTCGAGTCCGGCGGAGTCGGATCGGCGGACTCGAAGAAGCTCGCGTCGAAGCGCACGAGGCCGCCGGTCGTGCCGAAGAAGACTTGCCCATTGCGACCCACGACGCTCAGAACTGTCTTTGAAGGAAGCTCGTCGCGCACGCGAGTCCACTTCTGCGAACGCAGATCGAAGACGAGCGCGCCGTCGAGCGTGCCGACGTAGAGCCGCTCGGCGTCGCCCCACATCGCGTTCGCGTTGACGAAGGCCGCGCCCGTCTCTTGCGCGAAGCTGCGAAGCTCGCCCGAAGGCATCAGCTCGAACACTCCGCCGCCGTACGTCCCGACGAACAGGCGACCGCCCGCGCCGCAGACCGCCGTGACCCAGTTGTTTTTGAGCGCCGAGTTCGAGTCCTTAAAGACCCTGACGACGCGGCCCCCGGAAAGCTCGGCCAGCCCGCCGAGCGTGCCCGCGAAAATTTTGTCGCCTTCCGTCCAGACCGAATAGACGCTGTTGCTCGGCAAGCCCTGTACGGTCGTCAGCGTCCGCATCTTTCCCGCCGCGCCGAGCGACAGGCCGCGCGAGGTGGCGACAATTAGCTGCTCATCGTTCGTTGATTTCCTTTGCGCGCGTGCGGCTTCAACTTTCGACGCGTCGCCGGCCGCCGCGACATCGGGCAGCGCGACGTGAAGCACCGAGTTGCCGGCGAGTCCTTCGCCCGCGCCCATCCGCGTCGGGTGCAGCGCCGGGTCGAAGCGCACGAGTCCCTGAGAGGTCGCGGCGAACATTCCGCCTTCGGCGTCGGGCGCGAGCGCGTTGACCTCGCGCACTTCGTCCGACTCGACGTGCGCGAGCCTCGCGCCCGACGGCGTGAAAACGTCGAGGCCGTTTCGGAAACTTCCGGCCCATAGATTTCCGCCCGCGTCGAAGGCGAGCGACGAGATGACGTTCGACGCGGGCGTTTGCCGCGAGTCTTGCGCGCCGAACTCCGCGAACGCGAGACGGCCCGGCTCTCTCGCGGGCGCTCCCTCCGTCGTCTCGATGCGCGCGCGCATGATGCCCGCGTTCCCCAACAGCCAGACGTAGCCGTCGAGCAACGAGAGAGTCGCGCCGGACTGCGGCTGAGACTTCGACGCGGGGCCGAGCCGGTTGGCCTCTCCCGCCTGCCTGTTCGGCGTTCGCCCCTGCGAAGCGTCGAGCAGCGCGAACTCGCCGTCGTCCTTGCAGAGAAGGAGTTGGTTCGAGACGGCGACCGCGGCGGAGAGAGTCGGGATCGTCGCAACGTCCCGCCACTTTTCGGCGGCCTCCGAATTGAGGACGAGACCTTCGGCGCGCGCCGCGGCGAGGCCGAAGTCCGACGCGGCGAAAGTCTCGTCGCCGCTTTCGACGACGGCGACGACGCGGTCTGACTTCAAACCATCTGCCGAAGTGAAGTGCGCCCAGCGCCCGCCTTCCACGACCCAAAGCCCCTTGGCGAACGTGCCGACGTAGAGCCGCGGGCCGTAGCGCGCGAGAGTCGTGACGCCTTCGATTCGCTCGCCGCGCTCGCCCGCGCGCAACTCTTTGAAGCCGTCGCCGTCGAACTCCAAAAGACCGCCCGCGAACGTGCCGACGAGCAGCTTGCCGCGGTCTTCGAGCAGCGACGTGACCGTCTGCGCGTCGCGGTCGGGCCACCAGAACCTTTCAAAGTTCTCGCCGTCGAAGGCGACGAGTCCCTTGCTCCGCGTCCCGGCGTAGAGCCGCGCGCCGTATGCGGCGAGGCAGGTGAGATCGCTCTCCGGCAGGCCGTCGAGGACGCCGAAGCGTTTGACGATTTCGCCCGAAGGCGAGAGTTCGACGAGGCCGCCGTCGGTCGCGGCGAAGTAAGAGTCGCGGAAGCGCGCGACGGCCCTGACCGAGCGCGTTGACTGGAAAAGCTGGACGCCGTCGCGCTTCAGCGGCTCCATGCGCTTTCTCTCGAACCGGACGGCGTCGCGCGCTTCAACGCGCGAGCGCGCCTGTTCGAGTCCTTGAATCGCGCGCCTGGCCGAGACGAATCCCCAGAGCGCCGCCGCGAGAATGACGACGCCGAGCGCCGCCCAAAGCCAGCCGAAGCCTTTGCGTGAGGTGAGTTCACGTCGGAGGCGCAGGGACGCAAAGAAGAGATTTCGCAACCGGCCCTTTGTCGGAATCGTCTGCATAACCCTTGTCAGGTCGCCCGCGTCTTTCGTTCGTTGTTAGTCGTGATTGCCAAAGCCGTGCGGATTGTTCAACGGAACGGCGGAAGCGAGAAACGGGACGGCTACTGCCGGGCGTGTGGGCGTGTGTGTCCGCACGGCCTGTGGCTATCGCGCCGCGCGGTGTGTGGGAATCACGCGCGGCGTGTGGGAATCATAGTCCGCGGCGGTGACCGTGCCCGTCGCGAAATTTTGAAAGGGACAACGCGAGGCATTGAACGAGACTCGTAGCTTCGGGCCGGTCGCCACGGCTGAAGTTGACAGCGTCCGTCGGCGACGCTAGTCTGGGTTCAAGCGCCGCAGGGGCGGCGCGAGTGTCGAAACGATGAACGTTCGTCAGCAGAGCCAGTACCGCTACTACTATTATTACGGCTCTTC
>DASRCS010000154.1:0-3259 GCA_035652995.1 Pyrinomonadaceae bacterium
GGAGTTTCCGGTCAGCACGGCGGCGAGCGCGTGGCCGCCTTCGTGTATGAACGTGACGAAGAGTTGGAACGGGTACGAGACGACCCAGGCGTAGGGCACGTACCAGAGTGCGATGCTGAGTGCGGCTGCCGCGAGCAGCGCCTTGACCTGCGGTCGCGCGTCGCGTGCGATTTGGATGTTCATCTTTAAATCTCCGCTGCCGTCGTGTTCTGCCTTCACGCCAAGCTGTACGCCATTCTACGCCGAAGCGTTCGCGGAAAGAAAGTCGAAACTCGTCAAAACCGAACCCGCATCGAGCCGGAGAAGAACCGCGGCGGCGAATACTGGACGGGCGTGAACTCGCTCTCCTTCGCGATTTGAAAGACGCGGTTCGTCACGTTCTCGACGTTGAACTGGAGGCCGAGGCCGCGCCGCTCCTTGCGGAACAGCTCGACGCCGAAGTAGAGATTCGCGACGAGATGCTGCGGGAGCCGGACGAGTCGTTCCTCGCCGCCCTCGTCGGTCAGAGAGGCGGGCGTGCCGCTGCCGTATTCGAGCGCGCCCGAAGCGAAGAAGCCCGTGTGCCGCTCGCGCCACGTGAGTCCGGCGACGCCGGTGTGAATCTGGTCGAAGGCCGCGGGGCCGCGCGTGCCTGCGGGTGCGTCCTCGATGGTGAAGCCGCCGGAGGCGGGCGCGGTCTGGAAGGCTCGCTGTGCCGTGTAGCTGAAGTAGCCTGAGAGTCCGAGCCGCTCGATCTCCGCAAGCTGCGCGGAGAACTCGACGCCGTAAGCCTTGCCCCGCGCGAAGGTGGTCGGGAGAAAGATGCGGACGTTCGCGAGTTCTGTGTTCTCGAAAGAATTTCGGTCGGAGCGCCAGTAGGTGGTGACGCGAACGACGAGGCGGTCTCGGACAGCGCGGCTCGCGCCCGCCTCGAAGTGGTTGCTGAAAGAGGGTTGCGGCGGCTGGCCTTCGAAGCCGAGTCGCGACGAGAGCAGGAGGTTCTCAATCGGCGGCGGCGAGAAGAAGCGGTTGTAAGCGAGGTGAATCACGGTGCGCCCGCCTTGAAGCGCATAAGCGAGATTAACGCGCGGGCTGAAGGCGTGCGCGCTCGTGACGAGGCTGTACTGGTCGTAGCGCAGGCCGAGGTTCGCGCTCAAGTTTTTCGTCACGCGCAACTGGTCTTGGAAGTACGCGCTCGCCTGCCCGCCCGTCTCGCGGCCTCGGAAGACGAAAGGCCCGACCTCGAAATCTTCGCCGCGCGGGTCGAAGGAAAAATCCTCGCGAAGCCGCAGCAAGGTTAAATCAACTCCGGCCTTGAACGCGTGGCGTGAGCCGGAAGGGTAGAACGAGAAGTCGCTCTTCGCGCCGAGCGTCAGGTCGTTGCGCGTGCCCGCGGCCTGAATCGAGACGGGGTCGGAAGTCGGAAGCAGCCGCGCGCCGACGAAGCGCTCGTAGAGCGAGGTCGAGAGGAGCGACGAGGAATAGAACGTGTGATCCCACGAGAGAACGACGGTCTGCTCGCGGTTGCGCTGGAAGAAGTCGCGACCGCGCTCCTCGTCTTCGGTCGTGTTCGGAAGTTGGAAGTTCGTGCCGTCGCCCGTCGTGACAAATCGAAAGGAGTCGCGCGGCGTGGCGCGGTAGTCGAACTGCACGAAGCTGCGCGCGCCCTTGCCGAAGTCGTGGAAGATTTCGGGCACGGGCGTGTTCAAAAATCTCTCCGACTCGAACGCCTGCGCGTAAAGAAAGTAGCCGAAGCGGCGCGTGTGGTCGCCGAAGGAGGCCGACAGGTTGTCGCGAAGTCGCGTTCCCGCGCCTACGTTGAGCGCGCCGTGGCCGCCCGCGTCGAAGCCCGTGCGCGTGACGATGTCGAGGATGCCGCCGAAGCGGTTGCCGAACTCGGCGGGGAAGCCGCCCGTGATGACGTTCATCGACTGGACAACGTCGGGCGAGAGCCCGGGCGTGAAGAGCTGGTGCGGGTTGTCGTAGAAGGAGACGCCGTTGACGAACGTGTTCAAGGAAAGCTCGTTGCCGCGCAGGTGGACGAAGTTGTCGTGGCCCGCGACGGCGCTCGAAACGAACGCGGTGACAACGTCCGTGAGTTGCGCGCGTCGCGCGGCGGGAAGCGTCTCGATCTGCTGTTCGTCAACCGTTCGCGCGGTCGCCGCTTGCGTCGGGTCGAGTATCCTCTCGCGTGCGCGCACCGTCACCTGCTCGTTGATTCCGGCGAGCGGCACAAGCTCGAAGTTAACCTGGCCCGCCTCGCGCGGCGAGAGCGTGACGGCGACGGTCTGCGAATAAAAGGCGTCGGCTGAGACGCGCAGGGTGTAGCGGTTCGGGCTGAGGCCGGAGAAAGAGAAGCGGCCTTCGGCGTCGGTCGTCGTCTCGGACGGCATCGTGAACAGGCCGCCTTCGAGTTTCACCGTCGCGGACTTGACGGGCGAGTGAGTTTTGGCGTCGGTGACTGTGCCGGCGATCCTCTGCTGCGCGGCGGCGCAGACGGGCAAAGCGAGACACGCTAACAGCGCGAGCGCTGGTTTGAGGCGCGACGATTTCACAAAACCCCTCCTTGATTTTTCAACCCGCCCATCTACTTGCCCCTCTTCCAAGTCCCGGACTTGCCGCCCGTCTTCTCTTCGAGCTGAACGTCGGTGACGCGGATGCCTTTCTCGACGGCCTTGCACATATCATAGACCGTGAGCGCCGCGACCGCCGCCGCCGTGAGCGCTTCCATCTCGACGCCCGTCTGCGCTGTTGTAGCGGCCTCGGCCTCGATGCGGACGCCGAAGTCTTCGAGCGTCGCGCGCACGTCAACGTGCGTGAGCGGCAGGGGGTGACAGAGCGGGATGATTTCGGCGGTGCGCTTCGCGGCCATGATGCCGGCGATGCGCGCCGTCTCCAGCGGGTCGCCCTTCGGCGTGCGGTGTTCGCGCACGGCCTCGACGGTCGCGGGCGACATCAAAACGCGCGCGCTCGCCACTGCGCGCCGCGCCGTCTGCGGCTTCGCGCTCGTGTCAACCATCGCGACGCGTCCCTCGTCGTCAACGTGTGAAAGGTCGCTCATGATTTTCGACTAAAGACCTTTGCTCGCCCTCACTTTAACTTGCGGTCGAAGAAGTCCGAAGCGGCGTGGTAGGCCGCGAGCCAGTTTCGTTGGAGCAGGAAGTCGTGAACCTCGTCGGGGAAGACCAACTGCTCGAACTCGACGTTCTGCTCTCTAAGTCTGCGCGCGAGGTCAACCATCTGGCTGAAGGAGACGTTGCGGTCGTCGTCGCCCTGGATG
>DASRCS010000155.1:0-32657 GCA_035652995.1 Pyrinomonadaceae bacterium
TTCCTGAGCGGAGTTAAAGCGCGAACCGCGGATGCGCTCGACGAGGCACTGACGCAGGCCATCGGGATCGTCACGAAATCTGACATCCGCGGCTGGTTCAAGCACTGCGGTTACTCACTCACACGCAAGTGAGAATCGCTATAGCTTCCGGCTCGTCACTCGTCACTTGTCACTGCTTTCATTGAGCGTTCTTGTGTAGTTGCTCGTTCTTGAGCTTCTCCCACTTCTCTTTCGCTTCGCCGGTGAGGTCGCTGGGGAGCGTCTCGACGGGGACGTTGTTCTCGACGCAGAACGCGCGCCAGAGCATGAATCGCGCGTCGAACTGTCCCGTGCCTTCGGAAATCTCGTTGGGCAACTTCTGCTTCTCGTCAGCCACTTACATCGCTCCTCTGCTCTCTCGATTTTCGTTGCCGCATAGTGTAGCAAAAAAAATGTGAGCGCGGAACGACGTAGTGAAGGATGAAGGATGAAGGCGGAAGGATGAGTTGAAGAGTGAAAAGTTGAGGGTGCGGGGTGCAGATTGATAAGTCGTCAGTGACGAATGTTGAGAGCCTTGCTTTCAGACGCCCGCTTTTACTTCATCCTTCATCCTTCCTATGAGGCGTTGCTGAGCAGGTACATCTCGCCCTTCGGCGCGGTCTCGCCGCCTTCGCGTTCGAGCGTGACGGCGAAGGCGGGCTTGCCGACGCCGGGCGGCAGCCGGTCGCTGATGCGCGCGCGACCGTCCGAATCCGTCTTGAACGTGCCGCCGGGCATGGGCTTCTTGTCGGCGATGAGCCAGAGCTGGTAAGCCTTGCCTTCGGGTGCGGGCGGGAGTCCTGAGGCGACGAGCGCGGTGCGCCCGGTCGAGTGGTCGTAGGCGACGAGCGCGCGCGCCTGCGGCGCAACGTCCTTGCCCGCGAGACCTTCGACGCGCGCATCGGGCGAGGCGAGCACTTCGTTCAACTCGCCGGCGCGCGCGAGCTGCTCGCGCATACTCGCGACCTGTTCGCTCTCTCTCGCCGACTCCGCCTGCGACTCCTTCAAGTGCTTCGACAGTCGCGCGACTTCGCCCTGAAGCGTCCGCGTGCGATTCCAGGTGAAGAGCGTCGTCGCGCCGAGCAACACGAGTGCGACCGCCGCGACCGCCGCGCCGAAAGAGAGCGACGGACTCGCCGCGAGCAGTTGCCACAGGCTGAAACGTTTGATGACGGCGCGCCAGTCGTCGGCATTCTCGCCGCCCGGAGCGGGACGCAGGTTCGGCCCGTCGCCGATTGCGGCGCCCGTCGCAGCGACCTCCGAAGGGTCAACGGCGCGCGCCTCGGAAGGGCTAACGGCGCGGACGCTTTCGAGTATGCGGGCGCGAAGGTGCGCGGGCGGCGCGACGGGCGCGAGGGTGTAGGCGAGCGAGGCCGCGGCTTCGCTCAACTCGCGGAGTTCGGTGCGGCACTCGACGCACGAAGACAGGTGCTCTCCGAGTGCGCCGCGCTCGCCCGCGTCGAGCGCGCCCGCGGCTTCGAGCGCCAGCAACTCCTTGTAGTCTTCGTGCCGCATCCGAGTCTCTTCCAACCCCCGCGCTTCGGCAACTCCCTCCAAACCATCTGCGCTCAGACGGCGAACTCGCCGAGACGCGAGCGCAGAACCTCGCTCAACTTTTTCAACCCCGCGCGCGTGCGCGTCTTCACCGTGCCGAGCGGCTGCCCCTTCGCCGCCGCGATCTCCGACTGCGACATCCCGTCGAGGTACGCGAGCAGCAAGACCTGACGCTGCTCCTCCGGCAACTCCGCGAGCGCGCCGCGCACGACCTCCGCGCGCTCGGAGCGCTCCGCCGCGTCGTCCGCAGGCTCTTCCGTCTCGGCTGCGGGCGGCGCGTCTTCAGCCGAGCGGCGCGCGGCGCGCTCGCGCGAATCAACGGCGCGGAGGCGGTCAATCGCGCGGCTGCGCGCGAGCGTGACGAGCCATGTGAACGCGCGACCGCGCGAGTCGTCGAAAGAGCGGGCCTGCTGCCAGACCTGGAGGAAGACTTCCTGCAAAACGTCTTCCGCCTCGGCGCGGCTGTGCAATATACGGAGGAGTAGCCCGAAGAGGATGGAGCTGTAGCGGTCGTAGAGTGAGGCGAAGGCGCGCTCGTCGCCCGCGGCCACCGCGCGCACGAGCGTGGCCTCTTCGGCGTCCGACTGTGGTCTGGCGAGTGACAAACCCGTAGCCCCGCTGACAAGATTCAGGCTGCGCACCTCCGTAATTACGAGGGCGCGCAGCCGGTTAGATTTTGAAGCTGAGGGCCTTTAAGCTACCGTGATCTCTTCCGAGAGGTACACGTCCTGAATCGCGTTGAGGAGCGCGACGCCGTCCTGCATCGGGCGCTGGAAGGCCTTGCGCCCGGAGATGAGGCCCATGCCGCCGCCGCGCTTGTTGATGACGGCGGTGCGGACGGCCTCGGCCATGTCGCTCTGGCCTTTGGATTCGCCGCCGGAGTTGATGAGTCCGCAGCGGCCCATGTAGCAGTTCAAGACCTGATAGCGCACGAGGTCAATGGGGTTGTCGCTCGACAGGTCTGTGTAAATCTTAGGGTTGGTCTTCCCGTAGGAGCTTTCGACGTTGAGCACGTTGTAGCCGCCGTTACGTTCGGGAAGCTTCTGCTTGATGATGTCGGCTTGGATCGTGACGCCGAGGTGGTTGGCCTGCCCCGTCAGGTCGGCGGCGGTGTGCATGTCGCCTTCCTTCGTCTTGAACTTCGGGTTGCGGAGGTAGCACCAGAGGACGGTCGCCATGCCGAGTTCGTGCGCGTGCTCGAAGGCTTGGGCGATCTCGACGATCTGGCGGCCCGACTCTTCGGAGCCGAAATAGACGGTCGCGCCGACGGCGACCGCGCCCATGTTGTAAGCCTCCTCGATGGTGCCGAAGAGTATCTGGTCGAACTTGTTCGGGTAGGTCAGAAGCTCGTTGTGGTTGATCTTGACGATGAAGGGAATCTTGTGCGCGTACTTGCGCGCGACGATGCCGAGCACGCCGAACGTCGAGGCGACGGCGTTGCAGCCGCCTTCGATGGCGAGGCGGACGATGTTCTCCGGGTCGAAGTAGATCGGGTTCGGCGCGAACGAAGCGCCCGCCGAATGTTCGATGCCCTGGTCAACGGGAAGGATCGAGAGGTAGCCCGTGCCGGCGAGACGCCCGTTGTCGAAGAGCGTTTGCAGCGAGCGCAGGACGCGCGGGCTTCGGTCGGAGTTCGACCACACGCGGTCAATGAAATCTGGGCCGGGGACGTGCAGCGTGTCCTTCGAGACCTTCGGCGAGTTGAATTCGAGCAGCGCGCGACCGTCTTCGCCGAGAAGCTGTTCGATCTGGGCGAGACCGCCCCCGCGTTTGAGTTCGGTAGCCATTTGCCTGAATCCTCCTGATGAAAAATCGTGCGAGCGGCCTGCCTGGGTTTCGGACTGAGCGCGGATTATAGCACGCGCGCCGTAGCGCGGAGGAAGGAAAAGACGACGAGCCGGGCGTGTGTAAGAACGGCCTGCGTCGGGCGCGACCGTCGTCGCGCTCTCACGCGGCGGAGTCGTGGCGCGGGCCGACTCGCTCGTAGCGTTCGGGCGAGACGATGAGGAAGAGCGCGCCGCCTTTCGTGGTCAGTTCGTCGTGAACGCTGCCGGGCAGCGAGCAGTTGAAGTCGCCCGCCGACATTTCGATTCCGCCGGAGTTGAGGTCGCCTTCGAGGACGAGGCACTGTTCGAGTCCGAGGTGCCGGTGCGCGGGGATGTGCGCGCCCGACTCCATGCGGACGAGCGTGGTGACGGTCGCGCGCTCGCGGTCAACGAAGAGAAGCTTGTACGAGACGCCTGCGTCTCCGGTCGGTCGCCACTCGCCTTCGTTCGCACGAACGACGACGAAGCCCGGCGACTCTTCAGGCGCGGCTTCGCGCGGTGAATCTTCCGCCTCGGTCGCGCGTTGAGCCTCCGCGTCGTCGCGACGTTCGCCGCTCACGCCTTCGCCCGACGTTCGCGAAGTCGCCGCGCCGCGCCCGTCGTGCGCTTCACCTTCCGAGACGAGCGAGAGCAGGCGCGAGCGCACCGAGGCGGGAGGCGTCGCGGGCGGGACGGCGAGCGCGAGGTCTGCGACTACGACACGGAACTCGCGCAGCTCCGCCGCGCACGCCGCGCACTCGGCGACGTGGCGCTCGAACTCGCGCGCCTCTTCTTCGTCGAGCGCGCCGAGCGCGTAGAGCGCCGCCTGCCCCGTCAACTCTTCGTCTGTCGTCGTGTGGCCCATCAAATCCCTTCGTAAACCGGCTTCAGCATCTCGCGAAGCCGCATCATGCCGAGCCGCGTGCGCGTCTTGACCGTGCCGAGCGGGAGGCCGCGCGCCGCGGCGATCTCGCTGTGGCTCATGCCGCCGTAGTAGGCGAGTTCGATCACCTCGCGCTGTTCGGGCGCGAGCGAGTCGAGCGCGCGGCGGACGACCGCCCGCACCTCGCCCGCCCTCACGTCGTCTTCCGCGCTTGCGCCGCCCGCCGCGAACTGCCGCGCCGGGTCGAGCGGCTCCGTGCGCTGCTGCTCCTGTCGCCCGCGCCGCAAACGGTCAATCGCGCGGCTGCGCGCAATCGTCGTCAGCCAGGCCAGCGCGCTTCCGCGCTCGCGGCTGTACGTCGCGGCCTGACGCCAGACCTGCGTGTAAACGTCGAGCAGGACTTCCTCGGCAGCCGAGGCGTCCGAGAGTATGCGGAGCAGCAGGCCGTAAACAGTCCGGCTCGTCGAGTCGTAGAGCGCGCCGAGCGCCTGCTGGTCTCCGGCGGCGACGCCGCGGATCAACTCCGCGTTGCGCGTCTCGGCTGCCGCCGCCGCGTGGTCTGGGGGTGAACTCAACGCTACACGTCTCCCCGTTACGAAACTACGCTATCTTTACCACCAACGGATTCATTCCACAAATTTTCGCGCGCACTTAAATCCGCCCACGCGCCCGCCGCCGTAAATCGGTTTGCAACTCGCGAGATTGAGAAAACGAAAACGGCGGGCCGCCCGGCGGCCACGTCGCGGGCGATGGGTGTGTTCGGAAACAAAATACGAAGGAGAAAGAGAGATGAAGAACATCATCAAGGCAGGCTTCGCGTTCTCGGTCATCGCCGCGCTCGTGGCGGCGACGCTCGTCAGCGCCGCGCGCACTGGGATGGCGGCGCAGGACAACAAGATGATGGGCGCGGCAGCGGTGCAGGACAAGTCGCTCTACGAGCGGCTCGGCGGCGAGGCGGCCATCTCGGCTGTGATTGACGACTTCGTCGGGCGCGTCGCCGCCGACTCGCGCGTCAACCAGAAGTTCGCGAAGAGCAACATAGACCGCGTGAAGATCGAACTCAAGTCGTTCGTCTGCCAGGCGACGGGCGGCCCGTGCAAGTACATGGGCAACTCGATGCCGAAGGCGCACAAGAACATGAAGGTCACCGAGGGCGAATTCAACGCGCTCGTCGAAGACCTCGTGGCGACGCTCGACAAGTTCAACGTCCCCGCGAAGGAGAAGGGCGAACTCCTCGGCGCGCTCGGGCCGCTGAAGAGCCAGATCGTCGAGGTCAACGGCGACGCGACCGGCACGCCGCTCCCCGCGGACTTCAAGCCCGCGCCGCCGCTCACAGACAAGCAAAAGAAGGAAGCGACGGCCATGGGCGGCGACAAGAGCAAGTCGAAGATGTAAACGCGAGCGCCGAGGGGCGGGACGCGCCCGGACGTTCCGCCCTGGACGCGGGCGCGTTGAGATTAACGCGGGCGTCGGCGCTCGCGCCTCGCGTCGCAACTCTCGCGCGAGCGGCGCGCGACTTTCACTAACAGTCACAAACAGAGAAGGAGTTTTCGAGATGGGAAGGACTGCCATCATCGCGCTCGCCCTTTTGCTCTTCGGCCTCGTCGCGGCGCGGCCCGCCGTGAGACGTGCGAGCGCCGAAGACGGCGCGGGCGTCGTCGCGATCAAGGACTTCGAGTTCCAGCCGAAGGAGCTTAAAGTCAAAGCCGGGACGACCGTCACGTGGACGAACGGCGGCGGCAGCAGCCACACGGTCACGGCGGACGACGGCTCGTTCGAGTCGCCCACGCTCGCCAAGGGCAAGATCTACAGCCGCAAGTTCGACAAGCCCGGCACCTACCCCTACTACTGCGCGCTCCACGGCGGCGCGGGCGGCGACGGGATGTCCGGCACGGTCGTCGTCACGCCCTGACGGAAGGCAAAAGTAAAAAGGCAAAGGGCAAAAGAAGGAAGACAGCCGCCAACGCTGCTTTCATCGTTCGCTAATGATGAGAAGCGCGGATGAGAAGCGCGTCGGCTGTCTTCACTTTTGCTTTTTACTTTTGCCTTTCTTCGTAGATGCGTTCAATCACGTCGCGGTACTTCTCTTCGACGACGCGGCGCTTGACCTTGAGTGTGGGCGTGAGTTCGCCGCCCTCGACGCTGAGTTCGCGCTCGATGAGTGCGACACGCTTGACCGTCTCGAAGCGCGAGAGGTCGGAGGTGAGCGAGTCAACCTGTCTTTGGAAGAGGTCGAGGATGCGCGGGTGGCGGCAGAAGTCGGCGCGTGACTTGATGTCGAGTCCTTTAAGTTGAGCGTAAGAGCGCAACATCTCCCAGTCGGGGACGATGAGGGCCGAGACGAACTTGCGTCGGTCGCCGACGAGGACGACCTGGTTGACGAAGCGCGACTGTTTGATGCGCTGCTCGATGGGCTGCGGCGCGACGTACTTGCCGCCCGAAGTCTTGAACAGCTCCTTCTTGCGGTCGGTGACGCGAAGGTAGCCTTCGGCGTCGAGCGAGCCGATGTCGCCGGTCTTGAACCAGCCGTCGGCGGTGAAGACTTCGGCGGTCGCCTCCGGCTTGTTGTAGTAGCCGCGCATCACGTTCGGCCCGCGCGTCTCGATCTCGCCGTCAGAGGCTGTACGGACTTCGACGTGCCGGATCGGGCGACCGACCGTGCCGACGCGATTGTCCGCGGGGTCGTTGACGGCGATGACCGGCGAAGTTTCCGTGAGGCCGTAGCCTTCGACGATGGGAAGCCCCGCGCCGTAGAAGATGAGTCCGATCTCTTCGGGCAGCGGCGCGCCGCCCGCCGTGAAGAGACGGATGCGCCCGCCCATCCCCTCGCGCCACTTCGAGAAGACGAGCCGCGTCGCGAGCTTGTGCTGCAAGGCGAGCGCGGGCGGCACTCGCTTTTTCCAGACGACGTGACGCGCCCAGCGCTTCGCGACGCCGACGGCCCAGGCGAGCGCCGCGGCCTTCATGCGTCCGGCGCGTGCGGCGCGCTCCTCGATGCGCGCGTAGATTTTTTCGTAGAGGCGCGGGACGGCGGTGACGACCGTCGGGCCGACCTCGCGCATGTTGTCGCCGATCTTCTCGATTGACTCGGCGAAGAAGACCTTGCAGCCGTGGTGCAGGTACATGAACATCGCGCCGCGCTCGTAGATGTGCGAGAGCGGCAGCACCGAGAGCATCACGTCGTCGCCGCGGAAGGCGAAACGCGCCGACGTGTCAATCAGGTTCGAGACGATGTTCGCGTGCGTGAGCATCACGCCTTTAGGCTCGCCCGTCGTCCCCGAAGTGTAGATGATCGTCGCCAGGTCTTCGGGACTCACGCCGCGCGCGAGTTTTTCGAGCAGCCCCGTCGCTTCACTCTCGACTTCCGCGCCGCGAGCTTCGAGTCCTCCGAGCGTCAACACGCCCTCGCCAGCTTCGCTTCCGACCTCGCCCGTCATGACGACGACGTGTCGCAGCGTCTCGCACTCGCCCGCCGCGCCCTTGACCCGCGCGAAGGCTTCGGCGTGCTGCGCGAAGAGCAGGCGCGCGCCCGAATCTTTCAGGATGTAGCAGACCTGCTGCGGCGCGAGCGTCGGGTAGAGCGGCACGTTGACGACGCCAGCCAGCAGACAGCCCGCGTCGGCGATGACCCATTCGGGCAGGCTCTCGGAGAGGATCGCGGCGCGCTCGCCCGGCAGGACGCCGAGTGAGTTGAGTCCGAGCGCGACGCGGCGCGCGCGGCGCATGAACTCTTCGGTCGAGATCGAGCGCCACTCGCCGCCGCGCTTGTAGTTGAGGAGGTCGGGTCGCGTGTGGAGTCGCAGCACGCGCTCGAAGACCTCGACGAGAGTCGCCGGCTCTTCGCGCGTGAGCGGCGAGCGCCCGCCGCCCGCGCGTTCGCCGCCGGCGCTCGCCCGTCCTTCGCCCGCGCGCAGCCCCTCCACGTCGGCGCTCATGCGCTCACCCCGCCGAGGAAGATGTCTAGCACCTCGTCGGCCATCGGCGCGAGCTTGTAGCGTCGGTGCGAGAGAATCCAGTTGGTCGCCATCTCGTCGAGCGCGCCGAACAGCACCTTCGCGGCGAGCTTCGCCTTGAGTCCTTTGCGGAAGACCCCGGCGCGCTGCCCCTCCTCTAAAACTTCGCGGATGAGACCGAGGTACTCGGCCAGGCCCGCGGCGGAGAACTCCTCCATGAACTTGGTCGTGCCGCGCAGCTCGACCTGAAAGACGATTGCGAGGTCTCGGTCGTCGCCGAGCCGTTCGAGGTGGTGCCGCGCGATGCGCCGCAACTTCTCGCGCGGGTCTTTTATTTTCGCCAGCTCCTCGCGGCCCGCGGCGACGGCCTCGGTCGTGTTGCGCTCGAAGATCGAGCGGAGGATTTCCTCCTTGCTCTTGAAGTAGAGATAGACCGTGCCGTCGGCGACGCCGGCCTCGCGCGCGATGTCGGCGACCTTCGAGTTGAAGTAGCCGTTGCGCGCGAAGACCTTGGTCGCGGCGCGCATGATCGCCTCGCGCTTGTCGCCCGCGGCGGCGCGCGGCGTCGGTGTCGGGAGTGTGCGTGCTGAGCGCATCGGGGCTGAAACTTCTCCGTGCCTGAACTCGCGAGAGCGTTGCTGAATGGCTGTTCATTCAGTCGGACGCCGTTAGCGTAACCCGCGGGCGCGAGTTTACGCAACAGGAGTCTCGCCGCTCCCGAATGTTACCGCGCGGCGGTCGCCCCCTCCGCGTCCGACTCCGGCTGGCCGTTGCCGTCCGCGGTGAGCGTGCGCGCGTCGGCGTCGAAGCGGAGCGTGCCGCTTCTCAGGTTGATGTCGCGCTGCGGGTTCGGGATTTCGATGCCGGCCTCGCCGAAGAGGCGGTAGATGTTGTAATTGATCGCGCTCTTGATGAGTTGGTGGCGGCGCGGCTTCTCCGTCCAGACGAGCAGGCGGAAGTTGATGGACGAGTCGCCGAACTCGAGGAACTGCACGCTCGGCTTTGGGTCTTCGAGGACGAACTGCACGCCTTCTGCCGCGCGCAGCAAGGTCTCCGTCACCTTCTCCGCGTCGGAGTTGTACGAGACGCCGACGGGGATCGAGATGCGCGTGCGGCGTTCGGGGTAAGTCCAGTTGAGGAGGTTCTGGTTGACGATCTTCGAGTTCGGGACGACCGCCGCAACGCTGTCGTTCGTCATGACGACCGTCGTGCGGAGGTTGATGCTGCGGATGCGGCCTTCGGTTAGTTTGCTGTCGGGGCCGGAGATGGTGATGAAGTCGCCGACGCGCACGGGTCGCTCGAAGAGGATGATGAAGCCGGAGGCGATGTCGCCCGCGATGAACTGGAGGCCGAAGCCGATGCCGACCGAGAGCGCCGTGAAGATGACGGCGAGCGAGGTGAAGTCGGCATCGAAGGCGAGCCTGAATGCCGCGAAGATGCCGACGATCATGATCGCGTAATGCACGAGGCGGAGGATCGTGTACTGCACGCCGGGGTCGAGGTGCTTGTGCCGCTCCATCCTCGTCCGCATGAACGACCGCAGGTAGCGCGAGAAGATGACCGCTATGAGCAGCACGATCACGCCGAGCACGAGCGTCGCAATCGAGAACGGGAAGTTGCCGATCTTCCATGTGTAGTTGATGTAGAACCGCGCCGGCTCGGTCATGCGCCAGATTCTTTCCAGAACGTTCTCGTTCCCTTGAAACAGAGCCGGCCCCGTTCGCGCCCTCAACATCACCGCCAAGTTTCCGAACATTTAATCTAAAAACCCCCTCGTCCTCGTCCGACTATTTCGCGCTAAACGCGGAAGCCGCCAGCGCCTCTTTCGGGGGCGGGCGGCTTCGATTCGGGGAAAACTTTTTATGCTGGCGGAGGGTGAGGGACTCGAACCCCCAAGCCCTTTCGGGCGCTGGTTTTCAAGACCAGTGCAATAGCCGTTCTGCCAACCCTCCGCAGAAATCTTTGCCCGACGAATATAACCTAGCGCCGAAACGGATGGCAAAAGTTCGGGCCGGACGCGTGTGCGAAGACGCGCCTCTGAAATGCGCGGCGCGTCTGCTCGCGGAGGACGTTTTGCGCCTCGCTTCAGAGCGCGGTCGGTTTAAAGCGGAGGAGGAGCATCGCCGCGGCGGCGTTGCAGTTGTCTGAGACGCATGAGTTGGCGCGCGCGGTTCGGGTGGTTCTCAAGCCAGTGCGGGTGTTGCGCGAGCCAGCGGTCAACCTCTTCCTGCGAGGGCGGGTTGTTTCTCATGTCCCGGTTGCGGAAGGGCGAGCCGGCCTCGTCTTCGGCGGCCCCTTCCTGCGGCTCGGCCTGCTGCGGCGGCAACGGCGGAGGCGGTGCCGCCTTCTGCGAGTCTGACGGAGCGCCTTCGCCCGGCCTTCCGTTCCTCGCCGAAGCGGCGGGCGTGTGGCGCGTCTGCGCTTCGGGGCGCGTCGCGTCGCTTTCGCGCGCGGCCTCGCCCGCCCGCGTGTTGTCGGCGGGCGCGGGCGTTTGCGGCGAAGGCGTTGGCTGTTGCGCGGCTGCGTCTGTCTGACTCGTCGCCGTCGCCTGCGGCGTGGCTTGCGCGGCTGGCGCGTTCGGCGCGTCGCGGCGCGTGAAGGAATAGACCGCCGCCGCGACGAGCGCGACGACGACGACACCGGCGGCCCCGACTCCGAGCGCGCGACGCGAGCCGACGCGAGCCGCGGGCGCGACTCCCGCCGCCCCCACATTCGTGACGACCGACCTGTCATCGCGCGCTTCGCTCGCGGCGAACGCCCGCGGCGTGCCTGCCACGCCCGACGCGGGCTGCGGCGCGCGTGATTCACCCGCGCGCGGCGGCGTCGCGCCTTTGACGAACTCGGTGCCGGCGAGAGTCGCCTCGTCCTGACTGCTCGCGACCGCGGTCTCTTCGAGAAGTTCCTCGGTCTCCGCGAGCGGAATCCTGTTCGTGACGGGCGGATTCATCAGGCGCGTCTCGCCCTCGGAGGCGAGCGCCTGCGGAACGTCCGTCTGGCGGGACGACTGCACAGCCGCCGTCGCGTCTTTGACGGGCGCGGACTGCCCCGCCTGCCTGAGCGACGCGCGCATCTCCGCGGCGGAGGCGAAGCGCTGCGCGGCGCTCTGCCGCATCGAACGCGCGAGCACCTCGGCGACCGCGGCGGGCACCTCCGCGTTCAACTCGTTCGCCGGTCGCAGAGGGTCTGGCTCGCCGTTAAGCACGGCGGTCGCGCGCGAGAGGGCGTCGGGCGGCGGCGACGACGTAAGCAAGTGATAAACGGTCGCGCCCAATGAGTAGAGGTCGCTGCGCGGGTCTGTGCCCGTGCCCTGCATCTGCTCGATGGGCGCGTAGTTGAACGAGTAGCCGAAGACGCTGCCCGTCGCGGTGACGCGCGTCTGCAAGGGCGTGCCCTTCGCGAGTCCGAAGTCGAGCAGGACGATCTGGTTTCGCGGGAGGAGCTTTATGTTCTGCGGCTTGATGTCGCGGTGGACGACCGGCGGCTCCTGAGAGTGCAGGTAGTCGAGCGCGTCGAGCAGTTGGTCGGCCCACGCGAGCACTTCGCCTAAGGGGAACGGCCCGCCGCGTTCTTTGAGCATGTGCGAGAGGTCTTCGCCCGGAATGAACTCCATGACGAGGAACTGTCCCGCGCCCTCGTCGAAGTGGTCGCTCACGCGCGGGAGCGCCGTGTGCCGCAGGCGGTTGAGGAGTTTCGCCTCGCGCTCGAAAGCCCTGCGCAGCGCCGGGTCGTCGAAGAACGTCTCCTTGATCGCGACGGTCGAGCCGAAGCGCCGGTCTGTCGCGACATAGACCGCGCCCATGCCTCCCTCGCCGATCTGCCGCTCGACGACGTAACGATTCTGCAAGACTGTGCCGGGTGCGATCATGCGAACAATCCTCTGCGGCTCGCGGGGCTGGCGCGCGTGGACGCGCGCTTTTCGACGTAGGTTTGACGCCCGAAGGAGTCTGGACGGCTGAATAAATATACAGCAGCGCGAAAGCGGTGACGAGGGAAGGGTGATGCGCTAAGGGCTAAAGCCCGCAGTCGAGAGCTAAACGCCGGATGCTTTCCCGCTCATCACTCGTCAATGACTCAGCACCTCAAGCATCGCGTCGTGGATGAGGCCGTTGCTCGACGCGATGAGCTGCGAGTAGATGTCGAAGGGACGCCCGTCGTAGTGCGTCACGCGACCGCCCGCCTCTTCGACGAGCAGCACGCCCGCGGCCACGTCCCAGGGGCGCAGGCCCTCCTCGTAAAACCCGTCGAACCTGCCGCAAGCGACGTTCGCGAGGTCAAGCGCGGCGGCCCCGTCGCGGCGTACCGACTGCGCCGACATGATGAAGTTTCGGAAGTGGCGCGCGAAGTCGCCGCGCGCGCGCACGTCGTAGGGGAAGCCCGTGCAGAGCAGCGCCGCATTTAAATCATCAGTTTCAGAGACGCGCACGCGCCGACCGTTGAGCGTCGCGCCCTCGCCCCGTTCAGCCGCGAAAAGCTCGTCGCGCATCGGGTCATAGACGACGCCGACGACAACGCGCCCCTCGCGCTCGAGCGCGACCGAGACGCAGAAGACGGGGTAGCCGTGCGCGTAGTTCGTCGTCCCGTCGAGCGGGTCAATCACCCACTTGTATTCAGATTGCGCGCCGCCGACCGCGACGAGCGCGCCCGCCTCTTCGGTGAGAATCGAGTGGCGCGGGTGATAGCTTCGGATGCGCTCGACGATGAGTTGTTCGGAGGCGAGGTCTGCTTCCGTGACGAGGTCAATGTCGCCCTTGTTCGAGACTTGAATCGCGCGCCCGAACTTCTCGGCGAGCACGCGGCCCGCGTCGCGCGCGGTCTGGATTGCGAAGTTAAGCATGACAGTTTTCAGTTTTCGGTTTTCAGTTTTCAGTCGGTCTCTTCAGTCGGCAACTTAAGTTCCGGGCGAAGCGAACTGAAAACTGAAAACCGGCTACTGCTTTTTGAGAATTGGCACGATCTCCGTCTGAATCGGATGGCCCGTCACCTCGGCGTCGTGCTCGCTGACGTAAACATTAATCTCGGAGCGGACGCCGAACTTGCCTTCGAGGTAGATGCCCGGCTCGATTGAGAAGCAGGTGCGCGGGATGACGCGGCGCGAATCCCTCGTCTCGAAGTCGTCAATGTTCGCGCCGTTGCCGTGCCCCTCTTCGCCGATTGAGTGGCCGGTGCGGTGCGTGAACTGCTCGCCGTAGCCCGCGCGTTTGATGACGCCGCGCGCAACGTCGTCAACGTCCGCGCCGCGGATCGTGCGGCCCGCGCGGAAGGACGTGCGGACGAAGTCGGTCGCGGCGTCGCGCGCGTCGCGGACGATGTTGAAGACGCGCACGTATTCTTCGGGCACGCTCTCGCCGACGTAACCCGTCCAGGTCTGGTCGGCGACAATCGCGCCGGGCTTTTTCAGCTTCTCCGACACGTCGAAGAGGACGAAGTCGCCGCGGCGTATCGGCGCGCTGTGCGTCGCGTCGGGCTGGTAGTGCGGGTTCGCGGTGTTCGCGCCGGCTGAAACGTCCGGGCCGCTCGTGGTCATGCCCTCTTCGCCGAGGCGTCGGACGATGAACTGTTGAATGTCGTACTCGGTCGTCGGCTCGTTCGCCCTGACCCGATGCGCGATTTCGGCGAAGGCTTCCATGATGATGCGGTGGATTTTGTCTGCGGCCTCGCGGTGCGTGGCGAGTCCTTCCGCGGTGAGCGTCGCCTCGAACTGCTGCACGAGGTCTGCGCTCGTGACGACGGCGATGCCGGGCATCGAGCGGACGAGTTCGACCGTGCCGGCGTCAACGCGCGCGACGTAAGGGATGTCGTTGTTCGGCGAATACTGCATCGCGACCCTGCGGATCAGCACGCGCTTGTTCTTCAGCCCGCCCGAAGTCACCGCGTCGCGGAGCGAGTCGTGAAGCTCCTGCCAACTCCGGTAGATGAGCTTCCTTCCGGGCAACGCGTCGAGGCGGAACTGCTCGATTGAGTGGACGACCTTGACGGGTTCGCCGATGACGGGGATGTAGTAGAACCAGCGCCGGGTCGTGACGCCGCCTTCGGGGAGTTTCAGGATGCGGTAGGCGAGCGGGTCGCTGTGCCGGAAGTCCGCGAAGAGCCAGCCGTCGAGTCCCGCCTCGCGCAGCGCCGACTGAATCTCGATGACGCGCGCCGTCTGCTCGTCGCCGGGCCGCGCGCCTTGCGCGCGGGCGGGGTGTGTGAGTGCAAGCATTACGAGTGCGAGCACGGCGAAGCTGAGGAGGTGTGCGCGCCGCGCGACTTCTCTTCTTTCGGTCAAAGCAGTTCTCATGTTCGTCCTAGTAGAGCGAGCCGGGACGGCGCTCGCCGAGTAAAGCCGGATTCCGCTCGCTGATCGCCGACTGCACGCGCCCGCGGTCAACGTAGAGCGAGACGCGGCGGAAGTTGTGCGCGGCGAGTCCGGCGTGGAAGACGACGCCGCAGATTAAAAAAACGCACGCGAAGACGCGCCAGCCTCTTCTCTTCAACAGGGCGTCCCAGCAGTAAAAGCCGTAGAGCGCGGCGACGGGAAAGGTAACATAAAAAGTGTGCGACGCGGGCAGCTTCGCCGAAAACAGAAACAGCGCGCAGAGCAACGCGGCGGTCGCGAGCGCGAGGTATTTTATCTGCGGCCAGTCGTCGCGCGCGGTCTTTCGCCTGAACCAGAGGACGAGCATCGCCGCGGGCTGAACGATTCCGACCGCGCCGAGGAAGACGGCGAGCGGCGCGAGCCAGAGGTTCTCGCGCAGGAACGCGACGCGCTCCGCCGTGTTACGACCGACGAAGCGCGCCAGCTCGAAGCTCGCGAGCGACAGGAATCGCGCGGGCACGCCTTCCGCCGGATTCAGGACGCGCGCGACGTTCGAGAAGTTCGGCGCGAACATCGCTTCGGTGTGACCAGCGCCGTTCGCGAGTCCGTACTTCAGAAACGTCGGCGCGAGCGTCGAAGCGCAGAGCGCCGCACCGAGCGCGAGCCATGCGAGTTGTGCGAGTGAGCGTGCGCCCTGCTCGCGAACTTGAAAGTAAATGGACGCGAGCGCGAACGGCACGAGCGCGACCCACGAAAGATGTAGCTGCATCACCCACAGGAGCGCAAACCCGATCATGAAGTTCGCCGCGCGCGCGCCGACCGGACCTTTGCGCGTCGCGGGCAGCGTCTCAAGCACGCCGACGAAAAAGAGAATCGCGCCCGGCAGGACGTAGGAAGGGTTGACGACGTGCGTCGAGAAGTTGAGCGTCCACGGCGCGGTCAGGAGCCAGCCCCACACGAACCACTTCGGAATCCCCGGCAGTCGCCGCGCGCAGTACCACGCGAAGAAGCAGAGGCTCGCGAACGACAGCAGGTTCAGAAGGACGAACGGCGCTTCCGGCACGCGCGCGGCGAGGAGCGGCAGGCCGACGAGAAGACCTTGCAGCGCGCCCGGAATCTGCACGCCGCCCGCCACGTCCGGCCCGAAGAAAGGCCACGCGCCGGTCGAGTAGAACTTCAGCCCGATGAGATAGACCTGCCGCTCGTCGTCGGCCCAGAACTGCGACGAGAGGCCGAACGCGAGGCGGAAGAGGAACGCGGCGCACAGCACCGCGACGAACAGGCGACGCCGCGACCGACCGGACTCGCGTGTCGTGCGCGTGGCGTCGTGTGCCTCTTCACTTGTCGCGTTCATTCGCAGGAATTCTCAGCGACCGCTCGCGGCCTTCGTCTTCCGCTTCGAGTCGTCGGCGGGCGCGGCGAGTTTCTGCGCGGCGAGCCTCAGAATCTCCCGCACCTGCCTGTCCCAGTAGGGCCAACCGTGAGTGCCGGGAAGCTCGCGGAACTCGTGCGGGATTTTCTTCTCGACGAGGAGCGCCGAGAAGTCGCGGCTGTTTTGGAGGAATGGGTCTTCCGTGCCGCAGTCGAGATAAAAATATGGGAGCGAGGCGACGCTCGACCGCGGCATCTCGCGGACGATGCGGAAGATGTCGTTGTCGCGCCGCGTCGGCGTGCCCAGGGGGCCGTACACGCGCGCGATTGAGGGCCGAATCCAGTCGGGCGTCGAGTCGTCGAGCGCGAGCGACGGCGCTAACAGAGCGCCGCTCATCGAGGCGGCGAAGGCGAAGAGTTCGGGGTGTTTCAAACCGAACTTCAGAGAGCCGTAGCCGCCCATCGAAAGCCCCGCGACCGCCCGGCCCTCGCGCGAGGCGATGGTGCGGAAGCGCCGGTCAACGTCGGGTATCAACTCCTCGACGATGTACGACTCGTACTTCTCGCTCGGCACGGTCGCGCTGTCTGTGTACCAGCCGTCGTGGCCTTCGGGGACGACGATGATGAAGGGATACCGGGCGGCGTAGTCGGCGAGGTGCGCGCGGTCTGAGACCCAGTCGTTCGCGCTCCCCTTCAGCCCGTGCAGGAGATAGACGACCGGGTAGCGTTTATGCTTTGACGAGCCGCGCCTGTAGTCAGCCGGAAGTATAACGTTGTACGGCAACGCCGCGCCGACGAGTTTGCTCTCGAACTGAACGGTCTCGTATCGCGGCTTCTCCTTCTTGCCTTCGCGCGCGGGAGCGGGCGTCGGCGTCGCGGCGGTCTTCGCCGTGGCCTGCGCGCGCGCGTCGGCGGCGACGAAGAGTGCGACGAGCAGGAGTAGTATGCGAGCGTGTCTCGTCATGGCCCGTTCGGTTTGAGCGTCGTCGTTAAAGTCCGAGCGAAGAGACGCGCGCCTCCTCTTCGGCGCGCTTGCGTTCGAGTCCCGCGCGACCGTCGTAGCGAATGAATGACGGCAGAAGGAGCGAGAGCAGTGCGGTGCCCGCGACGCAGAGCACGCCGCCGGAGACGACCGACGCGCGCACGCCGAAGAGTCCGGCGACGATTCCAGACTCGGCGTTTCCGAGCAGCGGGCCGGTAGTGTAGCTCACCACCTCGATCCCCGCGAGCCGCCCGCGCAAGTGATCCGGTATCGTCTGGTTCCAGATGATCTGCCGGAAGAGCGCGCTCACCATGTCGGACGCGCCCGAGAGCGCGAGACACAGCAGCGCGACCCAGAGCGCCCGCGCGAAACCGAAGCCGACGATTGCCGCGCCCCAGCACGCGGCGGCAATCGCGACCGCGAGTCCGTGGCGGTTGACCCGACGCGCCCAGCCGGAGGTGAGCGTCACGCACATCGCGCCGAACGCGGGCGCGGCGTAGAGCAGCCCCGCCGAAGAGCCGCCGAACCCTTCGGCCATCGCCGGGAACAGTGCCATCGGCATCCCGAAGAACATCGCGTTGATGTCAATGAGGTACGTGCCGAGCAGCTCCTGCCGGCTGCGCGCGTAGCGCAGTCCTTCGACGACGGAACGCAGACTCGGCCTGTCGGCCCCCGCGGGCGGCGGCGCTTCCCGCATCATCCAGAGCGCGGCGAGCGACGCCGAGAAGGTCGCGAGGTCAACCGAGTAATTCGCCGCGGGGCCGAGCGCGCCGTAGAGCAGACCGCCGAGCGCCGGGCCGGCGATCATGCCGACCGTGCCGCTCAAAGAGCGCAGGGCCATCGCCGCGGGCATCTGCTCCGCGGCGACGACGCGCGCGACGAGCGCGTCGAGCGAAGGGCGCTGCAAGCCGTTGAGGGCGGCGAAGAGCGCCGCGCAGAAGAAGAGAACCCACGTGCGCGGCTCGGCGAGAAGCGAGTTGATGATGAGCAGCGCCGTGCCCGCGGCGAACGCCGTCTCGGTGAGGCGAATCATGCGACGGCGGTCAATCGCGTCGGCGAGCGCGCCGCCGACGAAGGCCATCAGGAAGATGGGGACGAACTCCGCGACGCCGAGCATCCCGACCGCGAAAGAGGACTTCGTCAGCGCGTACAACTGCACGGGCAGCGCCACGAACGTCATCATCGAGCCGAAGAAAGAGACGGCCTGCCCCGTCCAAAGCAGGCGGAATTCTCGCGACGCGCGCAGCGGCGTCAGGTCGAGCGCGAGCGAACGCGCGCCCGCGCGTCCCTCGTCGAGCCGCGCCTCGCCCTCCGCCGCCTCGACGGGGTCGGGCGTCAGGTGCGTCGCCGGCTGCGAGGGGTTGCGCTTCTCTTCCACGTCAACTTTAAGAATTGCGGAGCGGCGGAATTCGGATTGCGGATTAAAAGAGAAGTCGTCTTTATTAATCCGCAATCCGAATTCCGCAATCGTTAGTGTGCCTTCTTCGCCTTCAACTCTTGCTTGTGCGCCTTCTTGTCGGCCTCGGTCTTGTGTATCTCCTCCTCGGCCACGCGGCCCGTGCGCGAGAAGCGGACGTAGAGGAGGTACGAGACGATGAGCGCGTTGACGACGAGGACGCCGGCCCTGATGAGCGTCGGGCGCTCGAAGAGTTCGTAAGCCTCGGCGGGCAGGTAGATGCAGCCCGAAATGATCGCGAACCATTCGGCCCACGCGCGCATCTTCCAGAGGCCGTAAGCCTCGACGAAGCGCACGCACGAGTAGGCGAAGGCGAGCGCGGCGAGTCCGCGCAAACGCGAGTCGCTCGTGCGCGCGGCGGCCTCGATGAAGACGCGCGGGTAGTGGCTCGCCGGGTCGAGGTGCGAGTGCTCGACGAGCCGCTCGGCCATTGCTTGCAGGTCGCGGTGGACGAGCGCGAGCAGGCCGAAGCCGGCGACAAGGACGAGCGTGCCCTTCAGCGCCTCGAAGAAGGCGACGGCGCGGACGCCCGCCGCGATCTCCTTGACGACTATCGGACGAATCTCCGTCGTGTGAATTTCAGCCTCCGCCATCTTCGCCCGCCCTCGCCGTTTTCACCCGGCATCTTCACGGACACCGTCCGTCTTCGCAGACCGCGCCCGACGACTTCGCCGAAACCAGCCGACTTCGCCGACATCACTCCACGCCTTCGCCGAGCATCGGGATGTGAACGCCCTTCTCGCGCGCGGTCTCTTCCGCCTCTTCGTAGCCGGCGTCAACGTGGCGCGCGACCCCGATTGCGGGGTCGTTCGTCAGCACGCGGTTCAGACGCTTCGCGGCTTCCGGCGTGCCGTCGGCGACCGAGACCTGGCCGGCGTGCAGAGAGTAGCCGATGCCGACTCCGCCGCCGTGGTGGAACGAAACCCAAGACGCGCCGCTCGCCGTGTTGAGAAGCGCGTTCAGGATCGGCCAGTCGGCGACCGCGTCCGTGCCGTCCTTCATGCCTTCGGTCTCGCGGAAGGGCGACGCGACCGAGCCGGTGTCGAGGTGGTCGCGACCGATTGCCACGGGCGCTTTCAGGTCGCCGCGCCTGACCAGCTCGTTCATCGCCTCGCCCATCTCGGCGCGCTCGCCGAGGCCCAGCCAGCAGATGCGCGCGGGCAGTCCCTGAAACTGCACGCGCTCGCGCGCGAGCCGCATCCAGCGCTCCAACGTGCGGTCGCGGGGGAAGAGTTCGAGCGCGAGGTCGTCGGTGCGGCGTATGTCTTCGGCGTCGCCCGAAAGCGCGACCCAGCGGAAAGGGCCTTTGCCCTCGCAGAAGAGCGGGCGGATGTATTCGGGCACGAAGCCGGGAATCTCGAAGGCGTCTTTGATCCCTGCGTCGAAAGCCTGCTTGCGGATGTTGTTGCCGTAGTCGAAGGCGACCGCGCCCGCGCGCTGCAAGGCGAGCATCGCCTCGACGTGCCGCGCCATTGATTCCATCGAGCGCTCGACATAGGTCTTCGGGTCAGAACGTCTCAACTCGTCTGCCTCTTCGAGACTCAGCCCCGCGGGCACGTAGCCGTTCAGAGGGTCGTGCGCGCTCGTCTGATCCGTGACCGCATCAACGCGCACGCCGCGGCGGACGATCTCAGGCAGGACTTCGGCGCAGTTGCCGACGAGGCCCACCGAGAGAGAGCGCTTCTGCTCGATTGCGTCCTCGCAGATTCTGAGCGCCTCGTCCAAGTCGAGCGCGAGCCGGTCGCAGTAACCCGTCCGCACGCGACGCTCGATGCGCTCGCGGTCAACTTCGACGCCGAGGAAGACCGCTCCGTTCAGCGTCGCGGCTAAGGGTTGCGCGCCGCCCATGCCGCCCATGCCGCCTGAGAGAATCAGCTTGCCGCTCAAGTCGCCGCCGAAATGTTTGTCGGCCATCGCGGCGAACGTCTCGAACGTGCCTTGCACGATGCCCTGCGAGCCGATGTAAATCCAACTGCCCGCCGTCATCTGCCCGTACATCATCAGCCCGCGCCGTTCGAGTTCGTGGAAGTGCTCCCAGTTGGCCCACGCGCCGACGAGGTTTGAATTTGCAATCAACACCCGCGGCGCGTGCTCGTGCGTGCGGAAGACCGCGACGGGCTTGCCCGACTGGACGAGCAGCGTCTCGTCGTTCTCTAACCGAGTCAACTCGCGCACGATTGCGTCGAACGCGTCCCAACTGCGCGCGGCCTTCCCCCGCCCGCCGTACACGACGAGTTCATCGGGGCGCTCCGCGACCTCCGGGTCGAGGTTGTTCATCAGGCAGCGCAGCGCCGCCTCCTGATGCCAGCCCTTGCAGTTGAGACGCGCGCCGCGCGGCGCGCGCACGACCCTCGCCTGACTCATGATCTTCTTTCCTGAATCCCGCGCACGACCTTCGTCACCAGCCCGCGCGGCAAAAGGCCGACGGCGTGGGCGACGAGCGCGTTGCGGAAGCCGGGGATGACGATTCGCTTTCCTTCGAGCATCCCGCGGTAGCCGGCCTCGGCCACTTCGCGCGCCGTCATCGGGCCGCGGTCGAAGAGCTTGGACTCTTCCATCCCGGCGGCGGCGACGAAGCCGGTCTCGGTCGGGCCGGGGCAGAGCGCGGAGACGATGACGCCCGTGCCTTCCGTCTCGTTCGAGAGCGCTTCGGAGAAGTGGAGGACGTAAGCCTTGGACGCGTAATAGACGGCCATCAGCGGCCCCGGCTGGAAGGCCGCGGTCGAGGCGACCTGCATCAAGTAGCCGCGGCGGCGCGCGATCATCGCGGGCAGAAAAAGTTTCGTCAGGTGCGTGAGCGCGACGACGTTGATTTGCAGGAGGTCGAGTTCCGTTTGCAGGTCGGTCTCGGCGAACAGGCCGTAGCTGCCGACTCCGGCGTTGTTGACGAGCGCGTCAACGCTGAAGCCTTCGCGCTGCAACTCGTCGAAGATTTCCCGCGCGGCTTCGGGCCGCGCGAGGTCTGCGGGAAGGACGCGAACGCGGACGTTATGTTTGTCTTTGAGTTCGTCGGCGAGCGACGAGAGCTTGTCCGCGCTCCGCGCGACGAGCACGAGGTCGTGGCCGTCCTCCGCGAAGAGCCGCGCGAGTTCGAGGCCGATGCCGCCCGACGCGCCCGTGACGAGCGCCGTCATCTTCGCCCCGCCCGCATTCGTCTGCTGTTCGCCCATCGCGCCACAAAAGAAATGATGAGTGATGGATGCGGAATGATGAATTGAAAGACTCGACGCGCCTCAAACTCATCTCTCATCATTCCGCGTTCATCACTTCTCGGTCGTCCTGCCGGGCCAGAACGTGTGCAGCCAGCGGCCCGCGGTGGTCTCCTGCGCGATGATGTCTTCGAGGTCTCCGGCGTCGAGCCAGATGCCGTCGCACGTGTCGCAGCGGCTGATCTTAACCTCGTCGTACTCGTCCTCGTGGAGCTTGCCGCCGCAGCGCGGGCAAGGCATCGTCACGGCGTGGCCGCCGCGCGCCTGCGCCTCCTCGCGCAGCGCTTCGCGCAGGCGGTCGAGCGACTCCTTGTCCCTGCGCCTGAAGTATTCCTGTTCGAGTCCCTTCCGGCGTTCCTTGAAAATGTCCGTCACCTGTTTCTTCCTCCTGCCGTCTCCGGCGCGGCCCCGACGCGTGGGCCTGAGCCGGCGTTGATGTCGTTTGAATTGATACGAAAGTAATAGCAGAAAACGAACTCCGCGCGCCAGCACCGGACGCGGCGGCGGCAGCGCTTGCGCCGCGCGCCCCGACTTCAATATCCTCTCGGCAGCAAGACCCATCCCGTCCGAAGAGAGAGATCGAGATGCCACTCGGCCCGCGCACGCGCGTGCTCCTGATCGCGGCGGTCGTCTTCGCGGCGCTCGCCGCGTTCGTCTGGTACCTGAGCGTCAGGTATTGGACTCAGCCCGTCACGCCCCTTCCCGCCCCGAGGCAGGACGCCGAACAAACAGCATCGCCGACGACAGCCGCGACGCCGAACACCATTCCGCAGGCGAGCGCGACGCCCGCGCCTTCAGTCTCGGCGACGCCGACGCCGGCGGCAACTCCGACGCCGACCGCGACGCCCGCGGCGAGCAATTCAACGCAGACGCAAGCGGCGACGGGCGACGCGGCGGCGCTCGCCTCGATGCGCCTCCTGATCCCGGTCGCGGGCGTGCGGCCCGAAGCCTTGCGCGACACGTTCGACGACGCGCGCAGCGAGGGGCGCGTCCACGACGCGATTGACATCATGGCCGCGCGCGACACGCCCGTCGTCGCCGCGGCGGACGGTCGCGTCGTCAAACTCTTCCAGAGCGCGAAGGGCGGAACGACCATCTATCAACTCGCCGCGGCGGACGAACACCTCGTCTTCTACTACGCGCACCTCGACCACTACGCCGACGGACTCGCCGAGGGGCACGTCGCCCGCCGCGGCGAGACCATCGGCTACGTCGGCGACACGGGCGACGCCGGCCCCGGCAACACACACCTCCACTTCCAAATCTATCGCGTCGCAGACCCCAAGCATTTCTGGACGGGCGAGAACATCAACCCTTACCCGCTGCTCCGCAACTCGGAGTGAGAAGGCGGAAGCCGCACGCCGCGCGCGCCGCCCACAAGTTTTCCCGAAGCCGCTCGTTCTCCCGTCGCGGGCGACCGCCGACGTTGTCTTTTCACGCGCCGTCAATTAATCTCCCGCGCACGAAAAGGCCCGCTGTGGGAAACCGCCGGGCCGGGCGTAAATTGCCACGGTGCCGCCGCCGCGGAACGTCTATAATATCTGCGTGAAAGCCGCGGCCTCAGCCGACGCCGATGCTTTACGACGACGAAACGGCCCATCGCGCCGGAGTTGGTAAGCCCTGAAGTTGTTTTGAGGAGCAACGAAGAATGTTCAGACATCCCCCCATCCCGCTCGCGCTCGCCGCCGCGCTCCTGGCCGCGACGACCGCCTGCATGACCACAACGACCGGCGCGCCGTCGAAAACGTCGGGCGCGAACGCGGACGTGAACGTCGTCGCGACGAAATTGAACGCGGGCTCGGAGGCGAACGCACCGGCGTCGCCTTCGACCGCGAACGAGACGCCGATCACCCTGCCCATGCTCGACGCCCTGTTCGCCGACTCGACCTTCGCGGGCGCGCTGCGGGCGAAGCTCGGTTTGACGGGCGAGCAGATCGAGGGCCTGCGCAAGGTCGCGCGCGAGGGAACCGCGAAGCTGAGCGAGAATGATGCCGCTTCGGGCAGCACGGCGGAGTCAGCGCGCGAAGCCGAGGAGAAGATCAAGGGCGTCGTCGGCGAAGAGAAGACGCCAGCGCTCGCGGCCTTCGTCAACGAGCGCTGGGCCGACGGCAAGGGCGTGCTGCCGTCGAAGCCGAACACGGTTCCGACCGACACGCGCGTCGTCGTCAACGCGCCGGCCTTCCGCATGGACGTTTTCCAGAACGGCCAACTCTTGAAGACCTACCGCGTCGGCATCGGCTATCCCGAATTCCCTCTCGCGCAGGGGATGCGCGAGGCCGAGCAGATCATCTTCAACCCGACTTGGACGCCGCCCGACGAGCCTTGGGTCAGGGGCCGAGTCCAGCCGGGGCAGGTGATCCCGGCGGGCAGCGGCATGAACCCGCTCGGCCCGCTCAAGATTCCCATCGGCGCGCCCTCGCTCATCCACGGCGGGAAGCACCCGGAACGCCTCGGCGAGTTCGCGTCGCACGGCTGCGTCGGACTGACAAACGCCGAGGTGCAGGACTTCGCGCTCACGCTCGCCGGGGCTTCGGGCACCGAGCTGACGCCCGAACAGGTCGCGTACTACTGGCAGAAGCGCGGCAGGACTGAGGTCGTCAAGCTCGGCGCGCCCGTGCCCGTCGAGCTTCGCTACGAGACGATTGTCGTCGAGGACGGACGGCTCCACGTCTATCGCGACGTGTACGACAGGGGCACGAACACGGAAGGCAACCTGCGGAAGGTGCTCGCCGTGTACGGAGTCAAGCTCGAAGACCTGAGCGCGCAGGAGCGCACGCAAGTCATGGAAGCGCTCCAGCAGATGGCCCACGACGCGCACGGCAACCCCTCGCGCCCGGAGGACGCACCGCTCCGCGGCAAGAGCAAGTCGGGCGGCGTGACCTACAACGTCAAGGGCGACAAGGAGGTCGTCATAGACATCGCCGCGCTCCGCGGCAAAGGCTACCCCGCTCCCGCCAACCTCACTCCGCCATTGCCGGAGCCGAGGCCGCAGGTCGCCGAGACAAAAAAGAAGTAGAGGTCGTAGCGATACTTTTTCATAGCGCCTCCGGCGCCTCTGCGAGATTAAATTTCTCGCAGAGGCGCCGGAGGCGCTATGAGTTTCGACGGGTATTGAAACGCCCTTAGAAATCAAACTCGCCGCGACGCAGCGCCGCCGCGACGCGCTCGATGTCTTGCGAGAGCGGGCGGTCGCGCGTGAGCCGGGGCGCGTGCGAGCGCAGGGTCTCGTATGCGCGGCGCGCGCCGCGGCCCGGTCGGAGCGGCGCGCGGTATTCGAGTCCTTCTGCCGAGGCGAGCAGTTCGATGGCGACGACGCGCTCGACGTTCTCGACGATGCGCCGCAGCTTCAGCGCCGCGGTCATGCCCATCGAGACGTGATCCTCCTTGCCGCCGTCGGTCGGGAGGTTGTCCGTGCTCGCCGGGTGCGCGAGCACCTTGCACTCGTTGAGCAGAGCGACGGCGACGATCTGCGGAACCATGTAGCCCGACTCGACGCCCGCGCGCGCGGTCAGGAACGCGGGCAGCCCCTCGTTCTTCTCCGGGTTGACGAGGCGGTCAACTCTGCGCTCGACGATGTTGCCGAGATGCACGAGCGCGAGGCCCGCGTAGTCGAAGGCGAGCGCGAGCGGCGCGCCGTGGAAGTTGCCGCCCGAAATCACCTGGCCCGTCTCCGCGAAGACGAGCGGGTTGTCGGTCGCGCCGCCCGTCTCGATCTCGACCGAGGTGCGCGCGTGCGCCAGCGCGTCCCGCGTCGCGCCGTGAACCTGCGGCATGCAGCGCAAGCTGTACGCGTCCTGCACGCGCGGGTCGCCTACGACGTGCGAGGCGCGAATCTCGCTGTCGCGCAACAATTCGCGCAGGTGCGCCGCCGCTTCCACTTGCCCGCGGTGCGGTCGCGCGCGGTGGATGCGCTCGTCGAAGGCGGCGGGCGTGCCCTTCAGAGCTTCGAGCGACATCGCGCCCGAAACGTCCGCCGTGCGCGCGAGTCTTTCTGCTCGTTCGAGCGCGAGCGCGCCCACAGCGGTCAGGGCCTGCGTGCCGTTCAAAAGCGCAAGCCCCTCCTTCGCTTCGAGCGTCAGCGGCTCGACGCTGGCGCGCCTCAAAGCCTCGCCGCCCGGCATCCTCTCGCCCTCGTAAAAAGCTTCGCCCTCGCCGACCGCGCAGAGCGCCAGATGCGAGAGCGGCGCGAGGTCTCCGCTCGCGCCGACCGAACCCTTCTCAGGGATGACGGGGCGGACGCCGCGCTCGAGCATCGCGACGAGCGCCTCGGCGACGACCGAGCGCGCGCCGCTCAAGCCGAGCGCGAGCACGTTCGCGCGAAGCAGCATCATCGCGCGCGTCTCTTCTTCAGAGAGCGGTTCGCCGACGCCGCACGAGTGGCTCCGCACGAGGTTCAACTGCAACTCGCGCAGCTCGCCCGCGGGCACGGTCACGTCCGACAACTTCCCGAAGCCCGTGTTGACGCCGTACACGACGCGCGACTCCGCGATGATGCGCTCGACCACGCGCCGCGAAGCGCCCATCCTCTCGCGCGCCGACGCCGCCAGCGCCACGCGCTCGTCTCCGCGTGCAACGCGCGCGACCTCTTCGAGCGTCAGTTGTTGTCCGTCGAGTTCAATCATGGGGAATCGAATGTTAGGTTTCGACGTTATGGACGGGCCATATCCTTTCAATGGTTCGGTAAATATCCATTATCAAGAATTTGTCCCTACCAATTGAATCTTTTAGCTCTCTTGGAAATTTAGCGACATCTTCATACGTGTTTACAATAACGAATTCCACTTGTTCTAAGCGAAAGGTGAAATCATGCGGGATTCGCCACTCTCTTTCGTGGGAATAATCTATAGTTTTCCCGCCAAGATATTCTGTACTGCGAAGGGTGTGAGGACGGTAAGCAGGCCAGAACGGCGTAACAAAGGTCTTAAGGTCTCCATCCCAATCTTGTTTTTCCCAATGATCTGCCCGAACGTAATAAACTGGCCCGCCTCCCGCCGCAAAAACCAGAGGCTTATTGAATCCAACTCCATAAGGTGAGTACCTTTGGGCGTGATCCAGTAAACTCGACCACGGGCATTCTGTAAAACATACAGCTCTTCGGCCAGTCCAAGGCATATTGGAGGCAACAATGCGACCTTCCCGTAAAATTGAAATCAATCTATCTACTGCACTCATGCCGGAAAAACGGTTTCCAGGATTAGTTGAGTCATTCGCCCCAAACGGAGCGCGTTCAGCGGTAAAGTGAGCAAGGTAGTCTGAAAAGTCAGGTCTGTGAGACATCTTTCCTCCTACACTATTCAATTGGAAATCCAACATCTACTTTATCACTGTGTCCCTGTTCGGGAACTGCGTGCGGTGGATGTCTTCGGGGGGTTGGGAGCGGTGGATGTCGGAGCGTCGCCACTCGCCGGTGGCGGTGGCCGAGCGCGTGGAGCGTGCGCGCTCGCGCGCTCGCGCGGCGCGGCGGACGGTGGCGGTCTGTCGTTTGGAGGTGCGACCGCTCGCCCAGTTCGTCATGCGCTGGAAGGGGTGGAAGTCGCGCTCGGTCAGAACCTCGCCGGTCGCCTGTCGCAGTCGCATCGTCGCCGCCGCGAAGATGAAGAGTCCCATGTTGAAGACGACGCCCAGCAGGAAGACGAACGCGCCGGGGACGACGCCGATGGTCGCGCGGTCAATGAAGGCGTTGAAGTCGTAGGCCGGGACGGGGTGGATATAGACCTTCAGGTTCCAGCACGCGGCGAGCAGCACGAAAATCCAAAGATAGTTGCGCCGCAGACGCCGGCCCAGAGCCTCCCACTCGCTGATCGTGAAGCGCGGCGTCTTCAGGTCTTCGACGACGAGGTGCATCCACGTGTCGTCAATTGCCGCGTCGGGCGCGAGTATCTGCGTGAAGTAGCCCGTCTCGACGAGGCGCACGCGGCTCGACCAGATTTCGTAGTAGCGGTAGCGGCGCGCTTCCATGAAGAGGAAGAAGCCGACGAGAACCGTGTTGATGAGGATGACGAAGTGCGGGTTCGTCGGGCTTGAGAAGGCGAACGAGAGCGTCGCGCCGGTGGTCAGCACGGCCCAGTTGGTCGTCGTGTCGAGGCGGTTGCGCCAGGTGTTGGCGCGCGTGATCTCGCCGCGGTAGAAGTGAACGACAGCCGTGCCGAACTCGCCGGGCGACGGAGTGCGGCGCGGCGCGCGCGGGGCCTGCGCGGCGAGCGCCGACTGCTCCGGCGTGATGGTCTGGTGAATCGGCGCGGTCTCGGGCGCGTCCGAGGGTGGCGCGGGTCGCGCCGCCTGAAGCGTCTTGCCCGCCGCCGGCTGCTCGACCGCTCTGGGTCGCAGGTCTGTCTTCATCTCGATTGGCTTCTCTGCCTCAGTGGTTCGGGCGGGGGAAGAGGCAGCCGCGTCCGACTTGCGTGAAATGATAGCACGCGCCGACTCAGGCGTGACAGGAAATAAGGATGAAGGCGGGAGGCGGAAGGATGAAGAAAGAGCCGAACGTGATGGGCAGTCTGCTTTAGCTCTGCATTTCGCCCATTACAATTTCTGCCGCATTCACTCTACAATCCGTTGCACGCCAACTATGGAAATAGGGATTGCTAAAAGTGTGTGGACGTTGAAAGACTTGCCCACGGAATAAAGAAAGTAAGGAGCAGCTATGTGGTATGGGATATTGTTCTTAGTTGTTGGGTTCATAATCACTGCATTTGGTTGGTGGGTACGGAGCGAGAGCGACCAACCAAAGAATCACGAGAATGTGGAAGGAATAAAATCGGGAATTTGGACTATGCTTTTCGGGGTGATAGTCATAGTGATTTCGTTATGGTTAATCCTAATGGGCATCCGAGAATCATTTTAGACAGCGACACAGATTTAGGACACTACCCTGAAACTACCCTGCTTGACGCGCGCGCGGACGCGCACCTATATTCGTTTTTTGTCCGCAGCTTCTTGAAAGCGTCCGTGAATGATGATAACGGCGCGTGAGCAATTCGAGTCCGCCGCAGGCGCGGACGAGCGCTGGATGCGCGCGGCAATAGGGGCGGCGCGCGACGCCGCGCGGCGCGGCGAAGTGCCCGTCGGCGCGTGCGTCGTCGGCGGCGACGGAAGGCTTCTGGCCCTCGCCGGCAACCGCACGCGCACCGACTGCGACCCGACGGCGCACGCCGAAATCGTCGCCTTGCGGGAGGCCGCGCGAAGCGTCGGCAACTACCGGCTGACGGGCGCGGTCGTGTACTCGACGATTGAGCCTTGCGCGATGTGCGCGGGCGCGCTCGTGCAGGCGAGGGTGGCGCGGCTCGTTTACGGCGCGCGCGACGAGAAGGCGGGCGCGGTCGAGTCGGTCTTCCGCGTCTGCGACGCGAGTTCTTTGAACCACCGGATGGAGCTTAGACAGGGCGTGCTCGAAGAGGAGTGCCGGGCGCTCATGCAGGAGTTCTTCCGGGCGAGAAGAAAAAGTACTGAGTGATGAGGACTGAGTGATGACGCTTTCCGTCTCAGCCCTCGGTACTCATCACTCGGCACTTACGTTTCAGCGGAGAGGTCGCATAGTGGTTTAGCGCACCGGTCTCGAAAACCTGTTACCCGGCGCTGAGCGACAACTGAAGATCGGCAAAATCCCCAGCATTTCGAGCGAAACGGCAAGTCACCCGGCTTGCCGTTTTTGCTTTTATGACCAGATCGTGTCCACCTTTCTGGTCTTCGGCTTTTGGGCGAGCGCGAGGTTCTCCGGCTCGTTGGTGCCGCCCTCGGTGATCGGCGTCAGGTGGTCAATCGTGAAGCGGACGCGTCTGCCAGCGCTCGTTAGCTTTGCCCACCGGAACGCTCTTGCCCAACGGGAAAGTAGCTTGCCCAACAGAACATCATCCTGCCCCAGCGGATCAGCCCTTTTCATCCCCCTTGTCTTTCTCGCCGTAGATTTCTTCGTCGGAGAGCCCCGCGTACGTGAGCGTGCGGACGCGGCGGCCACACACGCCCCATTCAGCTTCTTCCTCGGTCGGCGGCTCGCCACACCACGGACAGGTGTGCCGGGGTCTTTCCCCGTCGGGGAGTCGGCCCATTTGTTTTTATCCCCCTCCAAGGTCGGCGCGGCAATCGGCGTCAAAAGCCTGCCCCCATAACGCTTCAAAGTCTTCATCATCCTGACCATGAACCGCCCTGTAGCCCGCACGCGCGTACTCCTTCAGGAGTTCGGTTAAGTCTTCGCGCGCCACGGCGGCGATCTGTTTCAGTTCCGAGTCCAGTTCCGAGTCGGTCATTCAAACAGCATACACTCGCCGTCTGTGCCCTGTTACACATAGCACCGTTGAACCGTCGGGCTTTGCACAACCGTACCTTGAATGATCCTGCCCAATGAAACAACATCCTGCCCAACAGAGCACGCCCCTAACCCTTCCGTTGAGCAAAGCCCATTCTTCGCGCGTGAGTTGACATCGGTCGCGGGCGCGCGCAGGATGAGGCTCACGGGATTAAGCCAACCCTGCTTCAGCCCTCCTGGAATTCCCCAGACCTGAATCAACGGCTCCGGCGACGACACGCTCGCCATACACCGTCTTCTGACAGGATAAAAGGTCGTTTATGAGAAAGAGACTTGAGGAGCCGCCGAACGTGGACGGCAGGGCGCTGATCAGCCAGGCGAAGGCGGCGGAGATGTGCGGCATGACGCGGGCGGCGATCCACGACCTGGTGCGCCGCCGCCGCTTCCGCTCGGTCGAGGTGGAGGGCCGGGACCTCGTCTATCTCGAAGAGGTCGAGACGTTCGCGGCGGAGAGGGAAAAGATGCAGAACCCCGCGTGACCGTCGGCACGGACTTTAACCATGGGCGAGCAGGACGTTAATCAGGTTTCGGGCGAGCGTCAACAGAGGTCGTACATGAAGGCGCTGCTGGACGACCTGCGCGCGTTGGAGTTGATGCTCGAAGGCGACCTGATCGAGAGCGGCGTCCGCCGCATCGGCTCCGAGCAGGAGATGTTCCTTGTTGATTCTAACCTCGGGCCCGCGCCGGTCGCCGAAGAAGTCCTTGCGCGTGTGAATGACGAACGGTTCGTCGCCGAGATCGCGCGCTTCAATCTGGAGGCCAACCTCACCCCACACCTGCTCGGCGGGCACTGCTTCAGCCGGATGGAAGAGGAGTTGACGGAAGTGATGCGCCTCGCGCGCGGGGGCGCGCACGACTGCGGGGCGGACGTGCTGCTCGGCGGCATCCTGCCGACGCTCGCGCTCTCCGACCTGCGCGCCGAGAACATCACGCCCCGCCCGCGTTATCACGAGCTGAACCGGGTCATCGGCGAGCTGCGCGGGGGCACGTTCTCGGCCTACATCAAGGGCCGCGACGAGTTGCACGTCAAGCACGACAACATCCTCCTGGCTTCGTGCAGCGCGAGTTTTCAGATACACCTGCAAGTCAACCCGCGAGAGTTCGCCGCCCAGTACAACCTCGCTCAGGCAATCGCCGCTCCCGCCCTCGCCGCCGCCGTCAACTCCCCGCTCCTGTTCGGACGACGCCTGTGGCAGGAGACGCGCGTCGCACTCTTCCAGCACTCCAACGACTCGCGCACGAGCGCGCAGCAGTCGCGCAGTCAGCCGCCTCGCGTCGGCTTCGGCGAGGGCTGGCTCAAGGACTCCGTCATCGAACTCTTCCGCGAGCAGATCGCGCGCTTCCGCGTCATCATGACGAACAGTCCCGACGAAGACCCGCTCGCGGTGCTCAAGCGCGGCGGAGTCCCTAGCCTCTCGGCCCTGCGTCTGCATAACGGCAGCATCTGGCCGTGGAACCGCGCCTGCTACGGCGTCTCCGAGGGTCGCCCACACCTTCGCATCGAGAACCGCGCGCTGCCGGGCGGCCCCACTGTCCTCGACGAGGTGGCGAACGCGGCCTTCTTCGTTGGACTGATGACGGCCCTGCCCGGCGAGTACGGCGAGGTCAGCGGGCGGATGGCTTTCGACGACGCCAAGGCGAATTTTTTCGCCGCCGCGCGGTACGGCTTGAGGGCGCAGCTAACATGGATGGACGGGAAGCGCTACGTCGCGGCGGCCCTCATTCTCGACCGCCTTCTGCCGTCGGCGCGCGAAGGTCTCAGGCAGTCCGGGGTCGCGGAAGCCGACATCGAGCGCTATCTCGGCACGCTGGAAGGGCGAGTGCGGAGCGGCCAGACGGGCGCGCAGTGGATGCTGCAATCACTTGAGGCGATGGGCGGCGAGGGTACTTCAGACCTGCGGCAGCGGAAGCTCTCCGCCGCAATCCTTGAACGGCAGCAGGGCGGCGAGCCGGTGCACCGCTGGGCGGTCATCAAAGCCTACGGCTCGGAAGGATGGCGGCAGAGCCGTCACACGGTGGGACACCTCATGTCAACGGACCTCTTCACCGTCAGGCCCGACGATCTGGTCGAGATGGTCGCGCGCGTGATGGAGTGGCGGGACGTGCGGCACGTGCCGGTCGAGGACGAAGAGGGGCGTCTGGTCGGCATCGTCTCGCACCGCAGACTGCTGCACATGCTGGCCGACCGTCTTCCCGGCGTCACGGAGGAGTTGGTCGCTGTGCGCCAGATCATGAACCCCGACCCCGTATCGGTCGCTCCGACGACGCCCGTTGCGGAAGCGGTCGAGCTGATGCGCCGCCGGCGGATCGGCTCGCTCCCGGTGGTCGAGGACGGTCGCCTCGTCGGCATCGTCACCGTGTATGACTTTCTTGAGTCCTCGGCGCGTCTGTCCGCGGAGAAGCCCGACGGCGACGACCCGCACGCACACTAGCTCTCAAGTTCGCATCAACACCACGGCTAAGACCGCCAGAGCGCCGACGAAGGGGACGAGAAACATGACGGCGCTCCTCCTCCTGAATGACTTCTCTTCCGCCGCCGCCTCGGCGCGGAGCACGCCCGGCCTGAACGACACCGCGCAACTCGGACAGGATGTGGAATCAACAAAACAGAGACGGCGACAGTCGGGGCAATGAGTCAGGCTCACGGTATCTTCCTTTACTGAACTTGCACGAGCAGTGAGAGCTGCGCGCGATCAATTAACCGGCCCCGGCTCAAGCTGGTGAACGGGTCGTCCACCAGCCAGAAGTCCGTTTCGCCCGCGCCGCCCGCCGGCACTAGTTCACCGAGCGCGCGCCCGTCGAGGGCCACCGGCTTGAAGAGTTGCA
>DASRCS010000156.1:0-10711 GCA_035652995.1 Pyrinomonadaceae bacterium
ACTTTTCTGGCAGGCGCTCGATGAAGTCGTCGGCGTGAACCTCGCGCGCGGCCCACTCGACGCGCTCCTCCGAGATGTCTTCGCGCCCGAGGCGGATGTTGCCTTCGACCGTGCCGCTGAAGAGAAACACGTCCTGCAAGACGACCGCGAAGTTCTCGCGCAGTGATTTCAAATCCCACTCGCGCACGTCAACGCCGTCGAGAAGTATCGAGCCGCGCTGCACGTCGTAGAAGCGCATGAGGAGGTTCGTGATCGTCGTCTTGCCCGAACCCGTGTGACCGACGAGCGCGACCGTCTGCCCCGGCTCGACCTCGAATGAAACATCCTTCAGAACCCAGTCCTCGCCCTTGTAGGCGAACCAGACGTTGCGGAACTCGACGCGCCCTCGCGCGCGCTCTCTCTTCTTCGGCTCGGCGGGCGAGGTTATCTCGACCGGCAGGTCGAGCGTCTTGAAGATGCGGTGCGAGGCGACGATGGCGGCCTGGAGGACGTTGTACTTGTCGGAGATGTCGCGGATGGGCTGGAAGAGCTGCTGCGAATACTGGAAGAAGGCGACGAACGCGCCGACGGTCAGGACGGTGTGCAGCGAAGAGTTCTGCATCACGCGGAAGCCGCCGTACCAGATGATGAGCGCGCCGCCGACCGAGCCGATCAGGTCAACGAGCGGGAAGAAGACCGCGTAGTAGAAGATCGTCTCGATGTTCGCGCGCCGGTGGTCGTCGTTGATCTCGTGGAACTGCCGGAGCGCCTTCGACTCGCGGTTGAAAATCTGCACGGTCTGCGCGCCGGAGAAATGCTCTTGCAGAAACGCGTTGATGCGCGCGATCCGCGTGCGAACCATGTCGTAGCCGCGGCGCGCGTGCTTGCGGAACCACGTGGTCGCGGCGAACAGCAGCGGCACGGTGACGAGCGTGACGAGCGTCAGACGCCACTCCATGCCGAGCATGATGAAGACGACGGCGATGATGATGACCACGTCGCCGAGCAGGTCGATGACGCCGGAGGTGAACAGCTCGTTCAGGGCGTCAACGTCTGAAGTGAGCCGCGTCATGATGCGACCGACCGGGTTGCGGTCGAAGTATGCGACCTCCTGCCGCTGTAACTTCTGGTAAAGCTCGCTACGCAGGTCGTACATCACGCGCTGGCCGACGCCTTCGAGCAGGACGGTCTGGAAGTACGAGACGACGAGTTGCAGAATCTTCGACGCGAGAAAGATGAGCGCGATCCAGTTGAGCACGCCGATGTCTTTCTTCAGGATGCCGGCGTCAATCGCGTACTGGATGAACTTCGGCTGCAACACGCCGAGGCCGTTGGCCGCGAGCGTCAGGACGAGCGCCGGGACGAGCGAGCCGACGTAAGGCCGCAGGTATTTGAGAAGCCTTTTCGCCAGACGCAGGTCATACGTCTTGCCGATGGCCTCTTCCTCGTGATACTTGGAAACCGCCGTTGACATAAATTCAGCTCGCCGCCAACTCTTCCTCCAGCAACTGTCGCTCGTACAAGTCTGCGTACTCGCCGCCGAGTTCGAGAAGCTCTTCGTGCGTGCCGCGCTCGACGATGCGGCCTTCGTCGAGGACGCAGATCAAATCCGCGTCGCGCACGGTCGAGATGCGGTGCGAGACGATGAGCGACGTGCGCTCGCGCATCACGCCGCGGAGCTGCGCGAGAATCTTCTCCTCGGTGTAGGTGTCAACTGAGGAGAGCGCGTCGTCGAGAATCAGAATCCGAGGCTGGCGCAGGACTGCGCGCGCAATCGCGGTGCGCTGCTTCTGGCCGCCGGAGAGCGTGATGCCGCGCTCGCCGACGAGCGTGTCGAAGCCTTCGGGGAATTCGCGCACGTCGTCGCCGAGGCCCGCGATCTCCGCCGCCCACTCGACCTCTGCGCGCTCGGCCTTCTCGACGCCGAATGCGATGTTCTCGGCGAGCGTCTCGCTGAAGAGGAAAGTCTCCTGCGGCACGTACCCGATGGCGCGGCGCAGTTGCGCGAGCGGGTAGTCGCGCACCGAGACGCCGTCAACGAAGACCGTGCCGGGCGGCGCTTCGACGATGCGCGGCACGAGGTTCATCAGCGTTGACTTGCCCGCACCCGTGCGACCGACGAAGGCGACCGTCTGCCCGGCCTCAATCGTCAGGTTGATGCCGCGCAGGACGGGGCCGGCTGTTTCGTTGTACTCGAAGGTCAGGTTGCGGAACTCGATGCGCCCGCGAATCTGCGGCTGCTCGCGTGTGCCCGGCTCGTCCTTGATCGCAGGCTCGACGCCTAGCACGGAGTTCATGCGCTTGAGGCTCGCCGTGCCGCGCTGGTAGAGGTTGATGACGTAGCCGAGCGCGATGAGCGGCCAGATGAGTATGCCGAGGTAGAAGATGAACTCGACGACCTGACCCGTCGAGATGTCGCCGCGCAGAGCGAGCCAGCCGCCGTACCAGATGATGACGATGTAGCCGATGCTGATGACGAATTGCAGGAGCGGACGCATCAGCGCCTCGACTCGGACGAGGCTCAGGCTGCGCTCGGCGTACTGGCGATTGAGGTCGTTGAAGGCCGCGACCTCCGCGCCTTCCTGCGCGTATGCGCGGACGACGCGGACGCCGGAGAAATTCTCCTGCGCGCGCGCCGCGATCTGCGCGAAGAAGTCCTGAATCTTCTCGAAGCGGACGTGAACCTGCTGGCCGAAGTATTTGACGATGAGCGAGACGAGCGGCATCGTCACCGCCAGAAGCAGCGTCAGCCGCACGCTGATCCGCAGCATGAGCGGGAGGACGAAGACGACGACCGCGACCGTCTGAAGCGTGTACATGATCATCGGCCCGGCGAGTTGCCGGACTGCCGCGAGGTCGTTGGTCGCGCGCGCCATCAGGTCGCCCGTCCGGTTCGCGTGGAAGAAGGAGAGGGGCATCCGCTGGAGGTGGGCGTAGAACTCCTGCCTCATGTCGTACTCGACGTGGCGCGACATCCCGATGAGGATGCTGCGTTGCAGGTAGAGGAAGACGCCGCTGACGATGCTGACGCCGATGTAGATGAGCGCGAGCCGCGTGAGCGACCACCAGCTCACGCCGCCGCCGACGAGGTCGTCAACCGCGACGCGGATGATGCCGGGCTTGACGAGTCCGATGGCGACCGAGATGAAGATGCAAGCGATGCCGATGATGAGCGACCACTTGTAGGGGCGGAAGTAGCGCGCGAATTTTCGCAGATCGTCCATGTGCGAGACCGTGCCGGGAGCGAGCCGTAAATTATGAATGCCTTGCCTGTCCTACTACGAATTCCTCGCCGCCTATGATGCGCGATTTTCATCCCCAAAGACAAACGCGCTCCGCGCGTCACGCCGCGGAGCCTGTGGGAAAGAGAAAAGCGCGGGGCGTTCGTGGTCTCGCCTCCGCGCTCCGGTTGATGAAAGATTCTGACTTGAGGTTACGGTATGCAGTCCGACGAATGCACCGGCTCTTCCCCCGAAGACTGCAAAGTCTCTTCCGCCGAAGGCTGCCCGGCAGTCTCCCGCGCACCGCCGGTCGTCTCCGCGGCGGCGTGGGCTTCTTCGAGCGCCGGCGCGTCGGCCTCGAAGGGCAGCGCCGGCATCTCTTCGAGCGGCAGGTCTGCGGGCGAGCAGACGCGGTTGCGCCCCGTCCGCTTCGCCTGGTAGAGAGCGCGGTCGGCGGTCGTCACGAGCAGTTCGCGCGAGCTTGCGTGGAGCGGGAAGGTCGCGACGCCGAACGACGCCGTGATGTGGCCGACGCACGGAAACTCCGTCGCCTCGACGCGCGCGCGCAGCCGCTCGGCGACGACGAGCGCGCCGTCGGGGCCGGCCTGCGGGAGGATGATGGCGAACTCCTCGCCGCCGTAGCGCGCCGCCGTGTCAACGCCGCGAAGCTCCTCGCGCATGACGTTCGCGATCATCCTCAGCGCGGCGTCGCCCGCGGCGTGGCCGTGCGTGTCGTTGACGGTCTTGAACTTGTCAATGTCGAGAAAGATGAGCGAGACGGGCTGGCGCATTCTAGTCGCGAGGTGCAGGTCGCGCTCCAACTGAATCTCGAAGAAGCGCCGGTTGAAGCAGGACGTGAGGCTGTCGGTCAGCGCCTGCCGCTGCATCTGCTGGTAGAGCCGCCCGTGGTTGACGGCGACCGCGACCTGGTCGGCCACGGTGCGTAGGAGCATGACCTCGCTGTCCTGCCAGACGCGTTCGGGGTCGTCGGACGCGACCATCAGGACGCCGAGCGTCCGGTCGTGGTAGATGATGGGCACGACGGCGACGGGGCGCGTGTCGGACTCGCCCGCGCCGCTCGTCCCGTCGTGAACGTAAGACTTGATGCGACCGCGCAGTCGCGCGCCGTAGGCTTCGAGGTCGCTGAGCATCTGGCTGCTCGTCGCCTCGTCCGCCTCGCCGCCGCGGACGTAGAAGGTCGTCAGCGGCGGCTGCTCGTGCTCGCCCTCGACGCTGAGGGCGCTCTGCTGCGCGCCGAGGGCGCGGCCCACTTCGTTGACCGTCGTCTGGAAGACGCTCGGCAGTTCGAGCGAACTGCGGATGGCGGTCGAGATGCGGTTGACGGCGATCTCGCGCACGGCCTGCTCTTGCAGAAGGCGCGCGAGCTTCGTCGTGACCGAGACGGTCAACTGCAACGAGGTCGCCTTCGGCACGCACGAACGCACGGCCTTCGAGAAGAGGTGCGCGTGGCCGGGAAGCTCGGCGGTCGCGCGCGCCATCAGGTATTCGAGCGCCGAGTAAACCACGTCAGGCTCGAACGACCAGACGACCTCGTCGCCCGCCGACTCCGAGCCGTCCTCCTCCTGCACCGCGACGAGCAGCGCCGAGAAGCGCGCGTCGGCGATGATGACGAAACGCTCGCCCGCGCCGACCTCCGAAGACCGCCTCATCAGAATCGGCCCGCGGTCGGGGTCGTCTTCGTAAAGCGCCGCTTCGTTCAAGGCGTCTTCGGGCGAGACGATGAAGAAGGCGAAGCGCGCCGAGCGGCCCACGTCGCGCACGCGCGCGATGTCGCGCATCGGGCGCTGCCGCTCCGGCGGAAGACTCTCGACGACGAGCGCGGCCAGATTGTTCTCAAGTACAACGTCCTCGAAGTAGCGGTGCAACTGCACAATCGTAGCCTCCGCGCAACGGACGGGTGTCAGTTGCCGCGGGTGCTGTGCCAGAAGTGCGCTGTAAAGCGTGAGCATTTGTCGGGCCGGAGCGGGACGAGAAAAATACGGCGTCGCTGAGAATCCGAGAGGGGAGGCTATCAGTCTGAGTGTGACTGATAGAGGCTAAAACATTTTGGCACATGAAAACCTCCGTTGTCCACGAGATTTTGCCGGCGAAAAATGGCGGCTTTTGCAGGAATTTTGGCAAGATTTGGCTTGGCTTGCGGGTTCCGGCGGTCTCGGCCCGTTCGGGCAGGGTGTGTTTGTGTGCCGGCGTGTCTGGGCGTTTTAGCCTCTGATGAGGTAGGTCGTCGTGGCCGTAGCGACGAGCGCGCCGGTCTGGTCGGTCGCCTCGACCGAGAGGATTGCGACGCGGCGGCCACGTCGGAGGACGCGGGCGCGCGCCTCGATTCGTCCGGTGCTGACGGGGCGTAGGAAGTGTAAGGTCAGGTCAACGGTGACGGTGTCGCTGCCGGGTTCGAGCAGTGTTAGGACGGCGAAGGCCGCGGCGCTGTCGAGCAGCGAGAAGATCGCGCCGCCGTGGAGTATGCCGCCCATGCGCGTCAGCTCTTCGCGCGCTTCGAGCGCGAAGGTGGCCGCGCCGCGCTCCGCCGTGACGAACTCCATGCCGAGCAGTCGTCCGTAAGGGACTCTCTCGAACGCCTCGCGGAGACGCGCGAGTTCGGCGTCGGCCAACGCCTGCTCGCTCACGAGTTGTAAATCCCGGTGCCTTCGAGCGGCTCGACGATGACCGCCGTGCCGTAGGCGAGGACTTCCGTGACACCCGTCGCGATCTCGGTCGCGTCGTAGCGCGCGCAGATGATGGCGTTCGCGCCGATCTCGGTCGCGTGCTGGATCATGATGTCGAAGGCGTCGCGGCGCGCCTGCTCGCAGAGGTTCGACCACGCGGTGATGTTCCCGCCGATCAACTGGTTGAAGGCCGCGCCGATGTTGACGAAGACGTTGCGCGACCGCACGACTATGCCGCGCACGACGCCGAGGTTCTGCCGGACGCGGAAGCCCGGAATCTCAAGCGCAGTCGTCACCATCTGACCAGTGACGGTCATGCGCGCGTCGCTGACCGCGTAGGGCGCTCTCGCCTGCATCTGCTGTTCGCTCATGTTCGCTCCTCGAACCGCAAGGGGAATTTCAAAAGCTTAACGCCGACAAAGAAACCGTGCGTCTCAATCGCCGAAGAGGCTCGGCTGCGTCGAGTCGTCGTCCGCCTCATCGCCCGCGTACTCTTCCGGCGTCCAGCGGTAGCGCGAGAGGTCGCAGCGACCGCGCGCGTCGAAGACGACGCCCTCGGCTTCGAGCAGGCGCTGTTGCAAATCGGGCGGCAGGACGACGCGCCCCGTCGAGCAAGCGCCCTGCGAGTTGATGACGCGCTGCCAGGGCACTGTGTCGTTGGCCGCGTGCATGACGAAGCCGACCGTGCGCGGCGTGTAGCCCTCGCCGAGAATCCCCGCGAGTTGGCCGTAAGTCATCACGCGCCCCGCGGGTATGCGCCGCACGATCTCGAAGACTCGCTCCTGATAACCCGGCGAGTTAACGTCCGCGTTCACGTCCGCGCCTGTCTGCGCGGCCCTCGCGTTGCTCTTTCTGTCGTTTGCCATCTGCGTCGGTCTCGTCCTGTCGAAGACGGTTCTTTGAAGACCCGGATTGAAAAGCGCCAGACTTTGATACGTCGCGGCCCGGCAAAGAGTTTTGCTCGGTTGTCCGAGACGCGCCGGCGTCCGGCTGACCGCTCAGATGCGCTGCGGCTCGTCAACGGTCCTTTCGTTGCGAACATCGCCGGTGTTCAGAACCGTCTTCGGCTCGAAGAGCAGGACGTGCACCTCTTCTTCGGCGACGGGCATGTGCTCGACGCCGCGCGGGACGATTGCGAACTCGCCCTCGCCGAGTTCGACCTCGCCGTCGCGCAGCATGATCTTGAAGCGCCCGCGGACGACGAGGAACATCTCGTCCTCCGCGTCGTGCTTGTGCCAGACGAACGGCCCCTGAAACTTCACGAGCTTGACGAAAGAGTCGTTGACCTCGCCCGCGATCTTCGGACTCCAGTGTTCCCGAAAGAGACTGAACTTCTCCGACAGGTTGACCTTCTCAATCATCATTCACCTCTTGATTAACTGACGGACGCCGCGCGCCTGTTCACGTCGCATAGCTCAGTCGAGCGAGCGCAGGACTGCGCGCGCCGGAGCGCCGTCGCCGCTTCCCGATGCGATCTTGAGCGGCAGGCAAAGGAGTTCGTAGCGTCCGGGCGCGACGGCGCGGAGGTCTAAGCCTTCGAGTATGACGACGCCTTTCGAGAGCAGCGTGAGGTGAGTCTCAAAATCCTTCGAGCCGAACTTCTCGACCGAGAGGTAGTCAATCCCGACGAGCCGCACGCCGCGCGAGACGAGCGCGCGCGCCGCGCCGGGCGCGACGTAAGTGAAATCCTCGCGGAACCGACCGCGCGCGTCTGCCCAGAAGGCCGAGTTGCGCGTCTTGAACAGGACGCGCTCGACACTTCCGCCTTCAATTCCTTCGACGTGACTCTCTTCGATTGCCGACACGTCGCCCGCGACTTCGACGACGACGGCCTCGCCAGTCAACGCTTCGAGAGAAAGCGAAGTGACGCCGGGAGCGCCTTCGATGAAGTGTGCGGGCGCGTCGAGGTGTGTGCCCGTGTGCGCGCCGAAGCAGAGCGACGTGACGTTCGCCGCGTCGCCGCGCGCAATCGCCGCCCACGAGCTGACCTCGATGCCGGGGTCGCCCGGATAAACCGGCGTCTCGCCCGGAGTGATCGGCACGCTGATGTCGTAGATTTTCATGAGTGATGGGTGACGAGTGATGTGTGATGAGTCTTGAGTCGAAGCCACCTTGCTTTCGACTCATCACTCATCACTCGTCACTCATCACTTCGTCATGGTACGGCGGGGTCGAGGGGCTGTCAACGAGGTTCGACTGCGGCGCGTGAGTGCTTCTTGCGGGACTCGGTCGGCGTGCGTTAGCATCGGTTCGGGTGAACGCGGCGCGCTCGGAAGCGACAGAATGGTGAGGGAAGTGGAAGGCAAAAAGGAAACGGCGGACGGCCTGCCGCGCGTCGCCGCGTCGAGCTATTTGAACACCGCGCCGCTCATCTGGAGCTTCTCGCGCGGGCCGCGGCGCGGCGAGGTGGATTTGATAACGGACACCGCGCCCGCGCGCTGCGCCGACATGCTCGCGCGCGGCCAGGTGGACGCCGCGCTCGTCCCCGTCATCGAGTACCAGCGCCTGCCTGAGACGGTCGTCGTGCCCGGCGTCTGCGTCGGCGCGCGCCGCGAGGTTCACAGCGTCGTGCTGGCGACGCGGCGCGGGCGGCTCGAAGATGTCGAATCGGTCGCGCTCGACACGTCTTCGCGCACGTCCGCCGCGCTCGTCGAGGTCATCTTCCGTGAATTCCTGGGGCGCGCGCCGCGGCTCGAACAGTCGGCTCCGAACCTCGAAGAGATGTTGGCCGCGCACGACGCCGCGCTCATCATCGGCGACCCGGCGATGACCTTCGCGCGCGAGCGCTTGCGCGTTTACGACATGGCGGCGCTCTGGCGCGAGCACACCGGCCTCGGCTTCGTCTTCGCGATGTGGATGGCGCGGGAGGGTGCGGGAGGGCGCGTCGCCGAGATTGACTTCGCCGCCGCGCGCGACGAGGGACTCGCGCACGCCGAGGAGATCGCCGCGGAATGTGAGAGTGAACTCGGACGACCGCGCGCGGAACTCGTCAGCTACCTGCGCGAGAACATCTGCTTCGAGCTTGACGAGGAGATGACCGCCGGACTCGAACTCTTCTTCCGCCTCGCACACAAGCACGGCGTCACCGACAGCCTGCGCCCGCTGAAGTGGCTCGGCACGCGCGGTGCATGACGTTCATGCGCGAAGGGCTGACGACGAATCCTTCGCGGCGTTCAGCCGAAAACCATCGTTCCGGCGGTCGCGATGGTGGCAGAATGCGGATTTAAGATTTGAGATTTGAAATTTGCAATTCCGAATACGGGCCATTCGATTGATTGAATTTGATTGATCCTAAATTGCGGTACTCAAGTTCTGAGTTCATCAGCGCCGCGACTGGAACAGAGATGACAACAGACATCCAACCGATTCTCGACCGCGTGCTCGCGGGCGAACGCATGACCGCGGAAGAGTGCGCGACTCTGCTCCGGTCGCACGACATCGCGCGCCTCGGGCTAGCGGCGGACGAGGTCAGGCGGCGCAAGCACTCGGACGATGTTGTCACCTACATCATTGACCGGAACATCAACTACACGAACGTCTGCAACGTCGTCTGCACCTTCTGCGCCTTCTACCGCCGACCCGGAAAGCCCGACACTTACGTGCAGACCTTCGAGCAGATTTGCGAGCGCATTGACGAGACCATCGCGCTCGGCGGCACGGGCGTTCTGATGCAGGGCGGCTTGCACCCTGACTTCGGAATCGAGTGGTACGAAGACCTCCTGCGCCGCCTGCACGCGCGCTACCCCGACTTCCAACTCCACTGCTTCTCGCCGCCGGAGATTCACAACATCCACCTCATCTCGAAGCTCTCTTACGAGGAGGTCATGTCGCGCCTCAAAGACGCGGGGCTTTACAGTATGCCCGGCGGCGGCGCGGAGATTCTGGACGACGAGGTTCGCAAGCGCGTCTCGACGAAGTGCACGACCGACGAGTGGCTCGACGTGATGCGCGCCACACACAAGGTGGGCCTGCGCTCGACGGCGACGATGATGTTCGGCATCGGCGATTCGACCGAGCATCAGGTCAGGCACTTGCAGCGCATACGCGACCTTCAGGACGAGACCGGCGGCTTCACGGCTTTCATCTCGTGGACGTTCCAGCGCGAGAACACGGCGCTCGGTCGTCGGATTAAGGAGGAGCCGACGGGACTCGAATACCTGCGAATGCTCGCCGTCTCGCGTCTCTTCCTCGACAACATCGAGAACATTCAAGCCTCTTGGCTGACGCAAGGGTTGCGGCTCGGACAGGTCTCCTTGCGCTTCGGCGCGAACGATATGGGTTCGATCATGATCGAGGAGAACGTCGTCTCCGCCGCGGGCGCGCACTTCCGCGCCGACGAAAAGACCCTGCGCCAACTGATACGCGCCGCGGGCTTCCGACCGCAGCAACGCGACATTCTCTACCGCCACGTCAACCGCGATGAGGCCGAGCGGCACGACTCGAATGACTCGGCAACGCTCCGCGAGTTGACCGTCGCATTCGCCGATTAGCGCCAGGTCGAAAGGCTTCGCCTCACAGTCCCTCACCTGACCGCCGCCGCGAAATTCGTTGACAACCGGCCACGTCTCGGTTTACATATTGCGCCGCCCTGCCTGTTCCGATTCCAACTTTCGAGGACAAACCATGAAGGCCAAGAAGACGAAACTGACGGCGGCAACGCTCGGCGCGTTTCTCGCCTTCGGCACCACCGCCCTGGCGAACGCCGGCGGCGGGAACGAAGGGGCGGGGTCAAACACGAACAGTAACAGCACCAGGAGGCCGCTCAAGAGCCACAAGAGGGGGCATCACAAGGGCGGCAAGAAGAGCAAGAAAAACTCAGGCGGCACG
>DASRCS010000157.1:0-3142 GCA_035652995.1 Pyrinomonadaceae bacterium
CGAAGTCGTTGGTCATCGGCGGCAGCGCGATGCGGAGCGCCTGCGGCAGAATGATTCGACGGAAGGCCAAGAGCGGCGTCATGCCGAGCGAGTAGGCGGCCTCGTACTGCCCGCGCGGAATGGCTTCGAGCGCGGCGCGATAGACCTGCGATTCGTATGCGGCGTAGTTCAGGCCCAGCCCGACGAGCGCCGTCAGCCAGCCCGGCATCGCCAGCCCGATGCGCGGCAGCCCAAAGTATAGAAAGAGCAGTTGGACGAGGACGGGCGTGCCGCGGAAGAACTCGACATAGACGGTCGAGAAGGCTTGCAGCCAGCGCGGGCCGCGCGACTGCGCGACGGCGAGCGCGAGTCCGAGCGTGACGGCGATGACCATCGCGCCGAACGAAAGTAAGACCGTGACGCCCGCCGCGCGCGTCAGCCGGAGCAAAGCCTCGCGCCAGTTGAAGGTCGAAGACGTGATCTCGTACTTGACCTCGTCCGGCTTCTTCTCGCCCGCCGAAACGTCCGTCCGCGCCGGGGCCTCAAGCTCGGCCTGCGCGTCGTTCCACAGATTCCACTTACGCAGAATCTTTTCGAGCGTGCCGTCGCGCATGATCTTGTCAATCGCGGCGTCAACTTCGGCCTTGAGCGCGTCGTCGCCTTTGCGGAGGCCGACGACGTATGCGCCGCGGTGCGTCGGCTCGCCCGCGGGTTTGAGGTGCGGGTTGTTGCGCGCGTAGAACATCTCCGCCGGGTTGTCCATGATGACCGCGTCAACGCGCCCGAGTTCGAGGTCTTTGTACGCGCCGACCGGGTCTTCGTAGTCCTTGTAAGGAATCCCCTCCTGCGCGAGCAAGCGCGACGCGGCGGTGTTGCCGAGCGTGCCGACGGTGTGCGAGTGGCAGTCTTCGAGCGAGCGGATGCGCGTCTCGTTTTTGCGGACGGTGAGCTGGAGTTGAAAGAGATAGTACGGCTTGCTGAAGAGGATGAACTTTGCGCGGTCTTCGGTCGGCTCAAGCCCGTTGACGATCACGTCGAACTCGCCGCGCTGAAGTGAGGTGACGATGGTCTCCCAGTCGGTCGGGATGAACTCCGGCCTGCGGTTCATCGCCTCGGCAAGCGCATCAACAATCTCCTTCTCGTAGCCGACGTACCTGTCCGGGTGCGCCGGGTCTGCGAAGACGTAAGGCGCGCCGCCGCTGGGGTCAGCGCCCCAGCGCAGGACGGCCTGCGCCCGCGCGCACGTGCAGGACAACAGAACGAGCGTGATGAAACCGGCGAGCCGCACGCCCGTGCGCCGCGGACGGTCGCTCACTTGCTGTCCCCCGCGTGATGGTCGAGGTAGTCGAGCAGGACGTTCGACATGACCTTGACGCCGACGACGAGGCTGTCTTCGTCAATGTCGAAGTCGGGCGTGTGCCAGCCCGCGGTGATGCCCTTCGCTTTGTTTCCCACGCCGAGGTAGTAGTAGAAGCCGGGCACGACCTTCTGGTAGTTGGCGAAGTCCTCGGACGGCATGAAGGGCTTGAGCGCGACGGCGTTCTGCGTGCCGACGACGTGTTGGATCGTCGGCAGCGTCTCTTCGACGAGCGACGGTTGGTTGTAAGTGACTGGGTTGCTGTCCTCGAAGTTGAGGTCGAAGGTCGCGCCGTAGGCCGCGGTGACGTTCTGCAAGGTGTCGCGCATCATGGGGACGGCGCGCGCGCGCACCTCCTCGTTGAGCGTCCGCATCGTGCCGGTCATCTTTACCTCGCCCGCGATGATGTTGAATCGCGTCCCGCCGTTGATTGTTCCGACGGTGATGACGAGAGGTTCGAGCGGGTCAATGCGGCGGCTGCGGATGTTCTGCAAGGCGAGCACGGCCTGCGAGGCGACGACGACCGCGTCAACGCCGTTCTGCGGCTGCGCGCCGTGCGCCGACTTGCCGTGAATCGTGATTGAAAAGGTGTCGGACGAGGCCATCGCCGGGCCGACGTGGTAGCCGATTGTCCCGACCTCCTGCGCCGGATTTGTGTGCAGGCCGAAGATGACTTGCGGGCGCGGGTTCTCAAGCGCGCCTTCCTTGATCATGAACTTCGCGCCGCCCTCCTCGCCCGCGGGCGCTCCCTCTTCCGCGGGCTGGAAGATGAACTTGATCGTGCCGTGAATCTCTTCCTTCATCTTCGAGAGGATTTCGGCGACGCCGAGTTCAATCGTCGTGTGCGCGTCGTGGCCGCAGGCGTGTTTGACGCCGGGCACGAGCGACTTGTACGGCACGTCGTTGACTTCCTGGATGGGGAGCGCGTCCATGTCGGCGCGCACGGCGACGACGGGGCCGGGCTTCGCGCCGACGAGCAAGGCGGTCACGCCGTACTTGCCGACGTGTTCGCGCACGTCGGTCAGCCCCAGCGCGCGCAGTCGTTCGGCGACGACGCGCGACGTTCGCTCCTCGCGGTTCGATAGCTCCGGGTGCATGTGGAAGTCGCGTCGCTGCGCGACGAGCTGCGCGCGCATGGCCTCGGCCTCGCGCGCGATCCTCTCGTCGCGCGCCGCGGCGCTCGATTTCACGGACGCACTTGTCAAAACCTGCCCGCGCGGCACGACGGCGGCGAAAGCGACGAGGAGCGTCAAGACAAACACGGTGGCGATGCGTTTCATTTCATCCTCCGTCCCGACAGATTTTAGCTCGCGTACTCGCGCTGCGTGCGGCGATAGAGCGTCAGGCCGAACCAGAGTTCCCAGAAGATCGCGAGGATGACGATTGCCGAGACGACCGAGACGAGCTGCGACTCGGTGACCTTCTCGACGACGACGTACACGTCACCGCACAGGCCGAGCGCGAGCGGGATGAGCGACGCGATGAGCATCTTCGAGGCGAAGCGGTGGAAGTGCTCGGTCACTTCGCCCCGCTCGACGATGCGGTGGTAGGCCGCGGGCGTCATCAGGAAGATGATCGCGAGCGCAGACATCCCGACGCACGCGAGGTGTATGTACTTCGGCACGGGAGTCATCTTGTCGAAGGCGTCCGTCAGAATGGCGATGAACTGAAAGCCCATCAGCGCCTGCGCGCCCGGCAGCACGACGCGACATTCGGTCAGAACGTGCTGGACTTTCTTATTCAGCTTCTCGCGCTCTTCCTTCGCCTTCTCCTTGCCTTCGTCCTTGCCGGCTTCCTCTTCCTTGC
>DASRCS010000158.1:0-10232 GCA_035652995.1 Pyrinomonadaceae bacterium
TTCCTGAGCGGAGTTAAAGCGCGAACCGCGGATGCGCTCGACGAGGCACTGACGCAGGCCATCGGGATCGTCACGAAATCTGACATCCGCGGCTGGTTCAAGCACTGCGGTTACTCACTCACACGCAAGTGAGAATCGCTAAAGGTGCAGGACTTTCTTTTCGACCTCAGCGAGAAGGAGGGGCTTTCCGCGTCCAGCGTGAACCACTACCGCACAATCATGAACTCCGTCTTCAACTTCGCCATCAAGTGGAAGCAGTATGACGAGAACCCCGTCCGCGCCGTCCACCAGTTCACCGAGCCTCCGGGCCGCGACAGGTTCACGGACTCCGACGAGCTGAGGAGCTTGCTGGAGGTCTGCGACCGGGAGGGCGATCCGGAGTTGAAAGCCTTCATCGTCATCGCGGCGACCACGGGGCTGCGAAAGGGCAGCATCCTGCCGAGGAAGTATTCGGAGCTGCACCTCGACGCCCAAGTCCCCTACGTCCACGTCAAGCGCACAAAGAACGGCGAGCCGATCAAAATCCCGCTCTCGCAGCTCGCCGTGGACGCCATCAAAAGCCTACCGAATTTCGGCAAATGCGAGTACCTGTTCCCGGCCAAGCCCAACGTTAGATTCAAAGACGTTGAGAAATTCTCAAAGCCCCACGCGTGGGACATAGGCAAGCGTTTCAGGAGGGTCTGTCGTCTGGCGGGCGTGAACGACCTAAGAATCCACGACTTGCGGCACTACGCCACGACCGTGCTGTTCATGAAGGGCATCCCCGACCCGATCATCTCGAAGATGACGGGGCACAAGAGCAGAGATCTGAAACGGTACCAGCATCTAAGTCCATTGTTCAAGCAGCAGACGGTGGATTTGATCGCCGAGGAGTTGGGGAATTCGCCGGAAGAATCGCCGAGAAATTCTACTGACACGCCTACTGACACGCGGCCAAAAAAGAAGCGCCCGCCGAAAAAAAAACGGCGGGCGCAACTCTTTGCACCACAATGAATTAGTGGCGGAGCCGACGGGACTCGAACCCGCGACCTCCGACGTGACAAGCCGGCGTTCTAACCAACTGAACTACGACTCCGCGAGAAACTTGAATTTTCAAATCGGTTCGCATCTGGTAGGCACGGAGGGATTCGAACCCCCAACCTCCACCTTGTAAGGGTGGCCGTCTACCGTTGACATACGTGCCTGCAAAGAACCTTCCGCGACCGAAGTCACAATTTAAGAGAAGCGCGCCCGCGTGTCAAGCGCCAAGCAGTCTCGCGATTTGAAAATCACGGCTAGTTGAAAACGTGACCTCGCTTTGAAATGAAGACGTGAATTCGCTTTGAAATCTGGGCGCGGCGAACGCCGCTGAAGCAAGCGCCAGCGGAAGCAGACGTGTGCCCAAGTGTCGCGGCGAAATCCTCCCCCGGTGATTGCTTCGTAAAGTCTCGTGTGATATCTCCCGTGAGACTCAGGAAACTCTACCCGTTCACCCGAACGGGACAAGGAGACCCCAGATGAATCGAAGACGCGTCTTGTTGATTCCGCTTCTCTCCATGCTTCTACTGTTCATCCCCGGCTCGCGCGCGCAGACGACCGCCGAGCGCGACGCCGCGGCGCGCATCGTCGGCGAGGTCTTCACCAACGGGCGGCAGTTGAAGTACGTCTCCGCGCTCAGCGACGACATCGGCAGCCGCCTGACCGGAACCGCGAACGAGCGCCGCGCGGAGGAATGGGCCGAGGGCGAGATGAGGCGTCTCGGACTCTCGAACGTCCGGCGCGAGCCTTATCGCATGGCAGCCTCCTGGGAGCGCGGGCCGGCGAGCGCCGCGCTCGTCTCCGGCGGAGGCAGCCGCGCGCTCGCCGTCGCGTCCTACACTTGGACGCCCGGAACGCAGGGGCCGGTCGAGGGCGAAGTGATTGACGTGGGCGCTGGCCGGCCCGAAGACGTTCGGCGCGTCGCCGCGCAGGTCAAAGGCCGCGTCGCGCTCGTCGTGCCCGAAGGCTCAGACCTCGACTCGGTGATCTACAACTTCTACCGCGCCGCGGGACTCGTCAGCGAGTTGAAAGATGCGGGCGCGCTCGCCGTCATGCTCGCGGCGGACAAGCCGCACTCGATTCTCTACACCGCGCCGGTCGAGTTCACGGCGACGGGCAGGCTCGCCGCGATGCCGACCGTCTCGCTCGCGCGCGAGGACGTTCTGTTGCTGCGACGCTTGATCGCCGACGGCAAGACTCCGCGCGCGCGTCTCGACGTGAACAACAAAATCGGCGGCGCGGTCGAGGCGGCGAACGTCGTCGGCGAGATACGCGGCACAGACCTCGCGGACGAGGTCGTCGTCCTCGGCGCGCACCTCGACTCGAACGACCTCGGCCCCGGCGCGCTCGACAACGGCGCAGGCTCCGGCGCTGTGCTCGAAGCGGCGCGCGCGATCAAGGCGCTGAACTTAAAGCCGCGCCGCACGATCCGCTTCATTTTGTTCACGGGAGAAGAGGAGGGGATGGTCGGCTCGATAGCTTACGTCGAGCGACACCGCGCTGAGATGGACAAGACCGTCGCGGCGCTCGTCATGGACATCGGCGCTGGCCGCCCGCAGGGCTGGTTCTCGATGGGGCGCACAGACCTCGACGAAGGGATACGCGAACTCTCGCAGCCGCTCTCGCAGTTCGGCGACTTCGCCATCGAACACGCCGCCTTCGCCGCGACCGACAACGCGCCCTTCATGGCCGAGGGCGTGCCCAACCTGATTCTGATTCAGGACGAGACGCCGTACTTCCCCGTCCACCACACAATCGCCGACACGCCCGACAAGATCGAGCCGCGCGACTACGCATCCGCGGTCGCAGTCTTCGCCGCCACCGCCTACGAAATCGCCGCCCGCCCGCAGCGCTTCGGTCGCAGACTCACGGCAGACGAGATCAAACGAATGGCCGACGAGACGAAGGTCGGCGAACAGTGGCGCGCGGCGGGAATTTGGAAATAAGGGATGAAGGCGGAAGGATGAAGTAAAGGCAAGTCGCCATCACTTCATCCCTCACCCTTCCGCCTTTCGCCTTTCACAAGAGCCAGACGGGCAACTCGCCCGCGTTCGCGGAACTCTCATCCTTCGTCGGCGTTTGAGTCGGAGCGTCATCAGGTCGCGCGGTCGAGTCTTCGTCTTTCCGTGAAGGTTGTTCATCGCGCCGCCTCTTCGAGACGGGCGAGATGAGAACGCCGTCAACTTGTTCGTCGAGTCTCCCGATGACGGGCATCTTTTTACGCTTTCCGAACGCGCGCGTTTGCGGCTATATTTTACGTTGAAATTTACGACGAGAGTGTAAGACCGTGCCGAAGCTTCAGGCAAGCACAAAACTTTTCGCATCCGCCCTCGTCCTGTCCGTCGCCGCCGCGCTCGGCCTGAGCGCGCACGTCGGCGCGCAGGACGGCGCGCACCAGCGACCGCGCCGCGTCTCGACGACGCCCGCGCCGCAGTCGAAGCAGCAGGCGACGGACGCCGCCGCGCAGGAGGTTGACGAGAACGACGTTGTCCGCATCGAGACGCAACTGATCTCCGTGCCCGCGGTCGTCACCGACTCGACGGGGCGGCCCGTGACCGGCTTGCGCGCCGACGACTTCCAAGTCTTCGAGGACGGTCGCCCGCAGAAGATCACGAACTTCACGACGACCGAAGCGCCCTTCGAGGTCGCGCTCCTCTTGGACACGTCCGGCTCGACGCGCGCCGAGGTCGGACTCATCCGCCATGCCGCGCTCTCCTTCATCGATGCCCTGCGCCCCGGCGACCGCGTCGCCGTCGTCGCCTTCAACACGAAGCAGGACGGCGACACCAAACTCGCCACGGTCGAAGTCAAAGCGCCGCTCACCGACGACCGCGACGAGTTGCGCGAGGCGGTCGAGGCCATCGGCGCGTCGAACGGCACGCCCTTCTACGACGGGCTGGAAAAGGTCGCGCGGGAAATCTTCCGCGACGAGCCGACGAAGGAGACGCGCGGGCGTCGCGCCCTCGTCGCCTTGACCGACGGCGTTGACTCGACGAGCGATTCGGAGTTCGCCGAGGCGCGCGAGTCTTTGAAGCGCGCGGGGCTGATCTCCTACTTCGTCGAGGTCAACACGGAGGACTACGTCGAAGAGCGTCTGATGGGCGACTGTCAGGACGACGGCGCTCTCCGGCTTTCCAGCACGCAGCTCGAACGCTACCGCCGCATCATCGCGCCCACAGCCGACTCGGCGGACTTCTCAGACTTCTGCCGCATGGGCCAGTTCGAGCGGATGCACGCGAGCAGCACGCTCTATCAGGTCGCGCGCAAGGAGATGGGCCAACTCGCGCGCGAGTCCGGCGGCAAGACCTTCGCGGCGGCAGACCTCCGCGACGCGCAGCGCGCGTTCAAACAGGTCGCCGACGACATCGGCACGCAGTACAGCATCGGCTACTACTCCTCGAACACCTCGCGCGACGGCACGTACCGCGCCATCCGCGTCCAAGTGCGCGGCGTCAAAGACGCGCAGGTTCGCGCGCGCGAAGGCTACCAAGCGCCGAAGGGTTGAGTCGTTTAATATCCGCTAGCCTTAATGAGCTTCACCGAAGCTGCATTTTGGAATGCACGTCATCACTCGTAAACGTCTGAATGAGTTTGCGGAGGTGCACGCCGATACGAGAACGGCTCTCGCGACGTGGTATCAACTTATGCGGAAGAACGAATTTTCTTCCTTCGTCGAACTGCGCGCAGTCTTTCCTTCCGCCGACCTAGTCGGTAAACTTACAGTATTCAACGTGGGCGGCAACAAAGTTCGTCTGGTGACGGCGATTCATTATAATCGGAAGAGAATTTATATCCGTGCGATTCTCACGCATGAGGAATACGACCGAGGGAAATGGAAGGAATAAGCAATGCGTAATCTGAACATCGAACAAACTGCGAACGCTTGGTCAGTATTGGCCGGAAGTGTTTCCGTTCCCCGCAAGGCTGAAGAATACGGCAAACTTGTGTTGCTGCTTGATGGGTTGATCGATGAGATTGGCGGTGACGAATCACACCCATTAGCCTCGCTGATGGAAGTGATTGGGGTATTGATCGAAAAATATGAAGACGAGCATGTGCCAGAGTTAACCGTCGATTATAAGGCTGTGGGAAGCGTCAGAAGCAGGTCGGCTATGAAAAGAACAAGGAATACGCGGCGAACTCCCTTTAGCCTTGGAACACGACGAGCTACGGCGAATCCTATCAATAGAGGTTGAGGGTAGCAGGAATGAAAGCCTACATAATTTCGTTTTATCAGCGAGAAATATCTGATGATGAATTGGTGACGTTCTTGGAGTCTAAAGGTGAAGTGTTAAATTTGGTTAGGTCTTTACCTAATACGATATTTATTGTTTCTGATCGGGATGCAAGTAGGTTAACTAATCTAATTGATAAGAAATTTCCACAGGCGTTCTTCATAGTTGCCGAATATAATCCATACAACACAGATGGTTCGCTTACTGGGGAGATGTGGGATTTTCTCAATAGCCCAAGGAAGGCTCGGAGAACTGGCAAGTCAGTTAGTAAAAAGAGGCGAATAGCTAAAGGCAAGTCTATTGTTAAGTGAAAAGTATGCAAAGGAATAAACATATTTTTAATCGCATCACACTGATCGTGCTCGACAGCCTCGGAATGGGCGAGATGCCGGACGCGGCGGCGTGGGGCGACGCGGGCGCGGACACGCTCGGACACATCTGCGAGTCGCGCGCGGTCGCGCTTCCGAACCTTCAGAGTTGGGGCCTGGGGAACATCAGACATTTGAGCGGCGTCGCGCCGGTCGAAGAGCCGCGCGCCTCGTTCGGTCGCTGCGCGCTCCGCTCGAACGGCAAGGACACGACGACGGGCCACTGGGAAATGGCCGGGATAATTCTGGAGCGCGCGTTCCCGACCTACCCGCACGGCTTCCCCGAAGAAATTATCGACCGCTTCGTCGCCGAGGCGCGCGTGCCCGGCGTGCTCGGCAACTGCCCCGCGTCGGGGACGGAGATCATCAAGGAACTCGGCGAGGAGCACGTCCGCACGGGCAAGCCCATCGTTTACACCTCCGCCGACTCGGTTTTCCAGATCGCCGCGCACGAAGAGGTCATCCCCGTCCCGCGCCTCTACGAGATTTGCGAGACGGCGCGCAACATCCTGCGCGGCGAGCACGAAGTCGGTCGCGTCATCGCCCGCCCGTTCATAGGTTCACCGGGCGCGTTCAAGCGAACCGAGAACCGTCACGACTACGCCGTGCCGCCGCCGCGCGAGATGCTCCTGCCGATAATTTCGGGCGCGGGACTCGACGTTGTCGCCGTCGGAAAAATCTCTTCGATCTACGACGCGGCGGGCGTGACGAAGGAGCTGCCGGGCAAGAACAACGACCAGTCAATTGACGAGACCGTCGCCGCGCTCAAAGGAGAGACGCGCGGACTCATCTTCTCAAACCTCGTTGACTTCGACATGCTCTACGGCCACCGCCGCGACACCGAGGGCTACGCGCGCGCGCTCGAACACTTCGACTCGCGCCTTCCCGAAATCGAGGCGGCGATGCGCGACCGCGACCTTCTCATCATCACCGCCGACCACGGCAACGACCCGACCTACCGCGGCACCGACCACACGCGCGAGTACGCGCCGCTCCTCGTCTTCGGCGGTCGCGCGGGCGTAAATCTCGGCGACCGCACCTCCCTCTCCGACATCGGCCAGACCATCGCCGACAACTTCGGCCTGAAACTCCCTGCGGGCGAAAGTTTTCTTTCACTCATCGCCGACTGAATCGGGGCGAGCGCCGAAAAACTTTGAAAGTAAAAAGCGGGCGGCGAGTCATTGACGATACGACTCGCCGCCCGCTTTGCGTCAAACGTTTGGTGTGACCGCCGGCTACTTCGGAATCGGGAGCGGCGGGAGCGTTGTGGTGAAGGGCAGGCGCTTGATCTGCTCGGCGCAGGAGGCGTCGAGTCCCTGGGTTGTGCCGCGCTCGATGAAGTCGCGGGCGAGACCTTCGGCGCAGTCGTAGGTGTTGTGCGTGGCGTTGCGGAGGATGACTTGCCGTCCGTTCGGAAGTGAGCGCAAAAGCGGCGTCGCAAGTTCGGGCGGAGTCACGGGGTCTAGTTCGCCTGAGAGCATGAGCACCGGAATGTCGGACTTGATCGGCGCGGCGAAGTTCGCGGGCACTTCGCCGCGCGGCCACTCGGCGCAGGCTTTGCGGTAAAGTCCCGCGCTCGTGTCGCCGTAGAGCGTGCCGGTCAGTCGCTCTTTGATCTCGGCGTCGGTGACGAACGGGATGTCTTCGGCGCACATGACCGAGAGCTGCATCCCGCGCGCGATCTGCGAGTCAACCGCGCGGAAGACCTGGTAGCCGACCAGGCCGAAGTAGCCGAAGTCCTGCTGGTACGCCTGGTGTATGAGCAGCGGCATCAGCGCCATCACGTCCGGCAGGTAGAGCATCAGCCGGACGTTCTCGATGAAGCCGGTGCGGGTCATCGTCACCTGCTGCCTCTTGCCGGTGAAAGGGCTGAGCGTGTCGAAGGTGACAGGCCCTTTGTCCAGACGTTCGACGACCGCCGCGAACTCTTTGCGAACGTCGGGGAACGAGCGGTGACAACTCGCGTCCGCCTCGCAGTCGGCGAACAGGCGTTCGAGCGCGTGCTCGACGCCCTTGCCGAACGAGAGCGGGAGTTTGAGGTCGAGCGGCGCGACGCCCATGACCGTGACCGTGCGGACGTTCTGCGGGTAGAGGTGCAGGTAGGCGAGCGCCGCGGTCGAGCCGTAAGAGCCGCCATAGACGTTTATCTTCCCGTAGCCGAGCGCCTGCCGCACTTCGTCGAGGTCGGCCATCGCGATGGTCGTCGTGTAGAGTCGGAGGTCTGCCGTCTTCTCCAACTCGGCCCGGCACGCGCGCACCGCTTCGGGCGTCAGGCGGTCTGAGAAGTAGCCGTTCATCTCCGCGGGGTCGCCGCGGAACTGGCAGCGCAGAGGGTTCGACTTGCCCGTGCCGCGCTGGTCGAGAAGCACCACGTCGCGCGTGCGGTGGAGCGGGAGGATGAACGAGGCGTTCGCGTAGAAAGTCGCGCCACCGCCGGGGCCGCCCGCGAGGTAAAAGATCGGGTCGGGCGCGGGCTTGTCGGCGAGCGCGGGCAGCACCAGCAGGTTCAGCTTGATCCTGCGCCCCGACTTCGCGTCTCGGTTCTCGAAGACTTCGTACTGCCCGCACAGCGCGTCCTTCGTAATGTTCGGCAGGCCGCACGGCTGCAACTCGACGCGACCGCGCTTGAATGACGCGGCGGCAGTCGTCACGTTCGCGCTCGGCTGTGCGTTGCCCGCGTTCGGCTGCGTGTTGTTCGACAGCTCGCGCGTGAAGACGAGGGGCAGCGGCGCGCCCTGCTGCCAGAAGCCGGCGATCTCCGTCCCGTCGCGGCTGACCGCGCCCTCGAAGATGGCGGGCGCTGCTCCCGCTTTGAACTCGAAGCTCAGGATGTGGTCGGCGAACTTGATGTTTTCGAGCGGCAGGTCGGAAGCGTTCTGGTCGGGGCTGTCGAGCGTGGCGTTGAGCGCGCCGGACGGACTCTGCGCGAGCTTGAGCACGAGTCGGAGCTGCGCGCCCTGCGCCGAGAGCGTGCCGCGCCACTCGCCCGCGATGTTCTGCGACGCGGCGTTCGTCGTTGCGCCATTCGTTTGCGCGCCGTTTGCCGAGTTCGCCCGCGCGCTCGCCGCCTGTGCGAATGCGAGCAGGCAGATTGCGAGAACGTTGAATGTCGTCTTCGATTTTGTTCTCATCGGTACTCCGTTTGAAGGAAGTCGGACGCGCGGGAGTCGTCAGCGCTCGACGCGCCGTTGTGAATACGGAATGGGAAGTCGTTAGGTTCTTAAACTCGCCAGGAAAGTCCGCGGTGTTTTATTCCAATCGCACACCTGAAGATTGATATGAAAGCCGGCAGGGGCGTCGAGCGTCTAACCGAGCGAAGGGTCTTTGATGACGGCGATGTAGGGAAGATTCCGGTAGCGCTCGGCGAAGTCCAGACCGTAGCCGACGACGAAGGCGTCGGGGATGCGGAAGCCGCAGTAGTCAATCTTCACCTGGCGCTCGCGCCGCTCCCACTTGTCGAGGAGCGCCGCCAGCTTCACGCTCTTCGCGCCGCGACCGTGAAGGCTCGCGATCAGGTACGAGAGTGTCAGGCCCGTGTCAACGATGTCCTCGACGACGAGGATGTCGCGCCCCTCGACCGGCACGTCCAAGTCCTTCACGATGCGAACCTCGCCCGACGAGCGCGTACCCGCCCCGTAGCTCGAAATCGCCATGAACTCGACGCCGAGCCGCAGGTCTGTCGCGCGCACGAGGTCGCTCAGGAAGATGCACGCGCCCTTGAGCACGCCGATGAGCAAAGGCGTCGTGCCCGCATGGTCGCGCGCAATCTCCGCGCCCATCTCAGAGACGCGCGTCTGAATCTGCTCGGCTGTGAACAAGGGTTCGAGGTTAGGGTTGCTGAACTCCGACACGGCGATTGCGGATGAAGACAATTGCGGCCTCCGTCTGACTCCGGGAAGGTTTTGAAAGTCGCGCGGGCAGGAACCGTTTGCGCCCGCCCCCGTGGTGCGACATACTAAGAGAGCTTTCACGCGAGGTCAACAGGAGAGCGATTAGCGATTAACTGTTAGCTGTTAGCTTTTGTTCTTTGCGACCTTCGCGCCTTCTTCGCGTCTTTGCGGTTAGAGAATCCGAATCTTAACCACAGAGGCCGCGAACAAAGGTATTCGCAAAGGCCGCGAAGGAATCAGAAGCTAACAGCTAATAGCTAACAGCCAACAGCTTCAAGATGCCTGAAGAACAATCAACACGCGACCGCGTCCGCGCGCTCGTGCGCGAGGTGCTTGAGAACGCCGCGCCCGCAGAAGAAGGAGAAGCACGCGCGACCACTACTTCGACCAGTGCTACGGTCGGCGCGCTTGCAAGCGAACCGCGCTCGCCGTCGGGCGAGCAACCGCTCGCGCGCGTCGTGAACGTCGTGGCAGACATGCCGGCGCAGGCGGAGAAAGAGTACGCGCGCGACGAGTCTTCAAAGACAGTCATCACCGAGGACGACGTGCGCGGACTCGCCGAAGGCTCGCGGCTGCGCGTCGCCGAGGGCGCACGCCTGACGCCTCTCGCCGCCGACATCGTGCGCGAGCGCCGCATCGAACTCGTCCGCCGCACTCCGCGACGCGGCCCGCGCGCCGAGAAGATCATCGCCGTCGGAGCCGACCACGGCGGCTACCCGATG